>JAUVXZ010000102.1 GCA_030603345.1 Pseudomonadota bacterium
CTTTGTCGCCCTGTCCCGAAGAAAACGATTGGATGTTGTCAAGAACCAGGCCAGAGTAGTTCCGCACAGCCTTATGGACTCGTCACCAATGTGACTTTTATCTTCTACAGACCATGCCCAGTCAACAAGACGGTCAACAGCTCCATGCTCTCCGTATTGACAATGAAGAAAGATAGACCACCATGCATCTCGCTCTGCAAGTTCAAGTTTCATCAAATGCTTGTGGAGAAAATCAGCATTGTAAGGATGGTCAGGATTTGAGGCTATAGTTAACAAGGCATCTAAGAATTGGTCATGAGTGTCTTTGTATTTGATGATATATTCATTGATATAATTCAGAGTTGCATCAGTAATAGCCTTTGGGTCTCTCCAAATAAGGCTCTCAACGAATGTCTCACGGATTGGTTGATAGTCTGCGCACCTTGGAGCAACTTCGACTAATTCCTTTTCAATACGCTCTGGGAGCTGGATAGAAAATGCTTCGATAAGACCACGATTCTGCCAACAGGTCGGTTCATCTTTCACAAGTAATCCCAATGGTTTGTCGAATGAAAAAGATCTCAATGGATCACTTTCCTTAATGTATTTATCAATCAAGAACTTTGTCACAAAATGATTTTCAAATTTTTGATAAGGGAAACGGATACCGAGTATTTCTTCTGAGTTACATAAAAATCTATCCTTAGCGAATAGGCCCTCTGAAATTAATGCTTGAAAGAGGCTTTTGTTATGTAGTCTTTCAGGAAGAAGAGCATTCACTATTTTTTGGGCTTCCTCGTATTCAACCCACATGTTTCTACGTTCTACCATTAGCTCCACTATCGAGGTTACTGCTTTGCCCACCAAATTGATATCTTCTGCATAGTTGAGTTCATTCGGATGCCACAATTTCTTGTGAATCGAGTCTATATAATCTCCAAAGACTCGCGAGAATCCTATAGCTCCTGTGGGTATACGTTTTTCTCCCTGATTCTTAAGCCCTTTGCACAAGAGATAGAGAAAACCTGGGTTTAGGAAAGCTGGATAGATAATAGGAAAATTAGGCATAAAAAGCTCAAAAGCTTTACAGTATGTGGATAGTGCTAAATATTCAACACCTTGAAACCCGGGGTGATTTACTTCTACTAGGTACCTATCAATAACATCTCTCCTTACAGTAGAAGATAAATCGGGACGTTTAACGCTTAAAGCTACCCCTATGGTCGAATAATCCTTGAGCAATTCCAGGAATCCTGCCAGATGTTGGTACTAAATCACTTTTCCGTTCCCTTCGTTTAGGGCATCAATAATCAAGAGTACTCGGGAACTTTTTGCTTGTCCCCATGCATCCAAAGCACCAATAAATTGCTCGCGAGTGCAGGATAAGCCAAGTTCCTCAAGTAATTGATTCCATGGGCTACCAGCACTCATCAAGTGTTGACCGAGTATCAAGATTGTCGGAAGAGCTTTCTTGATTCTTTCCAAAGCAATATCGCAGAATAGATGAGTTTTGCCCACAAGAGCATCGCCAACCAATAATATTGCTGGTTTGTTTACCAACAAAGCTCGGGGAGACTGTACGAAGTTATTAAGACCCTGAAGTTCTCCTATTAATTCTGAAAGACGGTAGTCGCTGTAATTTTCTAAATTCTTCCTATCTATCCCTTCCTTAGATCTTGGTTCTTTGTCATGCTTCTCTTTCGCTCTCCTTGAAGCATAAACACACATCCAGGTAGCTTCAGTTCCCTGAGAAGAAAGTTGAGCAATAGTTTCAAGATCGATCTTTTCGAATTCAAGATCTAAATTATTGGAGATAACATGAAGGAGCTTTTCGAGAATTTTGCGCCAGTTCACTCTCAGCCATAAGTTCTGTAAATCATGGAACTTGTCACTTTGCAAATCAGTATTGTAAATATCTAAATCCCGCAATTCGCCAATGTTTTTGAGAAATGTGTAACCACCGTTAGTTTTTTTAAATAACCCATCGCTCTGTATTTTACTATTGTGCAACAAAGAGTTGATTTCTTCCTCACCTATTGCTTCTAAAATACTAATTATTGTTTCTCTGTTAGCCTTTGAATAAGCTCTTTTGGCTCTTCCATATAGTCTTCTTAGTTCGCTCCAGAACTCATCTGTTCTACCTAATCCTTCAAATAAATTAGCCATAGGGAGCTTAACATTCAAACTAGCATTATTAAGAAAATGAGGAGCGTATCTTTCCCCTGCATCTGCAAGGGCTATTTTTATATGTTTCTTTGCCCATTGAGTATTAAACTCCTCTTCATTAAACCAAAAATACCTACGTCCTACATGCTTATCTTTAGTGAGACGTTCCCAAATCTCATGCTCACCCCAATAAGGGAATTGGACGGACATTCTCTTTTCTTGTACCCACTTCTTCCACTTCTCGACATGTTTGGTCCACTTATCCATAAACGATACTTCTTCATTGATTCGAGGATCTGGTCGGTCAATGGGAAGGCAAATTGTGTATGAGGTAAGTCGAGGATGCTTTTCGAGAGCCCTTTTTACCGATTCATCTAGTTGCTGCCATTGAGTTCTGTTTGGAGAAAAAAGAAAAAATTTGGCTTGCCATCCCAACTCATCACCATTGGGCAATTTCCAGTAGCATTCTACTCCAGCATCAGGGTCGGCCTTTCTAACGAACGTAGACCCTGGAGGGACTTTCTCGCATCGAGCAAGCTGGCAGCATAGTTCCTCAAACGCTTTATTCTGTGAACCATTCCAAACTCGAAGATTTTGCCAGTTTCTAGACATCTTATTATCTCCCAAGTTTTCCTATTCCAGGCACCAAAGTTAGCTTTTCAGGAGCACAATTTTACCTAACAAGTGCCAAATCAACCTTTGAAGGTCGAAGTAAGGCAAGTTTGAACTAAAATCGACGGACATTTTGGAGACATAATTAACAGCTATTGCTATGCTGTATAAAAACAGCGTAGGATACATTGCCCCATTTTGTGAATAAGAGATCGACTCCTGATACAGAATATAGGAGGATATCATGGTTCCTTAGAACTCTAACTGCCCTATTAATAGGGCCACTTATTAAGTTAAAGTCAACGGAATGGTGGCCTCGGGGAGAGGTGGTCGGTAGTTAAGAGCACTGTACGGTCTTGCCTGGTTGTGGGGCCATGATGGAATTGGAATATTCCTGAACTAGAACATTAATCTTGCTGTTGGTAAGTCCATGGCATCAGATGGCTGAAAAAGAAGAATTCCGGGACATATCTGTATTTCCCCCAATGCGATGTTATTGCAAGTTATCCTAGGAAACCCTCAAGGCTATAATAAATTCCATAGAAAAGAGCCGGACTTGTCAGTGAGAAGTTGCTGGCCAAAATAGAACAGCAATCCGAGTTGGAATAATAGAGTGATTGTTCTTTTAATTCAAGACAGACTTTTCGTCCAGGTGGGTACTTTCATCCCGACATTGACATGATCTTTTGTTTGAGTCTTTTCTCACCTCTTAGGATACTACCCTAAGATTAAATAGTTATCTAATGTGCGGAAGCCCCGGAGCTTATATCTGACAATTAGATTGATATTTAATAGAAGACTAGCAAAAAGTACGTCGACGAAACGGCTACGCACAGTGGGACTGGTCCCCAAAAACGTGCCTTGAGCTTGATCCGCGGAGGTGCTTTCGCTAAAGGCGTCTTCAGAATTTCGGCGAAGCAGGACTAGATGATGCAAAAGTCGATTCGGTTGGGACTACCAAGAACAATACAGAGCCGGAACCTTCAGTACTAAAGGCATTTCTGACTTTTTTTCCGAGAGCTCCTTCGTTCAACAATGGAGAGTGGCTGAATGCAAGACCGGTCACTGTGAAACGTGAATTTCGCTTTGTCATCGTGCTCAGTAGCCCGAGGGGAAAATCTCTCAACGCAGGACTGCTAATTGCACTTCGGCGAGGATGCTACTTCTCCATGAGAATTGACCTCCTTGAAGTCAAGAATTGCAGGTTCAACTCCTGCCCCCACTTAATAGGATCAGTATCTTCCTTACCGACATTGTACCAAGCTAAGGCATGAAGTTAATAAGAGAACGCCCCTCGCCGCGCTGGGAATCCAGCAAGGGAAGACTCCCCCAGATCATCATAAAATAGGAAATGATACAGTCCTAGTCTCAAGTTGAGTCTCATCCAAAATAGCGAAAGGCCGGGACCAAACCCCCATTTAATCGATACCTGCACCAGTTGAATGCGTACTGAGCTTTTGAAAGCACGCCATAGTTAGGTTTTTCATCTCTCCAGTGTCTTTTAGTCTCTAATGGAATGATTTTGTAGGAAATATTTGTCTTGACTAATCTCCCGCGCCAGTATATGATAGAAGCGAGGAGCGAGCCACCGCATCGGGAGAACGAAAACTATGATGAAGGAAGAGCCTTGCGGACCAATCTCCGTACAATGCGGCTCATGGTGACAACGTTTTGCCATGAGGGTACAAGGCCTTCAACATATAGACGTGCCGACGAGGACGAGTCATAATTTCTCACCCACGGTCTTCCTTCTCTCTTGAGGTGAAGATAGCTTTTCTACTCTCAACGAGAAGGAAGAAGCTCATTTGAGTTCTATTAGGTCGGGACCTGGCTTCTGGTTAAAGGTAGCACCCATTGCTCGAATGGTGAACTTTGAAAGCGAAAATAAGGAGCGAGAATGCCTGTAGTTTATCAGGCCGCTTTTCATTATCAAAGAGAGAAAGACGAGCTTTCTCTCACCCGGATATTGCCAGACGGCAGCCAGGATACAAATCCTCTGAACTTGGATGATATTCGCGGGATGGAAAGACAATGCGCCGATTTTCGCTGGAATAAATCGCTCAATTTGTCCCAGGAAATTGGCAAAAAGCTTTTTGATCTTCTCAATGGTGATAGACAAACCTTGGTGCGGGCTCTCAACAAAGCCCATGATCACGGTGAGACCCTTCACGTCTACGTAAGACCTGTGGGCCCTACATCCAATTTACCCTTTGAATTACTTTATCACTCAGTTTTCCTGGTGGCTTCCGAGATACATCTGGTACGCCGGGTTTCGGACTGGGGGTGCAGAAGATCTCCTCAGCCCAAGAATCACCCGCTTAAGATCCTGTTCATGGCCTGCTCACCCGCGCCTATCTCTCCCGTTCTTAAATTTGAAAAGGAAGAGGATACCATCTACGAAGTCACCAAGGAGCTACCTGTGGAGATAGATGTGGAGGATACCGGATCGCTGGAGGGGCTGGCCGAGCGTCTCGCCCGGAATGAATATGATGCCGTCCATCTTTCCGGCCATGCCGATATCAATGAGAAGGGTGTGCCCTTTTTCTGGATGGAAGATGAAGAAGGGTTACCGGTCCAGGTTACCCCCTCGCAGCTTTGGGATAAACTCAATCTGAGCCTGCCACGACTGTTGTTTCTTTCTGGCTGTAGGACGGGGGAGACTCCTCCGCATGTTGCTACTAGCTCCTTTGCCCACCAGCTCGTTGCCAAGCATTACTCTATTTGTCT
Source organism: Pseudomonadota bacterium (assembly GCA_030603345.1). Classification (GTDB taxonomy): domain Bacteria; phylum Desulfobacterota; class DSM-4660; order Desulfatiglandales; family B25-G16; genus JADFWK01. The sequence continues at coordinate 5,485 of JAUVXZ010000102.1, forward strand.
CGGTTGGGGCCTACCGGTGTCTGATAGCGGCGCATCCTTTGCTGCGAAACAGCTCTATTTTGAGCTGAGTAGAGGTGAGAACATCCTCAAGGCAGTACTCTCAACTCGCCGGGAACTTTTTAAGCGTCAGAAGACCGATTGGCCCCTCCTTCGCCTCTTTTCGGATGGCACTCCCCTGACCATACCCCTGGTTCGAAGGGGACAGCGGAGGCGACCGAAACGCCGAGATCTTCAGTATGTCTATCTACACAGCACCCAGGTGAAGGTTCTTAAAAAGGGTTTTGTTGGCAGAAGACGACAGATCCAGCAAGGACTCAGGTCATTGAGGAAAGATGAAGAAAAAGTGGGTCTCCTTTTACATGGAACTGGGGGATTGGGTAAGAGCTGTCTTGCGGGCAAATTTTGTGAGCGATTCAAAGACCATGATTTGATCATTGTTCATGGCAAACTCGACGCCCTCACTCTTGGCGAAGCATTAAAGGATGCTTTTGTACGGGCCAAAGACAAAGGAGGCCTGAAGGTACTAGATGAATCAGAAGAGATGCCTGACAAGCTTCGAAGTCTTTGTTCATCGTCTTTTCAGGAAAACAACTATCTCATCCTGCTGGACGATTTTGAGAGAAGCCTAGTGAAGATCAAAGAAGGTGAGCCACAAGTTTCCAGTGACGCGGTGCCTCTTTTAGAGATGCTACTGAGGTATTTACCTTACAGCGACAAGATGAGTCAGCTTATTATCACCAGTCGCTATACTTTTCCCCTTACCTTCGAGGGAGTGAACCTGGTGGAGCAATGTCTCGAATCCATTGGTTTGGCCAGTTTTCGGGGTGCCGATGAGGGGAAAAAACTATCTGAGCTCAAGCATATTCCCAGATATCCTGATCCTGACCTGAGGCAGAAACTCATCGAGGCCGGACGCGGAAATCCTCGATTGATGGAGGATCTAGATATCTTGGTAGGGGAGGCGCAGGATCTGGACGTCGTTTCTCTCCTCTCAGCAGTGAAAGGCAAACAGGATGAATTTGTTCAAAGCCTTGTCTTACGAGAGATCCTAGAAAGTCAGCCCGGAGAATTTCAGACCTTGATGCGATGGTCGGCGGTCTACCGACTGCCGGTCCTGAAAGAGGGAATCCGATTAGTTTGTGAGAGATTGCCATATTGGGAATCATATGTAGACCAGGCAGTGCGTCTGAGTCTGCTGGAGCAGGATAGTAGCCGCAAGAATTTCGTTCAGTACTGGGTGACTCCACTCCTCCGGGACGATATCTTCAGGGAGCAGGGAGCCGAAGAGAGAAAAAGGTGCCACCAGGCTGCCATCTCCTACTATGAGGGAGTTCTTTCTCAATCCCCAGGCTATGAGCCGATTATGTCATTTGAGCTCATTGAACATGCCCTGAAGGCGCAGATGCATGAGCTCGCGATTGAAGAGGCAGGGGGTAGACTACTTCCCTATTTACGTAGCTCTCTTGCCTACAAGGAAGCTCTATCATATGGGGAGTATATCCTTTCGCAGGTTCCCGAGCCGAGGAGGGATGATAAACTTGCTAAATTTCTGTTCGAACTCGGATGGATATACTACGATACCGGAGATGCTAGGGAGGCGATCAAATACTACGAGCAGGCACTCTCCATCGATAAGGAAGTCTATGGCGAAAGGCACCCCAATATAGCAACACGTCTCAACAACCTGGGATCAGCCTGGAAGGACCTGGGAGAGGCCAAAAAAGCAATTGAGTACTTCGAGCAGGCACTCTCCATCGATAAGGAAGTCTATGGTGAGAAACATCCCCATGTGGCAGCTACTCTCAACAACCTGGGATTAGCCTGGCAGGACCTGGGAGAGGCCAAAAAAGCAATTGAGTACTTCGAGCAGGCACTCTCCATCGTCAGGGAAGCCTATGGCGAGAAACATCCCCATGTGGCAGCTACTCTCAACAACCTGGGATTAGCCTGGCAGATCCTGGGAGATGCCAAAAAAGCAATTGAGTATTACGAGCAGGCACTCTCCATCGTCAGGGAAGCCTATGGTGAGAAACATCCCCATGTGGCAACTACTCTCAACAACCTGGGATTAGCCTGGAAGGACCTGGGAGATGCCAAAAAAGCAATTGAGTACTTCGAGCAGGCACTCTCCATCGTCAGGGAAGTCTATGGTGAGAAACACTCCCGTGTGGCAGCTACTCTCAACAACCTGGGAGGTGCCTGGTATGCCCTGGGAGATGCCAAAAAAGCAATTCGGTACTTTCAGGGGGCTTACGACATATTTCGAGAGTTTTATGGAGATGAACACCCCGATACCAAGAATGCCGAAAAATGGCTGAATAGTCTAAGGAATAAAAAGAAATCAAAAGATTGCCCGTAAAATCGACTCCTGAAAACAATATTTTACCCTTTTTCTATAAGAGTAACCCCTTAACCCAAGTTTCTACAGCATCACCAGAAGAAGGTGGATTGGTTACGGCATGATCAAAGTTTGTTTTGCAGCATTTCTCCCCACTTTCTGTGGTGGAATCTCTCCGGAGTGTAGGCGATTTGTCGAGTTGGTGAAGTATGTCATTCATTCCAGCGACCGGAATCGTATCACGATCCCCGTCGAATTCTATTCCAAACCTACTTTCCAGCATTAGAATCATAGATCCTACAGGAAGGAGATCGAAGTATAATTTTTCATCTATCGAGCGATTAAACAAAAGGATTCAATCTGATGCACCCTGGATGACCCAGGTTACGCTTTGAGCGACAGTTTGAACCTCCAAATCGTGCGACGGATACTCATCGTGCCTTGGTTCTGACAGTAGACAGGTATTCAGTTCTAGCGGGCTCTGAAACTAGTTACAGAGGCTGACTTACACATAACATTAAACTGCTATTTAATCGTTGTACGTGTGAATCAAATCCATTTTTAATCTTATTGCTAAAAGTAAACGGCGGGGTAACTAATTAGACTGAAGGCTGGAACTCAACTTACGAAAAAGCCATACTGGAGCCAGCGATTTGATGACTGTCATGAGCACTCCTGTCCCCTCGTACATCAAAATAGAGCATTAGTTACCTGTTTTCGACTTCTGTATATACAGCTCATAAGCATCGTTAAGATCCCTGAACTCATCCCTCAGCAGTACCAAACAACTTTTTGACTCTCTTGCCTCCTTTACGTCATCTATCAAAGTCAAATATGCGAGGGCACTTTTTATCACAATTACACTTGCTGGGCAAGTCACTCGGCAATCCACCTCTCTCCACCGAGGATTAGGACAATATCTACCGTCCCGAAATAGTACGTGATAGAATCTTATATCTCTCCAGTCTCCGTGAATAGCATGACTTGGAGATGCATAGCTATACAAATATGTTTCTTCCCAACCTATGTTTTCCATCATTTCCTTAGTGTCTGGTTTATAAGACGGGGGTCTTGCATTCTTGCGTTTCTTCCATGGTTTCTTTCTGGCTATCTCCTCCAGATTAACTTCGCTGTCCTTGGCTGTTCCCTCAATGGAGTCAATCATCCGCTCTTCTCTCGGAGTCAAGGGACGTCCTTTAGCTCTCTTCTTAATGTCTTGCAATATTTCAATCTCTCTTCTGAACGAAGCATTCACAAAAGTCTCAAAATACGAAGCATCTTTGTTCACCAAGTACAATAGGTTCACAGAAGTCTCCATTAGACACCGGAGGAAGATATGAGCGAACTCCATCTTCATTTGTCTGGCCATATCCAAAATTCCTTCGAACAATTTTACCCCTCTAACCATCAAACCAGCCAGCATCGCATCATTTCTTTTTAGTCCCCTGTTGTATCTTCTGGATTTGACAGTAAGTGCGATCACATCATGGAGAGCGTCTAGCAAATAGCTCATTAACTCAATGCAGACTTCCATATACTCGCGTTCATTATGAAAAAGGTATTTATCTCTCTCGTTCTTTATCCATCTGAGAGTTCTGGCTAGGACCATGACTTCTCTGGTAACGCTCCCCATTATTGGTTTTCCATGTTTATCAAATTTCACTTTTTTCAATGATCCTACAATGCTCTCTGTTTTTCCCTTCAAGAAATATACCTTTCCCGCTTTAATCTTATTGAATAGCTCTTCGATCAACGAAACATCGGAACTATTTTTCATTGTAATACGTTCATTGATTTATTTATTTCGGGGAAAGAAACCTGACGACGCATCTTAAATTCCCATTTAATTGGAGTATACCTCAATCTTGAGCTATATCAGTTAACTTTTTCCGTTTTCAAAAACTTTGTTTTACCAAAGCGAAGTGGAACATCGCCGACAAAAATTATCCATGAAAAATCCCCTGCCCGGTTCAAATTTATTAAATCATGATTAACTACTCTTACGCTATACCCTATATAGACTCTGTGTTCATCCTGTGGAAGTATCGCTTATTGACCGCCCCCCTATAAGCCGAATCTTCTCTGCGACTTGTTTGGTATATTTTCTGTGTTTCTTGTGTGATAAGGGAATTTTCTTGGGTTTGATATATCCCGTTTGTTCGAGGTAATAGAGTTTTGCGTGTGGTATGCCGATAGTGTTGATCACCTCGGTGGTATGCATATGTGTAGCCCCCTTAATATTATAAGGCTACTCTTATAATGGTTTAAAAATAAAATCTGTCAAATTGCGAATTGCGGATAACTTTTATTGACAAAAGAGACCCGGCAGTGATTTACTAATATGAAGCAACATCTAGGCCTATGGCTAAAAAAGAAAAATTTACGTGTCCTGGGTACAGTAGCACACAGATAGTAAAAAAAGGCAGGCGCAAAAATAAATTCGGTAAGATCCAGAGATATGAGTGTAAAAGCTGCGGAAAGAGTTTTAGCCTTAGAGAACTCAAAGGAAGAGTTTATCCGGCCAAACTGATCATGGAAGCAGTCAGTCTTTTTAATAAGGGCTATTCTATGTCCGAGGCTGTTAAGCAAACCAGAAAAAGATTTAAAACGAAGGTGAGTAAGTCAGCTGTAGATTCTTGGATTAAGGAGTTTAAAAATATCTGTACCTACTGGCGGATCAGGGGAAAAGGTTTGAAGCTTTTCTCACCTGAGAAGGTGATTTTTAGAAAGACTTTCTTTCATCAGATTCCTTACAAGTTTCAATATCACCAAGCTAAGGTAAAGATGTTCATCAAGGATTATTTTTCGGGCCTTGCTCGGTATCTTAAAGGTATTCCTAAAGAGTGTCCTGATGAGATGTTTTTGGCTGGGAAAGCACGAGGTTCGAGGATGAAGATTGATTTCCCTGTTAAGGCCGAGAGAAAAACAAATTATGCCTGCCGGCTAGCTGGCCTTGCCCTGGCTATGACCAGAAATAACAGAGAAAGGCACGAGGTTGTACAGGATTTCATGCTGGCCAATGATACGGCTACTTTAGCCTGTGAGGTTCCGGTGTGTTTGTGTTCTCGTGAGGCTGGCAAGTTGAGTTTTTTCAAGGATGGGGGTCTGGATTTTAGGCAGGGTGTGACAGGGCATATTGATTGAGTGCAGATAAGATTTGGCTATATTCATCTTTTAGATTTTAAACCTGAGGTGGCTAAGGAGAAATATGTTATGGCTCAGCTTTTTCTTTATGCTCTGGCTTTGAGTTTGAGGACTGGAATTTGGCTGAGGAATTTTGTCTGCGGCTGGTTTGATGAGAAGGATTATTTTGAGTTTAGGCCGGCTGATGTTATTCTGAAAATAGGGAAGGTTGAGAGAAGTGAGATGAGAAAATATATTCCTCAGTTTTGAGGATGGTTTGTAAGATGAGTTTAACTTTTGGTTTAGGAAGGTAAGAAAAAATGGCCTGGTGAGGGCCTGTTTT
>JAUVXZ010000142.1 GCA_030603345.1 Pseudomonadota bacterium
TGAACGTAATGTTGGAAGTCATCTCATGGTAGGCATGGGTGAGGCTGAAAAGGAGACGGTTACCGTTATGGAAAGGCTTTGGAACATGGGGGTTGTAAATCATCTCTTTTCATTTTTTGCTGAACCCGATTCCAAACTGGAGAATAGAAAACAGCCACCGTGGCCCACCTATCTGAGAATTCAGCTTGCACGCTATCTATTAGAAGAACGCTCTATTTCGACATCCGATATGGAATTCGATAAAGATGGACATATTACGGACTTTGGTCTCCCAAAAGATGATTTGATCCAAATCATCAACCTGGGCACCCCGTTTATGACCGGAGGATGTCTGGATGAGGATGGCGAAGTTGCCTGCAACAGGCCTTTTGGCAACTGCCTGCCCGGAGAAAAACAGTGGAATTATCCATACCCCCCCAATGAAGAGGAATTAAACCTGATTCAAAGCCACATCTTTGCCATAGCTCCCAATTGAACTTCATATAACCGTGTATAATTTTTTTGACACACCATCCCAATAGTGTTACTAAAATATGTAGGCACTGTATGTATGGGCCGTTAGCTCAGATAGGTAGAGCAGCGGACTTTTAATCCGTTGGTCGCGTGTTCGATTCACGCACGGCCCATCTAAAAAGGCAATAAGAAAGAGGGGTTAGCCAGTGTACTGGCTAACCCTTTGTTTGTTGAGCGCAAGAATTATTCGTGAAAATGTGCCCCTTTGATAGAGGTTGCACAATTACGTTAATGATAAATCAGTTGTCGGACACAAAGCCGAAAAAACCATACTGCCTCTCAAACCGTTTCCCACGGACTTCTCTAAATGCAGCGGGCAGAGTCAAACGGTTGCGGCTAGGAAAAGTAAGCCAAACGCCATCACTAAGAGGGAAGCGGTAGCCTCGATGCCCCGTTCTATAATCTCGCCAGGTCTTCGCCAGCGGTCCAATGCCCCCAAGGCCAGGTTCTTGCCGGCAAGTCCTGCGACCCCCACTCCTGAGATGGTCACCGCCATGCCCAGCACCAAAAACAAGGCCAGCACTAAGCCAAGTCCTACCGCGTTCAGTGAGAGACAGAAGAGCATTACCAATACTACTCCCGGACAAGGTATCATGCCCACAGCCAGAGCCACCGCCAGTGGTCCCCTCTTTTTTTCCCTCGAGCCCTCTCCTGGATTCGATCCATCGCTCCCAGGATGCCTGTGCCACGAAAGCAAGCTTTTTGTCAGCAGGCCTGCTCCCAGCAAAACAATGAGGCTATAACTTATCAGTTGCGTAGTGCGGGTTACGCTCTCTAGGGGGGCGCTGACTCCTCTGTTGAGCACAAGATGCACGGCGAATACTAGCACTACCCCGGACAGACCGTGGAAAAAGGCTATGGAGTTGCCCAGGAGGATACCGCTGCCCAGTTTCCTGCCACGGGAAAGCAGATAGGATATAGCCACTGCCTTACCGTGGCCAGGACCCGCGGCGTGTAGCACGCCGTACAAAAACGCGATGATTATCAAAGACAGCAGAGGCCGGAGACTGCCGGTCTCCCTCGCTTGCCTGGTCAGGATCGCCATCTTCTGGTTGAGCTGCTGCTGCCAGGCAGCGATCTTGGCCAGAAAAGGAGGTGGTGGCCCGGGTACCGGTGAGATATTCTGCGGGCTGTCCTTTGAAATAAACGGGTTCTGCGCATCTGCCGAAAGCGTTCCGGCTAGAAGTGAAAAAAGTATCATGCTGACAGTGACTAACCTAGCCATGTTTCCGTCTAAACCTCATAACCACCTCTATCGGATGAATCTGGCTATAATAGTAGGACTTATTCATGTTTTTGGCGATACGATAACTGATCTCAAAACGTGGCTCGCTTATCACCTTCACTGGCTGGTCCTTGCCAAAGGCCACCCTCGTATAATAGCTTGGATCATATTGCGATATTATGAACTGCTTGAATGTCGAGCTCGCCTTGACGTGGCAAGGAATCCAGAATTCATAAATGAGTTTGCCTCCGGCAAGGGCTGCGGAGAAGTCACGCACATACTCTACCTTGAACGGTTTCCCCTGAATTCTGATAAAGGTGAAATACCCATAGTTGGCCAGGTTGGTAAAGGCCTCCCTCTTTATGGTTTCTACCTCAGAGTTTTCCAGCTTATTGTTGTGGTTCTGATCATAATCGCCAACTATCATGCTGCTGAAGAATTCGTCAAAGACCCACTTCACACGTACACCCGCAAGGCCTTGCTGATCAAAGACGATTGCCAGGGTATTTTGAATAAAAACGTGGGGATGGGAAAGGGATAGCTGAGGGAACACAAACAACAAGAAAGCCCCAAGTGGCAGCAATGCAATAACTCGACTCTTCATGATCTTCCGGTGGCAAAGGTTGCTCTCAACTTTCTTCACCCCTGAACGCGGGGACCTAATCCTTGGCGCCAAATCCAGACCATAACTATTCCATTGACACCTTCATGTCAAGATGCAAGATCTATTCCGTCATGGTAAAGGGAGGTTAGGCTGCAAGAGGGGCCTTGTCCGTGCTCAAAGAGGGCTCTTATTTGAGCTCGCCGAAAAGAGAAGGCCCGGGGTTTAAGGGGTAGGCGAGTGTCAGATTAAAACTCTACCGTGAGCTGGGCCGCGAACTGATCCCGCTCATCATCATTCTCAAATTCCCCGTGGAGACATTTGAAAGCCGGGGAGGTGTTCTCAAAAAAGGCTGCAGGTTAGGGCCCAGCCATGTTTACCTGCTTTTTCAAAAAACCGAGTTTGGTTAAACATACGCGATCACAAAATACCATTACGTGTTGACTATTCAGTTGATATGCCTATAATATTCGTGTCAACATCGTTGCAAGCGTCCCCATCGTCTAGCCAGGTCCAGGACACCCCGCTCTTTGAGCGGGACAACCGGGTCCTGAAATAGGCGAGAGGGGTGAATAAAGACGGAGTCTAAAGAAAAAGGATAATTCGCGTCCCCATCGTCTAGCCAGGTCCAGGACATCGGCCTTTCACGCCGACAACACCGGTTCAAATCCGGTTGGGGACGCCATTTTTGTTTTTGGACTTGTTGAGCAAACATTCAGTTCCTCTATTGAGGCATGAAAGGATGAACTTTCACGTCTCGACCAGCAATAGGGGTTCAAATCCTGTCGAAGATCCCGCCATCAGGGCGGGATTGGGGACGCCACATCAGCTAACCCCTTTTGATTCAAAGCCCCTTTTCCAGAGTTGCTACATACTATCTATGTGAACCAAGAGCAGAATGGAGCAGTTTTTCCGAGTTTTGGAATTAGCTATTTTTGCTAATTTTTCACCGTAATGAAAAATAGTCTTGACTATTTTTCATTTTAATGAATAATAGCCATTATGGAAACTAGAGACCCTTATTTGAAAATCTGGCAGGAACTAGCCAGAGAAAAAGCCATGGTATTTCTTGTCGGACCGCGCCAGGTGGGCAAAACCACACTCACCCAGATTATTTCCCGGTCTTTTCCGAATAACCTCTATTTCAACTGGGATATTCCGCAGCACAAGACCAGACTTATGGAGAATCCCACATTTTTCCAAGAAATCAAGCGCCGAGATCCATCAACACCTCTAATCATATTCGATGAGATCCACAAATACAAAGACTGGAAGAACTATCTCAAAGGTGCTTACGACCAATTTCATGACGGATATCAATTCCTCGTATCAGGAAGTGGCAGGCTAGACATCTATCAAAAAGGCGGAGACTCTCTGGCTGGTCGTTATTTTCTCTTTCATCTATGGCCTTTTACAATCGCAGAATTGGGAGAGAGTAACCTCACAATCGAAAACTTTTTGGAAAATCCAGTACAAATCAGTATGGAACGTAGCGAAATGCTCAAAGAAGAGTGGTCACGGCTATCTACGCTCAGTGGTTTTCCTGAACCCTATTTAGCTAACCGGATGGCGACATACCGTCGATGGTCAAGCAGCTATTCCGCTCAACTTATTCGCGAGGATATTCGCGATCTCACCGGGATCAAATCTGTAGCAGATATGGAGACGCTCTATCTTTTGCTACCCTCTAAGGTGGGCAGTCCTCTCTCGATCCCATCCCTCGCCACTGACTTAAAAGTATCCTATAACTCAGTTCGAGGCTGGCTGTCAGTTTTTGAAAGATTTCTCTTGATTTTTAGTATTGCCCCATGGACAGAAAGAATTGCTCGGTCTATCCAAAAAGAACGCAAGGTCTACCTGTGGGATGCACCCCGCATAGAAGAGCCTGCTGCCCGGTTTGAAAATATGGTCGCCATGGAGTTGTGGCGGGCGGTTACAAACTGGAATGATCTGGGCTATGGCCAGTTCTCTTTGCATTTCATAAAGAACAAAGAACAGCAGGAAGTAGATTTTTTGATCGCAAACGGGCGCAAACCGATTGTCCTGATAGAGGCCAAAACTTCGGAGATCCAACCTTCTTCAACGCTCAGAAAATTTCAAAATGCCCTGAGCATACCGGCAGTTCAGCTTATAGCTGAGGATGAAGGATATCAAATCTTTTCGAACAAGGACCAATCTATTCTTGTTGCTCCAGCATACGCGTGGCTCTCCCAGTTGCCTTAGTTTCACTTGAGCCTTACAAGGAACAGAAGAATCTGAAAATTGAAATTGCTTCGGCAACACACGTGCCACGTGTTAAGAGTATGACCCAGATAATTTTAGACGAATAGAGGGTGCTTTTTGGCTTTTATTGAAAGTTCCCTGTTCCAGAGTTGCTGCATACTATCTATGTGAACCAAGAGCAGAATGGGCCCGTTTATACTCTTAGGTCGTCTTTTGCAACAGCTGCCTCCGTTCAGTGATTAGGCTGCTAATCTCTCCTGCTTGAGGATCTTCCCCCTGGTGCTGATCATGACCTCTTCCAAGGGGATCCTTTTTCCGGCAGCTTCCATTCCTTGTCTGACAATGATGGGCAATGCGCTGCAGCAGGGCACCTCCATAACAACAACTGTAATGCTCTTGATATCAGCCACTGTAAAGATATCGGCAAACTTCTGAATATACTCCTCGACATCATCGAATTTCGGGCACCCCACCATGACAACCTTTCCTTTGAGAAAGTCTTGGTGAAAATTGGGATAGGCCACAGACGTGCAGTCTGCTGCTACAAGGAGATCTGCCTCCTTCAAAAACGGTGCACTTGCCGGCACCAATCGGATCTGAACTGGCCAATGGGAGAGTGCTGAGGTGGTGCTCGCTTGAACAGCCGGCTCATTGGCATCCTGGCAGGATACCGAGGGAATAAAGCTCTCAACCTGGGCAGACGGACATCCGCAGGCCAAGGTCGCTTCCTCAGAAATCCCCTCGTGTGCCTTTGAACTCAGATACCCTTCCACAGCCTCCTCATCAAATTCCTCAGCTTCACGTTCCACTATGGTGATTGCCCCGTTCGGGCATTCTCCCAGACAGGCCCCCAGCCCATCACAGTATTTGTCCGAAATCAGTTTGGCTTTTCCATTCACAACCTGTACGGCACCCTCCGCGCATGCAGGCACGCACTGCCCGCACCCGTCGCAGAGCTCCTCATCGATTTCTATAATCTTTCTTTTGACTTTCATGGCTTCCTCCTCATAAAGTACGTGCTTATATTGACCTCAAGCAAACCAAATTACGTAAAGTTTTCAAAAAGGAAATCCCTTTACGAGAGATCTATTTGTCTGATGCTCACTAGTGTTCAACCTTTCTTCCCCTTCAAAAGAACATACTTCGCAAGATCTCGGCCGCTATTGGTGAGAAAGGATTTCTCAATAATGCTTGCCATGCTCTCAGACTCCGTTGGATCTTCTTTTTGTTTTTCTTCCAGATTGGCAATCATGTCAGCATCGTAGACACTCTTGAAATTGATGCTCTCTTCTACCCTGGGATGGTGGTGGTGGCCGATGATATCGCACACCTCTTCGATCAGCTCCGCCCTGGCCCCCAGTTTGGCCAAAAGCTCCCTTGCCACTAATGGTCCTTCCTGCTCCTGGTACCTGGCGGCAGTACTCTGGTGCTTCCGCTCAGCCTCCTTGATCCCGATATCATGCAGATAAGCAGCTGTCAAAACCACAGCCATGTTGCCCCGTTCTTCCTTTCCGATCTGCTCAGCGTATCTCGCCACTTTGATGGTATGGCCAATCCGTTTGAAATCCCGTTCAAAATAGTGCTTCATCTCAATGGCAACCCTGTCCTTCAGAAGATCTTCTTTCTGTGCAATGAGTTCTGGGGGAAGGTTCCCAATGCACTGCTCAGCATAGGGACAGTAAGTGGCACAGCCAAAGTCCATACTGGGGTTCAGAAAACGGTGGCCGCATTTCTTGCATTTACGGGTAGTATCATCTTTAAAAAACTCTACCTCATTACCACAGTTGGGGCATTCGACCTCATAGATGGCTCCTGGCTTCCAGTAGCGACTGTCTTGTCCCGGGCATTTCATTGTGTTGTCTCCTTTTGTCTGCTCATTTTTCCTCAGGCTGTTGCCAAAATCCCTTTTCTCTTAGTCTAAAACGTTTCTTGACAAATCTAAGGCTCCCTCCAGGCGATGTCAAAACTCGCCTTTAGGGCTCAAACAGTTGACATCGCTTATCTTTCACTTCGCCAAGATTTGTTAGCAAAAACGGTTTTAATGACCGCTCAAAGGGATTACGGTTTGAGTGACAGCCTGTCCTGATAGGACGAACAGGATTAGCATTTTCTTATCCTGACAATCCTGTAGAACCTGTCAAAGTGTTTTTGATTTATTTCCCGGCCATCATCGCCCCAATATCAGCCTCCACCGTATCGATCGGTTTGATATCAAATTTTTCCACCAAAACTTTTGCTACATTTGGAGAGAGAAATGCCGGGAGTGTCGGCCCAAGGCGAATCCCCTTGACTCCAAGGTAAAGGAGAGCCAGCAGGACCGCTACCGCCTTCTGCTCATACCACGCGATATCAAAGGACAACGGCAGATCATTGATATCGTCCAGTTCGAAAACCTCTTTCAGCTTCAATGCGATAACAGCCAAAGAATAGCAATCATTGCATTGACCTGCATCAAGAACCCTCGGAATCCCACCGATATCACCTAAGTCCAGCTTATTGTAGCGATACTTTGCACAGCCCGCAGTCAAAATGACCGTATCCTTGGGAAGCTGCTGTGCAACTTCGGTAAAATAGGCCCTCGCCTTTTGGCGGCCGTCACATCCCGCCATCACGATAAAGCGTTTGATCGCCCCCGATTTTACGGCATCTACGATCTTGTCAGCCAGGGCAAGTACCTGGTTGTGGGCAAATCCACCGATGATCTTGCCGGTTTCAATCTCTGCCGGAGGATCGCATTTTTTCGCCAATTCAATCATCTCCGAGAAGTCCTTTTCACCGCCTTCCGGCCTATCCGGAATATGTTTCACGCCCGGATAACCGACCAATCCCGTAGTAAATAGCCTGTCCTGGTAGGTGTTGTCCTTCTTTATGGGTATAAGACAGTTGGTGGTTAACAGGATCGGACCGTTAAACGATTCGAATTCCTTGTTCTGGTGCCACCAGGAACTCCCGTAGTTTCCCACAAAATGATCATACTTTTTGAAGGCCGGATAGTAATTGGCCGGAAGCATCTCGCCGTGGGTATACACATCCATGCCGGTGCCCTCAGTCTGTTTTAACAGCTCTTCCATATCCTTAAGATCATGCCCACTTATCAGGATCCCTGGGTTATTGCGAACACCGACGTTGACTTCAGTTATTTCAGGGTGGCCATAGGCAGACGTGTTGGCCTCATCCAGAGTAGCCATTGTGGTTACGGCAACCTCTCCCGCCTTCAATACAAGTCCCACCATTTTTTCCACAGACAGCTCTCTTGTTGTGGAGGCCAATGCCTCCATCATAAAATCGTAGATCTCATCCTTTTCAAATCCCAGGATGGCCGCATGATCCGCATAAGCAGCAATACCTTTCAATCCAACAGTGAGAAGCTCCCTGAGAGAACGGACATCCTCATCTTCCGTTGCCAGAATGCCGACCTCTTTTGCCTTTTCATGAAACTCGGCCACATCACCCGAGTACCAGGTCGCTGAATCATGCAACTGTTCGTCAAAATCCTTTCCATGTTTTTCCTTGTAGGCAGCCAAGAATCCGTTCTTGAGCGCCTCTCTCCGTTTCAGACCCTCCTTTATCAGGTCAACAAACCTCTCATTGTCCCAGTTAGCATTGGTGATGGTCGAAAACAGGGCCTTTGCAATGAACAACCCGGTTTCCTTGTCCGAAATCCCGACCTCTTTTCCCTTTTCGCCGTAAATCGCAATACCTTTCAGGACATAGATCAACAAATCCTGAAGGTTTGCAGTATCTTCCGGTTTCCCGCAGACTCCCTTTACATTGCACCCTTTGTTCTTGGCTGTCTCCTGACATTGAAAACAAAACATGATCGTTCTCCTTTTTTGAAGTAAGCATTCTCTCAAATGAGCTTTCTTGCCTCTGATTTTACACAGGACCCTACCACATCTCCTGAGCCCATGCCTTGACTTAAGTCAAGAAAAGATGCTAAGTTTTGAAAAAAAAGAGGAAAAGTTTGGAAAAAACTCTGTCTTTAATCTCCCGTATCCCCTTTTTCAGTGGTCTTCCTGAAAACCAGCTGAAAGAAATCAAGAGGATAGCTATTAACAGAGTTTTCAACAAGGGCGAAGCCATCTTTTTCGAGGGAGATGATGGCAACGGCTTTTTTGTTGTTGTAGATGGCCTGGTAAAAATCTTTAAGCTCTCAACAGAAGGAAAGGAACAGATTCTTCACATCTTCGGTCCAGGAGAACCCTTGGGTGAAGTCTCTGTTTTTTCGGGACAGCAGTTTCCAGCAAATGCGGAAGCAATTGCCAAAAGCCACCTTCTGTTCTTTCCCCGATCGGCATTTGTA
>JAUVXZ010000009.1 GCA_030603345.1 Pseudomonadota bacterium
GATATTCCCGTAACCGCACTGATTGGTGATATTTTCGGAGTTCATAGCCTTGGAACGATAATGGGCGTCCTTGATGTTGGTTGGGGAATTGGGGCGGCAATTGGCCCTACTGTTGGAGGTCTAGTATTTGATGTTACTGAAGACTATTTTATGGCTTTCATAATAGGAGCACTGGCTGTGATGGTGGCAACTTTCTTCGTTTCCATGACAAAGCATAAGATTAGCGAGGAGTAGCCAGAATTAGTGGAAAACAGTCAACGTGTTGGCGCAAGAAAAGAAATCAAAGGCTGAAACCTCACCAGTTTCTGCATGATTGATAATCCAGGCTATTTTCCATGGATTTTCGATTGCGATATGCATTCTTAAATCAACGAAACGTTTCATGGACTTGCTGAGTCCTAACTGAACTCATCAATTTCGGAGACTCCCAATTCATTGCATATTTCAATCGGAATTCATCATCGGATCCCACGAAATATCGTATGGTTATATCAAAGCGTCCAGCACAGAGCTGTCCGGGCTTGCCATGAGAGGTGACTTCTCGTGCTTCCTGATCAAGAAATAGTTTCCTATACTCGATTCAATTCTTGAATGAAAAGGGTGTCAGGCCCTGACAGGCTGACCGAGAATTGTTGAACTAATTGAGCTCAACCTAAACTACTACGGCAGCTCTCTACTTCACCGAATTTATAGTCAGATTACCAGGAGATTGCTGGACGGCTGAGGAGTCATACGACCTCGCGTTGCCACTAATCGTCCATCAACCATAATCATGCCAACCGCGGGCACATCACCAATCTCAATGGACTCGAGCGCAGTGTCACCTTCCGAACCTACTGGTTTGTCAAGAGCAATCAAGTCAGCAGGCTTTCCAGGCTCTACTGTACCCTCGTTCAGTTCAAAAACCCTTGCAGTATTACCTGTCCCAAAGGCCAATGACAGCTCAGCCGGTATCTTACCGAGCGAGGATAACAGAACTACAGTCTTGAGAATGGATGCAGGGCTGAAGCCTATGCCCACAGGCTGATCGGAGCCAAGGAAAATTCTGTGTAGTTGACCCCTCTGTTTTAGCAACTCCACAATCTCGCAAAGCCGTCGAGGATTGCCATTGTAGACGAGTTCAAGAGGTAAGTTGGTCCCTTCTATAATCCTTATAATATCTTTCCACGGAGCAGCTGTGGAACCTCCGTTCAAATGACAAACGATATCGGGCTGGATACGGAACACCTCTTCCGCCCCCATAGTCGTCGCGCTGGGCACGGCTGCTCCCCCAACGTGAATGCACACTTTCATGCCATACTTGCGCGCCCAACCAACCATCGACATAACATCTTCCGGGGCGCTGACGCCACCGCCACCGCCAATTTCGGCTACTATATTAACCCCATGTTCGCTCATTTCCGCAAAATCCTTCTCGCTCAGCCCAGGCTCGAGAACTACTGTCCCAAAATGCGCTTTTAGAGCATTTCCTGGCCGAAACGCTGACATTATTTTGCTTGCCAGGATAGCGATACATTTCGTGCCCACAGCATCTCGAGGTCTACCTGAAAGGTGGACTATTCCCTGGGATATCAAAGAGGTAATGCCGGCGTGCAGCATGGCTTCCATCCAGTCGGCCACCTTAAGTCTTGGGTGCCAGTCTTCAAAGCCAGGATGAACATGAGCGTCAATTAGGCCAGGCGCCAAAATCATGCCCTGCAGATCGAAAATTTCAAGAGAATCATTCAGCTCAAATTCCTCGCGCAAGCCGATCTGCTTAATCGCTCCCCCAGCGATCAGAATGGTGTCCGCTTCGCTTAAGGGGTCATCCAGCCTGCCCGTTACAATTTTTCCAATGTTCACTAATACTTTTGGGGGTTCCATAAACAACCGCCTTTCCCTGTTAAGGTGCTTTGTCGGTTAATCTAGGATATCCGAAAGGTTTAGGCCGAAACCAAGCGGAAGAGCTCTCTCAAATTTCTTCCTTTCTTCCGCACGGAAAGTTGAAGGTTTGGTAGCATCAATGCCCATCTTCCCCCCAATGCGTTGCCAGTGTCTCTCACCGGGAGGGCTAATCTCTGGACAAGATAGATCCATCGGGTAAATCCTCATATTGTTTATCACAAAAACGTCTGTCTGGGGGTTAGCCCTAGTGCACACGGCCCAAATCAGGTCCTCTGCAGCGTATATGTCTACATCATCATCTACAACGATTACGATTTTAGGCATGAAATTCGCGGTTGATAGCGCAGCTAACACGGCAGTCCTGGCCTGTCCTTCAAAATGCGCGGTCATTTGGACAACAACAAGGAAAGAACCGCCCCACGGAGGAGTATGGACGTCATGTATATCCAACCCGCCTTCTACATCCTTCAAGCGCGCAAAAATGTGGGCCTCTCGGGGGAGACTGGCGATTGCCTGATGGTCTGTAAATCGGGGCGTCTGTATGTTCCTGTAAATGGCGTCGTCTCTCATGGTCATGCCAGACACAGTGAAGATGGGGTTATCAGCCTGTGCCACGTAATAGTTGGTAAATTCGCAGAATGGCCCTTCTGGTTCTCGGACTCTAGGAGGAACTGTTCCCTCTAACACTATCTCAGCATAAGCAGGGACCTCGAGATCGATCGTTTCGCATCTGACTAGCTCTACTGGCTCCCCAAGCAAGCTGCTGGCTAGCTCAAATTCGTCCAAGTCGATCGATCCTCTGAAAGCCGCGGCAACTTCATAAAGCGGATGGTGACCGATTACTACCGCCATAGGCATCGGCTGGTTGCGTTGCTCATATTTGGAGAGGTTTTCCCAGGTATGTCCACCAGCAATCATAAATCCGGTAGTATTCCTAGACTTGACTTGATTCCTCAAAAAGGCAACATTTCGAATACCAATATCTGGGTCCCTAGTTACGCACATTCCAGAAGTGATGTACGGTCCTTTGTTGACATTAGAGTGTATGGGGATAGGTAGCTTCGTAAGATCTACATCGTCATACAGCATTTTAAGTTCCTTGATCGGGCCCGTTTCTACAATCTTACATTGACCGGGCTTCTCTAGTCGCTTCGCCATCTCTGGAACTACGTTTTTTGGCAAAACACCTAATGCCTTTGCCTGGCATTCTCTGTTCTTGAACAAGATGTCGCACATTTTCCACCGAGGATAGCCCTTGATATTAGTGAACATAATGGGAGACGGGCTCTGTGCACTGTAGGCAGCAAGATTCGAGTGAATGTCAACTTCCTTATCCACTACAAGTAGTCGATCGTTTATTTCTTCTAAATATGTTCTCAAGTCTTTCGCCACAATAATACCTCCTTTGAAACCGAATAAACAAACCATATTTTCTTTGATATCATAAGTTTGCCGCCAAAAAACACGTCAATTTTCCAAATGACCCCTTTTGAACTTCAAAGCTAATCATTCCTTAGTGTGTACCTTCTTTGTGCTAAGAACCAAAACCAACAGAACTCTGGACAAAGCCTCATGTCACTAAGTGCCTGATCACCTTCTCCGTAAATCTTGGAAGCTATAAATCCTCTCCAGTTTGTAGTACACTTGTCCACTAATAGCACTCACGGCTGTTAGGAGCTACACTTCCGCTTTTCTTGACTTTACGCAAGCCATACCACTTTGATGCACTCCTCCTTCAATGCTTGCCTTGCTATTTGCCTCATACCTTCATCTTGTAAGCCAGAGTGCCAATTGGGGAAAGGCCATAACCAATACCCCGCTTGCTGCCGCAAGGCCCATGAAAGGTACGGAAGCTCGAATGATATCATCCATTGTCGTGTCCTTTGATGCAACGCCCTTCATCACAAATAGATGCAAACCAAAGGGAGGTGATATTACTGCCACTTCCATGTTGATGAGAAACACCACTGCGAACCATACTGGGTCAAAGCCCAAAAACAGCACAATGGGCATAAAGAGGGGCATGGTTAGCATCATTATGCTAATTACCTCCATGAAGCAGCCCAGTATCAACAGCACAACTTGCATGCCGATTATGATGAAGATAGGGGATAACGGCATAGCAATGACAAATTCAATGAGGCTCTGGCTCACACCGCTAAAAGCCAAAATCTGGCTAAAACTTTTTGCTCCCATGATGATCATTAACACCATGACTCCAACTTCGACAGTACTGGTAAAAGACCTTTTTACCACCGCCCAATTTACCCGTTTATAGAACGCAGCCAGAATGAAAGTTCCAGCGGTACCTGTGGCCGCTGCCTCTGATGGGGTAGCAATTCCTAAGAAGATGAGCCCAATGACTAAAAAAACGATAAATCCAAGTGGTAACACATACCGCACTGTGGATTGTATTCTCTCTGGTAAAGGCGTGGGCGATACATGATAAGCAGGGGCGAGAAAAGGTTGCAGCTTGCATCTCATAATGATATAGAGTACATAAAAAAAAGCCATCAACAAACCAGGGATTATAATAGCCATCAAGACCTTGGCTACAGAGATTTCTCCTATGACGCTTAACAAAACCGCCAGAGAAGAAGGTGGGACCATTATGGCTAGGCCACCACTGCCCATGATAGGACCCAAGCTCATGGTCTTCTTGTATTCCCGCTTCTCCATCTCTGGTGCGAGCACCGATCCGAGTAAAGCAACGCTGGCCAAGCTAGAACCGGTCAAAGTTGCAAATAATGTGCCCGAACCCACAGCGAGGAGAGACAACCTGCCTGGCAAGCGCCCCAGCCATTTATCTAGGGTATCAATGACAAGTGTAGCGATTCCCGAATGGAACGCCACTTCACCCATAAGGATGAAAAGCGGAACTGGCAACAGACTGAACGTGGCCACAGAACCAAAGAGGCTATAAGTAAATTGCACTAGGCCTGGAATGCCACCCCAAAGGAAATACACTCCTACAATGTTAATTAGCAAGAAACAGAAGGCAACCGGCAACCCTATTAACATAAGGCCGAACAAGCTGCTGAAAATCAACAGGAGCATCAACCACCATTCCAATTTTCTTCATACCTCCTGTCTCAAGGTTATGATCCTTCCGCTACTTTTCGCCATTAATTTGCGACATTCTCATACTTGCTATATTTCGGTACGTCCTTCTCAGAAACTGAAGGAAGAGCAGAAAACTACATATAGGAATAATGCTCAACAGGATCCATTTGGGAGCTGCGAGTTCCGTAGCTGCCTTGTAGCCTATCTGAAAAGCCTCCCAGGTAGCCACTGTACTGCCCAAAGCAATAACCAAGCTGACGAATGCGCCAAGTATTGAGGAAACGACGTTGAGGAGGGCCTGAATTCCTGGCTTCAAGTGATTGAGTAATAGGTCTACTTTCACATGTCCTTCCTTATTCAGTAACCAAGTGGTGCCCAAAAAAGTAATAAAAAGCAGACTATATGCATTGAGTTCGACGACCCAGATTGACGGTCTGTTCAGAAAATATCTCATAACAACTTCGAAAGTTACGGAAAAAATAGTGAAAGCTATCAGACAGGCTCCCAAGGAAGCAAGGATACCAATGATTCGATCAAAGGCATTAGCAATCTTATTGAGTAAATTCATGTTGCACTCTCACCAGATACTCGCAAGTTAGCAAATGACCCCGGCGCTTCGCTTCAGGGTTATACATGAAAGAAACTTGCTGGGAAATCACCATTTACGATATAATGGCACCATCAACAGATGTACCGCACTCTGGCAGTCAAGGCCGATAGTACAATGGTGTCACAGCACCCGTTATTCAGCGTGGTTCCGGGCGTATTCGGTTGTAACATTGGCGACGTGACCTGCGATATTTAGCGGTGCACGATCCCGTTTAGGAGAGTGTAAAGAAAAACCGACCCGGGCCAGAGTGCAGCCATCTATGACCCCCAGCAAGGAGATAGTACCATGAGCCAGCACAATAACAAGCAAAATCAAAAACGACAAAAAAACACTCCAGAAAGAAACAGCGCACCTCCTTTGCTGTCATTAATCCAAACGCAGCCGGCATCGATGTGGGCTCAGCAGAACACTGGGTCGCGGTACCCGAAGACCGAGACCAACAACCTGTGCGCAACTTCAAATGCTTTACGGCTGATCTGCACACCATGGCTGATTGGCTGAAAAAATGCGCTATCCAAACTGTGGTCATGGAATCGACCGGTGTCTATTGGATTCCCCTGTATCAGATCCTCGAAAGACAGGGATTTGAAGTGAAACTGGTCAACGCCAGACATGTGAAAAATGTCCCTGGGCGTAAAACCGACGTATCGGACTGTCAATGGCTCCAACGTTTGCATACCTACGGGCTTTTGTCCGGTTCCTTCCAGCCCGAAGACTCTATTTGTGTGCTGCGTAGCTTCTGGCGACATCGAGATACCCTTGTTCGCTATGCCTCCTCCCATGTGCAGCATATGCAGAAGGCTCTCACTGAGATGAATATCCAACTACACAAGGTGATCAGTGACATTACCGGATTGACTGGAATGCGCATAATTAGAGCTATACTGGCCGGTGAGCGCGACCTGGTAACATTGGCTCACATGAGAGGCCCAGAATTATCTCCGATAAAGTGCTTCAGTTCATAGCCAGGGACTTCAAGGAGTTTATCAGGGTAAGCGGGTGACCCACGTAAGGAGATCCCCCTATTATCCCCAGATTAATGGGAAGATCGAGAGATGGCACCAGAGTTTGAAAACAGAATGCATTCCGTCTTTCTGTCAGCTCTCCCTGGATGAGGCAAGAAGAATTGTGGAAAACTTCGTGCACTATTGCAATGCCAAGCATCTTCCCAATGCGATCGGTTATGTCACCCCCAGGGATAAGCTTGACCGCAAGGAAAGGGTGATTTTCGCTGAAAGGGACCGCGAGTTCCATGGGGTTCGCGAAAGAAGAAGGCAGACGCGCATTGAAGCCAAAGAAGATTTTCAAAGAGCATTGGCACAGGCTACGTCCTGCGCCTCATAAAACAGTTATCAACATAACAAAGAGTAGCTTTGATCGAAATAGGATTTCTGCAATTCACGCTGAACTAAGACACTAGCATTCACACTAAGTTCCGCAGTCTGAAAAACAGCTCTCAACACTCAAAACTAATTCACACAGTTTTTCCGAATTGCCTTAACCCTCCACGCCAAAATCTGGATTGGGGGTTCTCTCGCAAACAGTGAAACGCGATTTTGCAGAGTTCAGCGCACATGAAGAAATGACTCACTGGGAAATCTCGTATTGATATCAACTTCACGTCAGGTTACTCCAACAACATTTTTCTTGCTCTCGGGGCGACCTCTGGATATTTATTAAGCATTGCTTCCCACTCTGCCTCGTAGAACAGGTTAACAAAATGCTCCCTTTCATCTGGCGAAAACTTGATAAACTCTATTCCAGCATCTTTCATTTTCTGGAGACTCTGCTCTATAAACGCAGACTGTATTGGAGGGTAGTCTCGTTCTACTTCAATGGAGATGTCGGTCAGCAGTTTCCGCATCTGCTCGGGAAGCTGGTTCCAAGTCTTCAAGTTCACTATGAAAACATTATTGTCTGTGGCGTAGCGGACGTCAACGTAATACTTGCACACTTCCATGCCACTCATAGAAAGGAATGATCCCATTGGATTCACTTGCCCGTCGACCACTCCCCGTTCTAAGGCCGCATATAGATCCGTTGGCGTTAAAACCACTGGACTCGCCTTCAGCGCTTTCAAGAAGTTATTCATCGCTGGGGAAATGGCCCCAATCTTCATTCCAGCTAAATCGTTCGGTCCTTCAATCTTCTTGTTCACCCACAGGTGCCATTTACGGGGTTCTTTGTGTCCATACCCAGTAGCCCCTCTACCTAAAAAGTATAAACCGGCTTTATTGTGGATTTCATTCATTAGATCATGAAATCCCACCTCTCGTTCCTTCCCATATGGTAATCGTGAAACCGAAAGCAAATTCTCCCCGGGCACTAGTCCGGCGTAGGCTGCGCTAAAAAGAAAAGCCATATCAGCCACGCCTGCCGATACAGCTTTTGCTTGATCAAACATGCCGATTGTCTCAGGCCCTCCAATACGCTTAATGACAAGCTCCCCTTTCGCTCGTTCATTGACTCTGTCTCTAAGCATGTAAAAAGCGTTCATACTTTGGTGAGTCACAGGATAGATTGTAACAACCCTGAGTTCTATTACTTCAGGAGCTGCCGCTACATACCCTACTGCTAAGAAAGCCGATAAAACTGTTGCAGCAAAAGTCCAAAAAATTTTTTTCATTGCTCACCTCTTCTTCCTGTTGGCTTAATCATATTTTAGTTTCGAAGATGCCCCAAAACATCTGGGGGGGCTAATGGTCTTTCCAGTTCTGCAAAACAGGGCTGATGAAAGTAGGAGGAGAATGGGCGGTCGGTCTAACCCTGCGGTCCACTCTGAGCTTTCTCAATCGGTTCACCTCCTTTCTCAAGTACAAATCCTGAGGCCTTAATGCGAGCAACACGATCCCAGTTAACAGACTTCTTCTTACCCTCAAGATACCCTGATTCAGCTGCATCAGCATCTGCAGAGATTAACGCCTCTGCCTATCCTCCGTAGCTTCGCGGGTCGTATGGCACAGACTACAAGAAGTGCGACACAAGGACGTCCAGGTCATACCTGAGCTGATGGACCAAGGAGCCCAGGATTCAGGGGCTCAATGGAAAGATCGATAAAAACCAGCTCCATGCCGGCTCTAAATCTTACGAAAACAATACTGGCCGTTTCTATCTGGATCAGAAGATATATATGGTACCCTCTCGCTATGCAGAGACCAAATCGGACACTAGCCCCACGCATTGGAGTATCGATTTGGAAATCCCATATTGATCTTTCACAGCTAAGAATGCTCCAATGATTAGTCCCTTTTCTTCAAAGGCAAGGGCATTTTGTATTCCACGACCGAGAGCCTCCTCAATTTCCCACCTTTCTAAATGGCCGACGCTTGTAGTAACCCAGAGGTCCGGAATATCCGTAGACTCATATAACTGCTTCGCAAGAGCCTTTGTCACGTTAGGGCTTTGAATATTTGTGACGTTGCCAATAAGCGTTGCGGCCACATCCGCTAAGCAAGCATCTTCTGCAACAGCCACGGCCGCGTTTGCAATACCTCTTGTAAGACTTCTGCCTCCAAATCCACTAGTAGCCACGCCTCCTATACCGTCTTTTGCCGAAACACTCAGGATATGAGTAACCGCCTTGTTGGTAAGGTCGGTCTTGATGCCAATTTGCACTACTTCCGGTTCTCTCAAGCGGATAGCTATGTCACCGCCATTATTTATTATAACCTTTGATGGTTCCTCGGTGTTAAAAACAAAGTCGGCCACTTCGTCAGCTCCAGCACCAGCCACTGCAATCAAAGGCGTGATAGTTGGATCGTCAAAACTCCGGGCAGCAAGAACCATTCTCTTAACCAGCGGGGGCAAATCATCAACCAGCACTACCTCGCCTATTTTTTGAGTAATTATTCTCCGAAACCTGGCCAAGGTCTCTAGGACCTCCAAAGCCTTTTTGGCCCCCTGAATGGCCAACGTTTTGTTGAGCTTTCGATCCTTAGAGACCACAATGCTCATCAACATAGGGCCGTTATGAACAATGACGGTTCCGTTGGGCATCTCTCGGATCAATTTACTATCCAACAATTCTCCCACCGGAGGGTCTCTCCACTAATATAGCTGCCTAAGGGTCTCTGCCAGTCGTCGTACGTTTTCCATGTACCCTCCAATTCGCTTGTAATCCTCAAGTCTCATGGTAAATTCCAAGGGAGCAACCACCGCCGGTGCCGGCGTCCAAAAGAAGGCACCTGGTTTGATTTCCTCCACATCTACCATAAAATTGATCCCCCCGCCGGTAAAAACGAAGGTCGGAGCCCCACCTACTGTCAATCTCACTTTTCTTTCCAGCACTGCCTCCGACAGTCGTAATGGTCTCTTCGTTACACCACCTCTTGATGTTCCCCCGGCACCAGCGACAAAGTAAGCTGAAACCCGCGCTGGCTCGCACTCTTTTCTTAGCTTGTCCATAGCCTGCTGCACTTCAGGTGGCAAAAGAATTTCTTTAAATTTTTTCTCCCTGGTAAACTCATAAAAGGCAATCCTGTCAACACTTGGCTCGGTTATCAAAATAGTATAACCAGGATCGATTGCATACGGATCATAATCCAGAATAATATCAATACCTTCCTGGAGCGGAGTGCATCCCCAGCCCTTACCGCCGATGTGTGGCAGGCAGCGGCGAGCAGGGGTTACGTACCGAAGCTTTATTCCACTCTTCAAAATGGCTTTGCCCCAAGGGTCCAAGTTGGTATCCGTAGCAGGTACTCCAAACCGGCCTGTGGTGCCGCGATCTATCACTATGCCCTCGTTAACAATACCCTTCTCATGTAGCTCCTTCAAAAAAAGCCTTCCCAGCGCAATACCTAAGTCGGCACCACACCCATATGGTCTACGTTCAGACAACTCGCCATCTATCGTCGGCTTTTCCCCCACCTGAATTTCTAAGATGCTCCCGCCTTCCACCTCTAACTTCACCGGCTCTAGATTGGCAATTTCCCCTACCAATCTGGCAGCTTTCCAGCCGTCCTTACCGTCGGTGAAAGCATTTACATTACCGAGTTCAAGAAGTTTAGACCCGTATTCTTCCTTTCCAACAATACCTACTTCCTTTCCATCGTAAAAGACTCTGGAGCCTTCCTCGCCCACATACTTTCCTGTGTCGATCTTAACATTTATTCCTGCATAAAGGTAGTGACACTCCGTAACGGAGGTGACGACGTCGACACCCTCCACATTTTCTAGAACCACATAAGGAGAGGGGGGATTAAGACACCGAGTACCAGCGCCAATGCCAGTCATAAGGGGTTTGGTAATAACTGCATCATAATCTGGTTTTAGATACTGCTTAACATCTTCATATGATGTTAGTTCCGCCCTACGGACTATTTGTCCGTCTCTATTGGTCAGCATTCGACAATCTCCTGTTCCTCCGGGCGGAATTTCGCAATGTACTGGACAGACCGTACATAATATGGCACCTGCTTTGGGACTTTGATCATTGTGAAGAATAGCCTCCTGCGGGCAAACAGTTGCAGCAGGACACCCGAAAGAATTAGCACAATCTTCACCAATTACAATTTGCTCATCTTGTTCTGAAATTACTTGGAGGGCGCAAGCTTTAATGCATTCACCGCATTGGATGCATTTGTCTAGATCAATGTAAATAATTAAATCCTTTCTCTAAAGTTGAAGAAGGAGGCAAATATTTCTTGATCCAATCAAAAGCCCTACTGTACCATCGATTCACTACTCTCATTGACCTTCCTGACGATCACTCAAAAGTCGGTGCATTTTGAAAGCATTTACCCCCCACGTGCTCATTCGATCTTTAAACATCTACATCCTTGTGAGTAAATTCAGCTTTTTTCCTTTAGGGCTTTCAAAATCCTTTCTGGCGTTATAGGAAGTTCCTTAACCCTTACGCCGATGGCATCATAGATAGCATTTGAAATCGCTGCTGCAGTGGGTATCATAGCGGGTTCCCCAATACCTTTTGCACCAAAGGGTCCGCGTCCATCATTAGTTTCAACAAAAACGCATTCAATGTCACATATATCAAGCGCAGTCAAAATTTTGTAATCGAGGAACGATATATTCTGGACTTTTCCCTTTTTTCTAACTAAATTCTCCGTGAGCGCGTACCCTAATCCCATAGAAAGTGTCCCGCCTACTACCTGGCCCTTGGCTAGCAACGGGTTAATCGCTCTCCCTAAGTCATAAGCACACGTGATTTTGACTGGCCGCACTATTCCTGTATCCGTGTCCACCTCCACTTCCGCGACTTGGACACCAAATGAGTATGCAGAAGAAACATTTCCAAACCCTGTTACGGGATCTGGCGTAGAGGACCATGGGTCGTTGTTAATGCTTTTTCCGATAATAGGAGTTCCCAAATGAGTATAGCTCACACTTGCAACCGTTGAAATGGGTACAGCCTTTTCGGGATAATCCTTAATGGATATCATTCCATTTTTAGCTTCCAAGTCGTCAATCCTTGCTTCCAGCATGTCAGTCGCAATTGAAAGAAGTTGCCGCCTTACATCTGCCGCCGCAGATTTTACTGCAATACCTGCGGTAAAGGTTTGCCTACTTCCCCAAGCTCCGCCACACGGGGGGGTTGCATCAGTATCGCCCGAGAGAATATTAATGTCCTCGAGCAAAACGCCCAATTCTTCAGCAGCAATTTGAGCTAAAACCGTATCCGAACCTTGACCTATTTCTTTTGATCCTGTAAGAACGTCAACGGTTCCATCATTGTTCATCTTTACGATTGCACTTGATATATGGCAATTGTCCCCCCAATAGAACTTTCCACCTGAGCCTCCGTGCATCACCACTGCCATCCCGATACCGCAGTTTTTCCTCTTCTTACTCTTCTTCATTTTCCAACCCGAGCGGTCAATTGTCTCTTCGATACACTCGGTTAACCCGCAACTGGTGATTTCACAACCCGAAACGGTAATCGTATTTGGTCGATTGGCATTGATCAACCTAATCTCCGCTGGATCCATCCCCAACTTCACAGCGATCTCATCCATCTGAGTTTCCATGGCGAAAGTGATCTGAGGATTCCCATAGCCACGGCAAGCACCCCCATAGACGTTGTTGGTGTAAACAACAAATCCATCAAATTTGATATTAGGAACCGAATAAAGTTGGCATAGTTTTGAGCATGCATTTCCCGTCACCGAGGAGCCCAGGTTATTGTACGCTCCGTTATCAGTGATCACTTTTGCTTGCCGTACAACACATTTGCCATTTTTCTTAGCGCCTGTCTTAAGTTCGATGATCATCGGATATCTAGTTCGGGAACTAATGAATTCTTCCTCTCGGGTATTCACTATTCTAACTGGCTTGCCGCTCTTCCTAGAGAGTAGAGAGGCGATAGCATCGATTGGGTCCATAAACATCCTTGATCCAAATGCTCCTCCGACATAAGCACTCATTACTCTCACCCTATTAATCGGGATATCAAGCACCTCTGCCAGTTCCTGCCTCAAAGAATGTGGGGTTTGCGTAGTAGACCAGATGGTTAGTTTTCCAGACAAATCAAAGGAGGCCACGCAACCTCGAGGCTCCATACAGCAATGAGCCACAGAGGGGCTTTTGAATCTACCTTCTACGATTACGTCTGAGCGTGCAAACCCATCTTCAATATTCCCAAATTGTCTCTTTATGTATGCTGCAACATTATTTTCCTCTTCGTGTATTCTTGGAGCACTTGACTTTATTGCCTCTTCCGGGTCAAATACCGCAGGAAGTTCCTGATACTCTACCTTAATCAGGTCCAATGCTTCCTCAGCGATATTTTCATCAATTGCTGCAACAGCAGCTACCTGATCTCCGACATAGCGGACTTTTGTGTCTTGAAGAATTAGGTTGTTCGCTAAGTTAGGGTAAATACAAAACGTTTTTCTGGGCGAATCCTTTGCTGTCACTACTGCCTTCACCCCAGGAAGCTTTTCCGCATTGCTTATATCGAGATCCAATATCTTCGCATGGGCAAGTGGACTTCTCAGAACCTTTCCATAAAGCATTCCGGGTAACTGAATATCGGAGATAAACCTCCCTTCGCCTGTAACCTTCGCTAGGGCATCAATTCTAGGAAGCTTCTTCCCAACCACAGTGAATTCTCTGCCCTCCATCATCATCTCCTCAAGGCCGCTTTTCTGCTTTTATTACCGCTTCAATTGCCTCAATAACGCTGATATATCCCGTGCATCTGCAAAGATTTCCCGCAATGCTTTCTTGGATCTCTCCTCTGTCTGGACTAGACTTTTTATACAATAATGCTTTGGCTGACATAATCATTCCGGGTGTACAGTATCCACATTGCAGGGCACCGTAATCAATGAACGCCTCCTGAAGTGGGTCGAGCTTCCCCCCACTCGCCAACCCCTCAATCGTCAATATCTTTTTGTCATTCGCCTGAACTGCTAGGATAAGACATGCATTGACTGCTCTGCCATCCATTATTACTGTGCAGGCGCCACATTCTCCACAATTGCACCCCATTTTAGTGCCTATTAAGCCAATATCGTTTCGTATCACTTCCAGTAATGTCTTTCGAGGGTCCACCAGAAGGTCATAGTATGCTCCGTTCACATTGAGCCTGATTTGGTGTTTCATGGCGGTATTTCCTTTGAGCGCATGTGTTAAATCTTGATGAGTTCGGTGAATGCCCTTTTGACGAGCACCTTGACCATCTCTCTTCGATATTCCGCCGTAGCCCTAACATCAGTAATGGGGCTAGATTCCTCAGAAGCAACAGATGCAATCTCGTTTAACAAGTGCTGATCTATTTTCTTGCCTTTAGCCAACTGCTCGGCTTTCAGGGCTCTCTTCGGTATTGGGGCAGCCGCGCCGAGCACAATGTTAGCCTCTTTGACGGGACCGTATTCGAAATCGGTACTCAGGGAAACGGCTACACCTACAATCGCTGTTTCCAATTTCCTCCTTAGAGCATGCTTGAGATAGATTCCCTTGCAATCAGGAGATACGTTCGGGATTTGAATCTCTATGAGGATCTGCCCAATTTTTAATACTGTCTTTCCAGGCTCGACAAAAAAGTCCTCCAATTTCACAACTTTTTCACCACCGTGACCAACAATCTTCGCCGAGGCTCCGAGTGCAATAAGAGCGGGTGCGGTTTCCGCTGCTGGAGAAGCATTGCACAGATTCCCGCCAATCGTAGCTATGTTTCTCACTTGTTGAGTGCCCAGTTGACTCAATGCTCCATGTAGAATAGGGAATCGATCCCGAATGGTGTAAGATTCTTGCAGATCAGCAATAAGAGCCAACGACCCTATAGTCAATCCTCTATTTACATCATATTCAATTCGATCCAAGTCGCTGATATTCTTAATGTTAATAAGATATTCAGGGGCGATCTTTCCTCGCTTCATTTG
The DNA here is from genome assembly GCA_030603345.1 of Pseudomonadota bacterium. Lineage (GTDB taxonomy): Bacteria > Desulfobacterota > DSM-4660 > Desulfatiglandales > B25-G16 > JADFWK01. Next base: position 14,902 of record JAUVXZ010000009.1, read on the forward strand.
GACAAGAAGGTCGGTCCCGCCTGCTAATATTTTCGCCTTGCCCTTGAATTGGTTCAAAAGAGAGACCGCCTCATCAATTGATTGAGGTTCAGAATATTTGAAAGTCTTCAATTATTACTTCCACCCTGAGCGAGCCTCGGTTTTGAGTTCAATCTCTTACAACCCCATTAAATGGTTTAGCGCGAACTCGATGAACACTCCGCCATAAACGCTGAGGAGGTCCGCTTGAGCTTTCCAATTAACGAACTGCTTGCGTGAAGAGATGACAATGATCCAGGTTTGCTTGGGGTCAGATGGATATGTCTACCGTCGCTCTATACACCTCTATGATCGACGTTTCCCTGACTTCAGTCTCCTGGGTTTTTTCTTGTCTGATTCACATCCTCTCGAGTTTAAAGAAAACAGGCCGCATCCCATCGCTGCAACAGGCGTAGATCAAACCCTTTTTTTTCACCCAGGGAAAATTTCCTCCAAATCGCAGCGCGGTTATCTCTGGATAGATGTCGTGCCAAGCCCAAGTGCAAAAGCCAGTGGGCATCACGCCCGTTCCTTCCATAATAAACTCTTGCCCTTCCTCCATGCGCTCACAGTAAGTTGGCACATCATCCGCCATTTCTGGTAGCGGGTGGCCATAAACCTCCTCAGCCTTTAGCTTCTTTAACACCGTGATCTTTACTGCATGTCCTATAGGCGGCATCCTCCTCCTTTATTACATTTCGAATTAAATGATTGTATGGTGTTCGAAGTATCGACTCAGGCTTTTCAAAGGGGAAATAGGCAAACCCATACGGGATATAGTCAAACAGCTGTGTGAATGGAAGCAAGCTGCGATTCTTGAAAGTACTGTGCAGATCGACCATATCCATTTGGTATTATCGATTCCGCCGAAATATTCCGTTTCAGAATTTGTGGGCTTTTTGAAGGGAAAAAGCGCCATAAAGATATTCGCTATGCATTTGGAGTTGAAAAGCCGATATTGGGGCAGGCACTTTTGGGCAAAAGGATACTGTGAGACCTTTGAATTTCTCATAAAATGCTTGAACTAACTCTCTCTGGCAAGTTTCTACCAAAAATTGGCATTCAATCTCTTTTCTTTTGCCTGTTTTTTTGGAGAGTTTTTCTTAGATTCTCACATCTCCCCATTCATATTAAGCCTTTTACATCACCATTGCCCTTTATTCTCTCTGTGGACACACCACCCCCTTTTGGTTTAGGTTGCTAAGATGATTTTTGATCCCCTGAATAGGTTAAAGGCCATCTGTCTACAGAGGGTATCCCAGATATTCTTTACTATAGTCGTAAACCTCGCTCTATACGCCCCATCGTGAAGATGGCTCAACCCAAAGTACTGTTCGACGATATAGCGCTTCTTGGCTAACTGCCTGTTTCTTTCTCTCTCACGATCGGTTAATGTGGCGGCAGTGGTATCCTTCCTCATGATCCCATCAGTAATCCCGTTGAGAGACAAAAAGCGTCTATTTGGTCTTCCATAATACCCCTTATCTGCGTAAACCTTTTTGATAGGATCCTGGGTATGGGAACTCGCTACCGCACAATAGGGGAGATAGGTGCTTTCATGAACAGAGGCGGGGGTCATTGTGGTAGCCAGGATAAAACCGTTATCTACATCTACCGAGGCATGTTCTTTGAGACCGTAGTGAGGTTTGTCATCCCTGACCGTCCAGTCTGATTCGAGATCCCGTGAGAATTTGAGGGGCCTCCCCTTTCTGTCTCGTCTGCCTTCAGGGGTGGCCCGTCTTTCTTTGAGCTTTGTGAGTTCATCACTACTAACTGCTCTGCTGGCGGAGGTAACGAGCCTGGCATCTATGGCGATTCCCTCATTGATGGCCAGCCCCTTGTGGGCAAACTGGAGCAGGAGCTCATGGTTGATCTCGATCATGGCCTCTCTAGATAGTCTGCTTCTGAATCGTGAGAAGGTTGAGTGATCAGGAGATGGCTTGTCAAAGGGAAGGCCTAAGAACTTCTTAAAGGATATCCTATCGTTGATCTGGTTCTCAAGCTCGGGGTCTGAGGGGATATGGAACCACTTCTGGAGCAACATACATTTTAATAACATCAGCGGATGATATGCATCAGCTCCCTCGTGGCTTTGGCCAATATGATAGTATTCTTTCAAAAGGGCCTCTATGTTTTCCCAGGCAACCGCCTTGTTGATCCGCTCCATCATCTTTACGCTGCGGTTATTTTCTATTGAACTGAGAAGGGATAGTTCAGCAAAGCCGATGGTTTTATCTACCTTCTTATATCCCATATCTTCCTCCTGGTTTAGGGTCAACTTTGAAGAAAAATATGGCACAAAATAGCTTAATTAGCAAATAATTTCAAATGGTTATATTATTTTTTATTGCCTATTGACTCTGCTCACCATCTTTACAGGCATTGGGTATTAGTCTCTGTCGGCTTTCCAGAAGAAGCTCACATAAATCTTTTTATGAGTTTTCTATCTAGAAAAAGGCAGGGTTATCTGGCGGGTAGGTCACGAGTACCATCCGCTGGGCCAAGTTAAGCTTTATTCTGCCGTATCGTACCCATATACTTTGTTAAAAGGGGTTGTCAAGTTTTTTTTGAGTTTTTTGAGAGTGTGTTAGCCAGCTATTACATAAAAATTACTATGCTTTTCATAATAGCTACTTACCTAATTTTAAAACATAAATTCTATCCACTCGCGAGGACTTGTTCGGATTTCACGTATAATTCTTTTGGATCATTATGCTCTTTACCGTAGTTCTATGCTTAAATCTTAGCTATTGCAATTTTTACGCTTTTCCTTTTGGAGCTGAATAGAGTCAATAGGCCAATTTTTTAAACACTTTTTACAGGCTAGTTTTTGCCGGACTATTAAAAAAGCTGAAGCACCCTCTTTCGAGCTGCTCCGCAAAGCCTCTGTTGACGGTTTTTGGCAAGTTGTGCAAAGGTCTCACTGTATGAGCACGGTCGGGCTGGACGAAGAGCAAATCCGAAAATATGTGAAATAGCAATTGCAGAAAGACAAGTCCATGGATCAACTCAAATTGTGGAAGAAATAAATTGACCCCTTTAGGGTCACCATCAAGCCACCCCTTTCAGGGGTGGTAATTGACTGAATAAGTTGTAAGTCGTGAGACTTGATTCTGCGTACAATCGAAACGTATAGGTAATGCCAGCATCATTTAACATAGGCTTTTGGGTGCTGTCAATTATTTTTATCGTGTATTTTTATCGTGTATTTTTATCGTGTAGACACTATTTGATTATAGCTTTCGGTATTTTGACAACTGTGGTATGGTTTGGGTTACAAACGTTGGCAATCTGAATTTTGCAGCTTTGGCTAAGTACTTGAATTGCCTCCCATTGATTGAAAGCGAATTCTTTTATCATCCACTCCACCATTTCTACGAAAGCAACTCTCAATGCATTCTCCGTTGTGCCTGAACTTGCTACAGTCATCAAAAACTTTTCATTTTCGATTCTGGGCCATCGTATGGGCCTGTTTTTTATTCTATTGATCGTAAGATGTAATTCAGCTGTCGTCTCCAAAGCCACGCCAGACATCTCGCCATCTCCTTGAGCTGCGTGCATATCACCACAAAGAAGAAATGCGCCTTCTGCGAACACTGGGAGATAAAGTGTAGCACCTTCGGTTACTTCAGAGCAATCCATGTTTCCCCCGTGCTGGGCTGGAACCAGGGAAATAAACTCCTGACCAAACTGAGGTGCCGTGCCTATAGTCCCTATAAATGGCTGAAGCTTGATCTCTACATGAGAAATCTTACTATCCTTCAGTTCAAGTTTACCAATGCCTGCTTCTCTATCCAAAACCCATGTAAATAATACATCTGGGAGTGGTTCAAAAATGCTTAATATGCCTAAGGCTGAAAGGCTGTTAATTCTCAACCCTCCGTATCCCGCACTAAATGAGGAAATGGCGTAATCCCTAGTCAAATTGATTCTATCGATATGCACAGCCAAGGTATCGGTTTCGTCTGTGTCAGCGATGTAGATTGGACCAATTAGTGGGCCGACTTCACAAGTTTTGATTCCAGCAGGATAGCGATTTTCTTTGGGTATTGTTTTTCCTTCTGAATCGGTATTTCGTGCGTCAACTGTCCATGTCACTATTGTATCACCTGGATTTATTTTGAGTGCAGGTTCATGGGTTCCGAACGAATAATAATACTTCTGAGGCCTAAAAACATGTTCCATCTTTATTTCTCCGACAAAAGCTTGTTCTTCCCGTTAGTTTATCTATATCTGGTTATCTGCCTAGATATAGCCTTCCTGTTTCTCCATTGCTCAAGAGATCCTTTCCAGTAGAATCTGTTCGTCCCTTGTCGGATCATAAGCACTGGCATTATCAGTAAATATGGCGGTAAAAAAGAGAACCCCCCGCTACCGCACTGAGTATCTGGAGTTGTTTTCGTGAACATATACTATGTTCATGGAAGCGCCTACTTATAACTCCATCCTTAACATGACCTTGCTTGTCTTAGATTTCCTTCAACATTTCAGTAATCGGCAGGGCGTTTATCTAAGAAAAGACACCGAGGGACAATATGGGAAATCGGCCCGTAAAAGAGTCTTCTTACATGAAGGTATAAAAGCTCTTACGGTTTTCTGCCAGCAATTCATTTATCTGGCCCTCACTCATTCCCCGACTTCGCATTGCTGGTACCGCGTCAGCCACAATATGGAGACCTTTGAATTTTTCATAAGATGCTTAAGTCGCTCCTCTTTGATTTGTGTCTTGAATCAGGAAACATCGCTTGGCACCTGTTCGAAAAACCTCCAAAAAACGGTGAAACTTGAGGTGCATAATAGCCTTATCAGTTATTTGAATAAGTTGTAAGTCGTGAGACTTGATTCTGCGTACAATCGAAACATATAGGTAATGCTTGTATCATCTAACATAGGCTTTTGGGTGCTGTCAATTATTTCCCAAAATCCGAGATTGATTTGCGCGAATCAGTGCATCTTGTTATTTCAACCTGAAAAAACAATCTAAAGATCAGAATTTATGTCATTTTCAAACCATTGTTCCCTAGCTCTCTATTTGCTTGGCTATTAGGCCCTCCGAGCATATGTTTTGGGCACACCAGTCCATATGAATCCTTTAAAGAGCTCCTTTCCAGTAATGTTCTCTAGGTAGTGGCAAACTCCCATATCCTGAGGCGAATGTCAGTGAAGAGTTGACAAAGACCTCTTCTAACTTTCAGAAAAACCTGCCCCCCATGAAATACGATCTTACCGGCTATCTGATATAATCTCCATCGTACGGTTTGAACCTGGTGGCGATGCCATGAGAGGGTAAAGGAAACAATAAAAGGCTTGACAGAGAGAACAATCTCATGCAGAATAACACCATGTAACTTATTAATATCAATAGGAAAAACAGAATATGTTACGTATATCTAACTGAACTCATCAATTTCGGAGACTCCCAATTCATTGCATATTTCAATCGGAATTCATCATCGGATCCCACGAAATATCGTATGGTTATATCAAAGCGTCCAGCCCAGAGCTGTCCGGGCTTGCCATGAGAGGTGACTTCTCGTGCTTCCTGATCAAGAAATACTTTCCTATACTCGATTCAATTCTTGAATGAACGTTCAATCCCTCTGGAATAGGGAAAACGGGGTGTCCATACGAATAGGAATTCACCTGCATTGACCTTCCCACTCCGCGGCCTCCATGCCATGGAAAGCCCGGATAGACTGTCTACGAGTCCTTCAATACGTCATCAAGGGCGAGGGGCTAACTAATGAGAAGTTCATAGACTTTAAGGAGAAGGGGTAACCCGTGCTTTTTCACTTCTCCTGAGACCCAACTCCCTGCTTTTTTGAGATGGCTTAGCATACTTGGACCATTAGCATTCTTCAGTTCTTTGCTTGCCATAACCACTTCGGCCAGCTCTTCCATATGCGCTTCATTGGCTATGCTGCTTAATCTTTTAATAAGCTCCTCTAACTCTCCTTGAAGCTGTCCTATATCAATAGAATCGCTTACTTGACGCCATTTGATGTTATAGAACTCTATACTCATTGTATGTCCCATGCCACCCATCTGACTTTCTTTAATACTAGAATTGATATAGATATAATTATCTCCTTTATGTTCAACGTGGCTGCCTATCTTTCCTTCAAGCAAATCAGGCATTTTTCTTTCTATTTCATTCTTGAATGAATCAAGACTTCTATCCTTTTCGAGCACTAACTTAGTCGCTGCGTTATCTCTAATAGGCTTTTCTTGATTCATTACTTCTGGAGGTACCGTTGTCGTGCTTGCTATGGTGTTGCCAGATTTCTTATTAAATGTCACAGTAGTCAAAGACGCAGGTGCTTCCTTTCGGAGGTCCCAAAGCCACTTATCAAAAGTAGCATCGCCATAACATACCGTTACATCAATCGGTAGCGTTGTATACATCGGCGTTGCTGGTTCAAAGAACAAATCTATTTCTCCGCAAACCCTGTGCCTCACTCCACCAATATTTGTTTTCATTAGATTTCTATTTGGTACGTCTGGAGCATCAAAATATCCGACAACCCAGTTATTAGGGCTTTGAGGATTATCAACATATGACCTCCAACAGTGACCTGGGGGCGATTTAATTTCTATGTCAGTAATTTCTCTTTCTGTATCCACTCCTGTAATTTTAATGTGGAAGTCATCTACGCCGTTTGGGCTATCATAACGGCCAGGTCCCACGAAATCATATTCATCTTGCCCGTAAAAAACAATTTGTCTTTTCATTCTCTCCCTCCGAATAATGGCACGACAACAAAACCCCGCTACTCTAATTATAAACGGGGTCTCGGTTCAATCCATGGCACCCTCGATTAGGGAACACTTCTCTTGACTTCTATTCGTCTCTAAACCCTCGAATAATCCATAGGGAAAAGCGCTTGATTCCACGCGTCATTCCGCAAATGCCAAATAGCATGACCAAAAAGAATAGGGATGCAGTAATTAAACCACCAATAATACCTTTGTACAGTGGTGGATACCAATATTCAATGGGTCTGCTGCCTACAATATCTCGCAGTATTGGGTCATCTTTTTTGAGTTCCCACATCGTGTCAAGCATCTCAGGACTCACAACAATACCAGATTCCCTAGCCTTTTTTTGACCCAGCTTTTTTGCAGCTTCTTCTTCCAAGTAACCGATTCTCGCGTCATATTTGTTTTCCCACGTTTTGTAGTCAGGATTCTTTGTTTTAAATCTGTCCTTTGTCTCTCCGAGACCTAAAATAAAACCAGTTACAGCTGCTAATATTGCTAGTACTAAGGCTATCCTGTCTATTCCTTTTACGATGTTCATTCCATTCCTTCTAAAAAAAACAAAACCCCACCTCGCTATACGAGAAATGGGGTATCAGTATTCAGACCATGGCAACCCTCGTTTTCTGTGATAATCAACGCCGCGGCTTACAGGCCGCGAGGCACGAGCGGTCCTTGTGCAGCAGCTATGTTAGGTTTTCATTTATTTCGGATGTTCCAACAGACGATCATCTACTGTATCGTTAAACACACTTAATTATTGCTTTTACTTTTTTTAGTCGGCGAAATGTCAACGTCTTTAAAAGTCTTGGCCAGCAAGTAACCAGCTACTGCTGAAAGTAAAGGGAGGCCCGCCTCTGAAGTAACTATGTTCTTCACCATAAGTATACAAATAAGAATGATAATTAACACTCCGAGTAAATGTTGAGTTGTAACATGTATTGAACTGAGAAGCATCTGAGCCATGGATATCGGAGTGCCAGAACCATGAAATACGCTTTTCATACCAATTACCAAAGCGGTAATATAGATGGTGATCATCAGAAGACAGGTAACGCCGCCAATTATTAGAACAATGATTGTAACTTCCATTTAACACCTCCAAATTTTACTATTATGAAACCTAACAATCAATATGCAGATGCAGAAGAAATTCTACATGTTCAGATCTTATTGGGTCTCTACGAAATCTCGATGAAGAAACCCTTTCCCCTAAGACAACAAAACCCCACCTCTCTTTGTGAGAAATGAGGTTTTGATATTAAGCCATGGCAACCCTCGGTTAAGGATTTCCAATTAAACGGATTTACCGACCTAGAATACCATTTGATACTCAAAAATCAAGGGAAATGGAAAAGTGAAGGACTACCTACAGGGAGTACCTGAGAACGTCGAAATTTGAGGGCAAAATGGCGTTTCTTGTGGGGTGTGAAAGGTTATTTTGTGGGCAGATAAAACCCTAATCGTTCTCTGAAAACAGAATAAGGAAATAAAGTTTCTTTTGGGCAATTCCTGATTATGTGGTGCTTTATTGAATGAATGTGGATATTGGCTATATTTAAGTTTGGGACAGAAATTGTCGATAATGAATTAAGAACTTGACATACAGAAGACCTTTTGGATAAGCTGAAAATCGAACAATAAGCCCTTCAAGCATAAGAGCAATGCAACTAAGGGGGGTATGAAAATGATTCTATATCAAAAGGAAAAAAGGGAGAACGCGATTTGTTTTTTTGCCTTAAACCACAAAAGAAAGACTAGAAGGGATTTACCTCAGACTTTCCTATATAAGTATTTAGCATTCTTGGATTTTAACAGTGTTAAGGACACTGGTGAGCCTGCCTTGGGGTTCAAGTATATAGCCATGGAGAGGGGCCCTGTGCCACGTGCCCTATATAACAAAAGAAGAGATTTAGAAACTGACCTATATACATTTAGGAATGTGGAAGAAGATAAATACGTAATCATCGCAAAAAAAGAGCCCGATTTAGGCTATTTCTGTGATTATGAAATAGAGCAAATGGAGCAGCTAGTTGATAAATTCGCCCATCGGTTCGCTACAACTGAGGAAATAAGCGAAGCTAGTCATAGGGATATTTTGGCATATAAAAGGACTACCAGGAACAAGGCCATAGATTATCGCCTGAATTTTAAGGATGACATATTACAGAAAAATGAAGAAGATTTAAGTCCTGCTGAGGAGCATTTTTTGATCTCTTTGGCCCTTAATGGCTCTTAGAAGTGGAACTAGGGACAGTAATAAAGTGGGAAAAATACCCATTTCCACGGCATGATAGAAAAATAAAACCAAGATGGTTCGTCTATTTAGGTCATACTGATATATTTAGCCTCCCCATTCAGTATTATCTTGCTACTACAACAACAAGAGAAACAAGAATACTGAGTCCAACCGATGGTTGTTTATTATCTGTTAATAAATTCACTTTTTTTGACTGTCCTTGCTACATAGACTATCACGAGCGTCCACATATATTACTAAAAAACCAAGTCGAGAAGAATTCAGCCGTTGAAAAAGTTGGCAAGTTAGATGAGCCGACTCTAAAAGTAATATATGGGGGCATAAGGAATTCAAGGATGTATTCTTACAGGGCGAAATTGGATATCTACGGTAGTTTTGACAGAGACGGTATAACAGATATTGAGAAACCAATACATAAAAAGGGCACAATAAAATTAAGAAAGAAAAGACGACCTAGCCAGCGAAACTCCTGAATTTTTCTTCCTTGAGGAAAGTAGACTTCAATAATCACTTCGTTGATTTTTCGCAAGATTCTAATGGCACTACAAGTATCTTATGTATTGACCCAACCAGTCTTTGTGCAATTCTACGGATAATTCGAAGCCTAAATTGCTGTTAGCAACAGTTCGGAGATTATCAACAAGTAGTGCGATGTACCTTCTGATCTCGCTATATTCCTCATCAGCTCCACCGTAAGTCCACTTTCTATCTACACGTGCCCAAGAGAACTTTCCGACGGAACAGATAAGAGACACATGAGAAATGTTCTGTTTAATCCAGCTGTTATCATCGGTTGATAGATTTCTGATCCTACTCCCACTGAAGCCGAACACAGAACAGAGCGGAGGTAGTCTATGTCCTATTCCCACTCCAAGCCAATTATTCCTTTTCCAGACCTCCTTTATTAGATGATTTGCGTTCTTTTCTGCACTCTTTACATCCCTCAAAGTTAAGGTACTCTTGACTTCTATGGCCGAAACGAGAGCCTCCACGGGGTATACATTAAGATTATCGCTATGCAAAAATGGAGGCAAAACCCTATTGTCATAAACGACTATATCCGTCTGCTTACTTTGCTCACCCTTGTTATTTATCACAACACCACTTCCAGCACTTAGATAAGCAGGCAGGAAATGCTTGAGCAAGCTCTGCAAAAATATTTCGTTTAATTCACCCTGGGTCAGCTTGTGCTTCATACTTGAGAGTGCATTGGCCTGGCCGATAACACCTGCGACGGTAGCACCTATGTAATTTTTCAATAACTCCGAAGCCTTTGCCTTCTTCATAGGTTAACTCCTTTCGAAGAAGCCGAATGAACCAAGAAAACCAAAACCCCGTCTCTCTGATGAGAAACAGGGTCTTAGTTCAATCCATGGCGCCCTCGGTTGGGGTTATTCTTTGAGCAGATTCAAGGATATTTCATTTTTACAATAACTGTATAGTATGTCAAGGAAAAGCCTGAATCTATAACAAGGACGAGGGGACTAGGAATCCTCGGTGTCCTTTCTGAGCCTTTGCTATCTCGATTTCTGCCGTCCATGTCACTGCTTTGTAACCGCCGGTAGGGAAGGGCGCAGACCTTAAGGGCCAACTCCGAAAATTGTCCTTTTTTTGGCTCTGGCTTCTCGGATTGCTCCCATCAAAAATCCCACGCTTGCGCTCTGTTGAGTTGACAATAAAAAGAAATTTTGGTTGACAATAGGTTGACAATTGATAGAATTGAGCCATGAATACAAAAGAAAAGATCCTCCGACAGATTGAAATAAAGCAATCTAGTACCGGTAAAGAACTGTCTGAACTTCTTGGGATCTCCAGACAGGCTGTGAATAAGCACCTGAAGGAATTAATACAGAATCGCAGGGTATTCAAAGTGGGAACTACCAAGGGAGCAGTTTACCGGCCTGCTACTGCGAAAAGCGAGGTCGAGCCCGCAAGAAGATTCACTAAAACATATCTTTTGGCAGGCCTTGAAGAGGATGTTGTGTTTCAAGAGCTAGCGACTCTCCTTAACCTTAAGAGCCAACTCGGTAAAATCTCTTGGGACACGGCCTATTATGCATTTACCGAAATCCTGAATAATGCCATAGAGCATTCAGAATCCAAAGAGTGCTCTGTGAGCCTTAGCGTTGACCCATACCGATTCAATTTTGTTATCCGCGATTTTGGAATTGGGATCTTCTATTCAGTCTTTTCAAAATTTAGTTTGCCAAGTGAAAATGCAGCAATCGGAGAACTTATCAAAGGAAAAACGACTACTATGAAGGAAAGACATGCTGGAGAAGGGGTGTTTTTTACTTCGAAAGCAGCTGACACTGTTTTCTTCAGGTCTCATAGAATAAATCTCATCTTTGACAACCTCAGAAGAGATATTTTTGTTGAGGAAAGAAGATTTATGAAAGGTACTCAGGTAGATTTCGGCATTAGCAGGCATTCAAAGAGAGGACTCGATAAGCTCTTCGAAGAGTTTGCTCCTGAAGAATTTGAATATAGATTCGAAAAAACCAGGGTTCAGGTGAAGCTGTTCAAAGAGGCCTGTATCTCGCGATCGGAGGCCAAAAGGTTACTTACCGGGCTGGATAAATTTGGAGAAATAACGCTAGACTTCAAAGGCGTTAAATCGATCGGCCAGGGTTTTGCTGATGAAGTGTTTAGAGTTTTCAAAAATGCGCACCCCGAGATAGCCATCAAAAGCGAAAACCTTATTCCTTCCCTTGAACCAATCATTAATCATGTGGTTGACAATAAGATTTTCTAAAGGTTGACAATAGGTTGACAATAATATCACCTGGAATATAGGCTTTGACTTTAACAGTTTATCACATAGGGAATTGCTGGCGTTGCTGACCCAGAGGCTATTAGCAAGCAGTCAAGATGTGGTTTGGCCTTTAGTCATCTGTAGTATTTGACAAACTCTGTTCCGAGTTCCGAGTTTTGAGTTCAAAGTTGGAGGATGATTATGGCGATAATTGAAGGATTCGAGGATGTACAGGCATGGAAGAAATGCCGAAAACTGGCGAAAGAGATTTACCAAGAAACTTCCCGCGGCCCATTTTCGCGAGACTTCGGTTTGCGAGACCAAATTCGGCGGGCTGCTGTTTCCGCTATGTCGAACATCGCCGAAGGCTTTGAACGGGGCGGCAATAAGGAATTCCATCAGTTTCTGTCAATGGCGAAAGGGTCTGTAGGGGAAGTTAGATCACAACTGTATGTTGCACTGGATGTAGGGTATCTAGAACGAAAAGACTTCAATTGTCTTTTTGCAATGGCGCACGAGGCAGGGCGCCTCATTGGAGGTTTCATGAGCTACTTAGAGAAATCAGATCATAAAGGACCAAAGTTCAAAAAAACTAGTAAGCTCACTTGAGCGCAGCAATTCATAACTCGGAACTCGGAACTCGTAACCCATGGTATTAAAAATGGAGGTTTATCGGATATGAAAGAGATCGTTCTGGGAGTGGACGGTATGACCCTTCAGGGCCTGGTGGCCATTGCTCGTGAGGGGGCAAGGGTTCGACTGGGGAAGGAGTCCGAAGAGCAGATCGTTAATGCCCGTAAACTCATCGAAAAATGGGTTCAGGAAGAGAGAACTGTGTATGGGGTCACCACAGGGTTTGGGGCGCTCAGCGATGTTACCATCTCCAAGGAGGAAACCCGGCTTCTCCAGGAAAACGTGCTCATGAGCCATGCGGCCGGTGTGGGCAAGATCCTGGATGAAGAGACGGTTCGGGCCACCATGGCCCTTCGCGTCAAGGATCTGGCCAGAGGGCATTCGGGCATCAGGTTGGAGACGGTTCACTGTCTTGTAGAACTTCTGAACCGCGGGGTCTGCCCGGTAGTGCCTGAAAAAGGGTCAGTAGGCGCAAGCGGTGATCTTGCTCCCCTGGCGCACCTGAGCCTTGTGCTTATAGGCCAGGGGGAGGCTTTTTATAAAGGGCAAAGGATGTCAGGGCTTGAGGCCTTAAAGAAATGTGGTATGCAGCCCCTCCAGTTGGAAGCGGGTGAGGGCCTTGCATTGGTGAATGGTACCCAGCTCATGACCGCTATTGGTGGGCTTTCGGTGTTTGATGCCGTTGGGCTTTCCAAATTGACTGATATAGCGGCTGCCATGAGCCTGGAGGTGCTCATGGGAAGCAGAACGGAATTCGATCCGAGGATACACCAGGTTCGGCCACACCCGGGACAGGCCGCAGCCGCTGATAACATGGACCGGATCACCACAGGTAGCGAAATCATCACCTCCCACAAGGACTGCTCCCGCATCCAGGATGCCTATACGCTGCGGTGTTCCCCTCAGGTGCACGGCGCCAGCAAGGATGCCATCACGTATGCCAGGAACGTGGTGGAAACAGAGATGAACTCTTCTACAAACAATCCGCTCATTTTTCCGGAATCGCAAGAATTTCTGCTCGGAGGAAATTTTCACGGCCAGCCCGTGGCCCTTGCCATGGATTTTCTCTGCATGGCTATCGCAGAGCTGGCGAACATCTCAGAACGGCGTATCGAACGTCTGGTGAATCCACAACTCAGCGGGCTTCCGGCCTTCCTGGTCAGCGATGGTGGCCTGAATTCCGGATTCATGATTGCCCAGTACACGGCGGCGTCCCTGGTATCGGAAAACAAGGTTCTTTGCCATCCGGCTTGCATCGACTCCATCCCCACCTCAGCCAACAAGGAAGATCACGTGTCTATGGGGTCCATTTCTGCCCGGAAATGCAGGGAAATCGTAAGGAATACTGAACATGTAATCGCCATTGAGCTCCTGTGTGATGCGCAGGCCATGGATCTATTTACCAACATGAAACCCGGGCAAGGTACCCTGGTTGCCTACAAGATTATCAGAGATGCCGTTCCCCACCTGGAAAGGGACCGCGTGCTGTCCAAGGATATTGAGACAGTGGTAGAGCTCATACGGAGCGGAAAGATACTGGAAGAGGTTGAAGCCGCGGTCGGAAAACTCCAATAAACCCTCGCAGAGTTTTACTAACCACCCACTCGGCCCGTTAATAAGCGGGCCTCGTTCGAGACACAGAGAGCACAGAGCAAGGGTTGCTTTTCCTGACATAAATAAACAAGCTTAATCCTACCTTCAAAACGACCCCCCTTTCAATCCTTCTTAGACAAGCCTAATAGGCTTTCAGACATTCCCTGCACTCTCTGTGCCCGCCGCCTTGCCCCGTGAAACACGAAGCATATTTCACTGGGGTGTCTCTGCCTGCCCCGTAGCTCCGGGAGATGGTACTGGGGTGGTGACAAAAAGGATTCTCTCAAGTGCAGGGCCGTTTTTGCCGAAGAAAATATTGAGCAGAGAATTCGGAGCCTGCCTGAGGGAATCATGTACAAGGTTCGTCACAGAATGATTGTAGCGGGTTTGCTGGTATGGTTATTTTCGATGAGTAATGTCGAGATCGGCTGTGCTTTTAACCTTGAGGATGTCGCTGCCATTGGTGCAGCGTACATGACTCATTTGAGCTTACATGAACTCGGACACCAGGTGGTGGCTGAAGAGGTTTCTGCAGATTCTCCCAGAATGCATTTCTTCACCCGCAAGAACGGCAGATTCTATCCGGGGCTGTCCACATACAAGAACATTCCCAAGGAATCGAAGCTGCCCTATGCAGCTGGCGGTGACCGCATGGCAGGCTATACCTTTGAATTCGCCCTGCAATCGTATCATACGAAACCGACCACCTATAACAAGGCTCTCCTGTTTTTTGCCTGTACGGATTTTGTGGTCTATACCCTGCTCGCAAATTATGTCCATCCGGAAAACGATATGTACGACC
>JAUVXZ010000011.1 GCA_030603345.1 Pseudomonadota bacterium
TTCCAGAAGGATTCTCCTGCGAACATGGCCTATGCCAGGCAGGACATTTGCCTTTAGGGGGGCCATAAACAAGGACTCCTGGCCGTGATCCACATCCAGTAACCCTTCAGATGATGCAATCCTGGAGGCGATACTGGAGACCATCTTATTTCCCGCCACGCCCACCATCCCCGGGAGACGTAAATGCTCCTTGATTTCCCGTCTAAGACGGCTGGCCGTGTCTTTTGCCCTCCCCCAGAGACGATATGTCCCTGTCACATCCAGATAGATATGACCTGGTCGTGAGGGTTCCCAGAGGGGTGTATATTGCGCCACCATCTTGGCGAGGACCTGGCAGGCCTTTCCCGTGAAATCCCGATCGGGGGGTAAGACGGTTAGACCAGGACAGAATTTCATGGCTTTGCCAAGGGGCATGCCCTTAAAAACGCCTTCCCTCCGGGCCTCAGGTGACACAGAGAGGAGAAGCGCTCGTTCTGAGTGAGGCGGGGCAACTGCCACAGGGCGATCCCTGAGCTCTGGCTGAGAGACACGGGCCACAGCGATGGGAAAGGCTGGGATATGAAGGTGGATGATGTGACGGTACATGGCTCAAAATTCCGCAATAGAAGTAAGCAGTAGGCAGTAAGCACCACCTAAGCTTCTTAATTTAAGTGCCTCATAACCCCTACGATCTTTCCGTCAATCCGGAAATCTCCCTGTTTGACGATGATGGGTTCCATACCCGTATGAGCGGGGCGGAGTTCCACATAATTTTTCCGCTTGTAATATTTCTTAATGGTCACTTCATCGTTGATCAGGGCCACTACGGTTTCCCCGTTCTCGGCCGTGGGCTGCTTCCTGACTACGATGAAATCCCCGTCCAAGATCCCATCTTCTTTCATGGAATCCCCTTTGACCTGGAGGACAAAGTGGTCTCCCTGTCCTATCATGGATGGGGGGACTTCAATCACATCCATATCTTCCACCGCCTCGATAGGTTTTCCCGCCGCCACCCTTCCCAGGAGGGGAAACTCAAATCGTCTGGTTTCCACAGGGCTGATCACCTCAATGGCCCGCTTCTGGTTCTTTTTGCGGGGAAGGCGGATATAGCCTTTCCGTTCCAAGGTCTTGAGATAAGTGGTGACCGTGTTGTAAGAGGTGAAACCGAAATGGGAACATATTTCTTCAAAACTGGGGGGTCGGCCCCAGTCTTCCATATAGCGAGAGATATATCCCAGGAATGCCTTCTGCTTTTCCGTTAGTTTCATGTCTTCCTCCTCTTATGACAGTAAAACTTACAGTTTTATAGATTTAAATACTGTAAATTTTACTGGAAATCAAGCAGAAAATGATAAAATTTTCAAAAACTCTAACGCTCGGCGAGTTCTTGGAGAGGGTAAAGAGAGGATTTGGCGGTGATTATTCGAAATATCCGGCTATTGTTGCATTGCAAAATACGCACTCGTTTCCCTCAAGGTTATACCGCAGTATATGGTAATTTCGTCTTTCGATGAGCAATCTCCCGCACCGGGGGCAATAGGTATTTTCTGCTGCATGACCCGGGACGTTTCCGAGATATACGTATCTCAATCCCTCATCTATTCCGATCTGCCTCGCTTGTTCCAATTTAGGTATGGGTGTATAATCGAGATCCGATAACTTGAGGTGGGGTACGAACCTTGTCACATGCCAGGGTGTGTCAGGTCCCATTTCATGTGCGATCCAATGTGCCATCTTATGGAGTTCGTCTTCGTTATCATTATAACCGGGTGTAAGGTTGGTGATGAGTTCAACATGCATATCCCAATTAGATTTGGCGCTTTTGATGTTTTCTAGGATTCCTTTAAAATCGGAAACTTGTGCTATTTTTTTATAGGTGTGATTAGAAAATCCCTTTAGATCGACACGATAAGCATCTAAATAGGGGCCAAGCAGATTCAGGGCCTCTGGTGTGATGTAACCGTTGGTTACATAGTTGGTGAGAAGGCCTCGCTCCTTGGCAATCTTTGCAGTATCCAGGGTATATTCCAGCCATATGGTAGGCTCATTATACGTCCAGGAAATGCCCTTGCAGTTTTCCTGGAGTGCAAGCTGGACTACTTTTTCAGGAGAAACATATTCAATGAAAGGAAGTCCTTTTTCAACGTCTGCATGGGAGATTTCCCAATTCTGGCATCCCGGACACCGGAAGTTGCACCCAAGAGAGCCCAGGGAGAGCCACTTGCTTCCCGGGAAGAAATGAAAGAGAGGTTTGATTTCAATGGGAGAGACACGTTTCGAGGAGACTTTTCCATAAATCAGAGAATAGAGCTGCCCGTTCACATTTTTTCGAGTTCTACAGAATCCCGTCTTCCCTGGTGCTATCTTGCACCGCCGCTGGCAGATTTGGCACTGCACAATCTTGTCTTCTGATGGCGTATAAAGTATAGATTGATGCATGAATACAAAAATAGTTTAAAGATAATCGCCTTTCGGAAATAGCCGGAACCCGTGTTTGGGTTGAACGAATAGTTTTTTTCTCTTTTGCATAAGGTTATTTTATGGATGATCAACAGTTTCGTCAACTCCTTGATCATTTTGGTTACTCTTGGAGGGGTTACCGTAAGGTGAGAAAGGGAGTCAAAAAGAGGATTATCAAGCATATGCAGGAGATAGGATGTAGAAGTATGGAGACCTATCTCGACTCTTTAGATAGAGATGAGGCGTTGAGAGATCAGTGCGAGTCTCTAATGTGCGTTTCCATAAGCCGTTTTTTTCGTGACCGCCTGCTTTGGAAAGCAGTTGAGGATCAAATAGTGCCAGGTCTTTTAAAAGAGAATATTAAGAGGTTGAAGCTCTGGTTTGCTGGTTGTGCCTGCGGCGAAGAGGTGTATAGTTTTAAGATATTGTGGGAAGGCCTGAAGGCTCGGTTTGACCCCATTCCAGAGCCTGGGATATGGGCAACAGATATCAATCGTGTCTTTCTCAGGAGAGCTCAAGATGGGATATACGCCTTTAGCAGTCTCAAAGAGGTGCCGGCAGAGCTGAAAGAGATTTTTTTTATCTCTCATGGCGATCGAGGCCCTTACAGCATAGTGCCGTCGTTAAAGCAGGGGATTAAGTGGAGGGTTCATAATCTGTCTTCTGAGTTCGATGAATTTAAGTTTCACATCATCTTTTTAAGAAACAGTATCCTGACCTATTATGACGATGAGCTCAAACAAGCTGCTTTTCAGAAAGTGATAGATAGTCTAAACAATGGTGGATTTTTGATCATAGGCACTCATGAAAAACTACCTTTTGAATCAGGGGATCTGGTACCTTTTGGTAGCCAACGTTATGTTTTCGAAAAGATCAGGAGATAATTTTGAGTAATGTCTGTTGTCCGTTGTCAGTGGTCAGTTGTATCTTTTTTTCCGGTGATAAGCAAGATATGAAAATGGTTGAACTCTATACGCTATCTTGTGGAGTTGACTGATGTTATCCTTTCCGCAACGGCTTCCGAATTCCAGAATCCTGAAACAACTAGAAACTATCAACGGACACAAAATAACTTTGATGACAAAAACGAATATTCTAATAACGGGTCCACCCAGATGCGGGGAATCAACCTTGATAGAAAAGGTTGTGGGTAAAATTTAGAGACCGGTAACTGGCTTTTTTATGCGAGAGATAAAAGGGAAAGGCAGAAGGGTGGACTTTTCCATAAATACCCTGGATGGAAAGGAAGGTATTCTGGCCTGAAGCAGGGTGGTGCTGAGGGATTTTTGGAATTGCATAGTAAGCGGGTGAAATGGTATAGATATCACTCTTGGAGGAATGGGCGTGAAGAAACGACTGGTCATCATAATCTTCTTTATCTTGCTTTTTGGAGTAGGGGTTTTTGTATACTTCGGACAGCGGAATGCTCAAGTCACAGAATTATATTATTCCGGCACTATTGAGGCGAGAAATGCACAATTGGCCTTTCAGGTTAGCGGGCGAATTGTTGAGATTCTCGTAGATGAGGGGCAGCTTGTTGAAAGAGAGCAGACCCTGGCAGTGCTTGATAAATCGGAATACCAGGCCAGGTATGAGCAGGCAAAGGCTCATGTGGAGGGCTCTGAGAAGAGTTTGCAAAGAATAGAGACGGTTTTGGAGATGTATAAGGAGACGCTTCCAGATGATGTGGCACGGGCAGAGGCAGGGGTAAAGGTGCTCCTCTCGCAATTACAAGAGCTGGAGGCCGGTTCTCGTGAGCAGGAGATAGAACGGGCTCGTCTCGCATTTTTGAATGCAAAAGACATCATGGAAGAAGCCAAGAAAGACAAAGAAAGGTTTGAGAAACTCTTTGAGAAAGCACTTGTTTCAGAAAAGCAATGGGATGCGGTAAGACTCAAATATGAAACCGCTTCGAAGGAGTTTGAGAGGGCCAAAGAAACCCTCGGATTGCTAACAGAAGGGGTGAGGAAAGAGACTATTCAGACTGCGCGGGCCAGAGTCGCTGAAGGGAGGGCCATGTTGAAGCAGGCACGGGGTAATCTGAAGAGGATTGATGCAGCAGAAAGGGAAGTTGAGGTAGCATTAGCTCAGGTTAAGGCAGCCCAATCAGCGCTTAAGGTGGCAGAAACTCAGTTGACATACACGTATCTGAAAGCACCTTTCAAGGGAATAATAACCAGTCGCAACGTGGAGTTGGGTGAAGTGGTTTTGCCTGGAAGGGAGGTCTTTTCTCTCGCTGACCTATCATCGGTTGATCTCAAAATATTTGTTGACGAGACAGAAATTGGGAAGGTTAAGCCAGGCCAGAGTGTTGAAGTAAGGATAGATACCTTTCCTGACAAGGTCTACCAGGGAAAGGTTTCATTTATCTCTCCTGAAGGGGAATTCACACCAAAAATCATACAGACCCATAAAGAGCGGGTCAAACTTGTATACCTGGTAAAGGTTGCCATTCCCAATCCGAACCTTGAATTGAAATCAGGGATGCCTGCCGATGCCTGGTTACGGTAATGACTATTCCAGAAACACAGATTCCCCACCGCTAGGAACCCCCCTCGTTCAATTAGAAGATGTTTCCAAGCACTTTGGTTCAATTGAGGCAGTCAACCATGTGAGCCTTCAGGTGGCAGCGGGGAGCATATTTGGCCTTGTGGGCTCTGATGGTGCGGGAAAATCAACGCTGCTTCGGATGGTGGCAACCATGATCAAGCCATCCTCCGGAAAAATCGTGATAGATGGCCTTGATGTGGCGAGTCAAAAAACGAGGGTCAAGCCCCTGATCGGTTATATGCCGCAGCGTTTCGGACTTTACCAGGATCTGACTGTAGGGGAAAATATCGATTTTTTCATGGATATTTTTGGCATCTTTGGTGCCGAAAGGGGGAAAAGGAGAGAGCGGTATCTGGGCTTTTCCAATCTTCTGCCTTTTGTTGATAGGCTGGCCGGAGCCCTTTCTGGTGGCATGAAACAGAAGCTGGGTCTTGCCTGCGTTCTGGTCCATCAGCCAAAGGTCCTGATTCTGGATGAACCCACTAACGGCGTTGACCCTGTATCGCGGGAGGAATTTTGGGACATTCTTACCGAAATGAGGCAGGAGGGTATGACAATCCTGATCTCTACTGCCTACCTGGATGAGGGGGAAAAATGCGATCACCTGGCCCTCATGCACAAATCCCGTATTCTCGAGATAGCAAATCCGGAGGAATTTCGGTCCCATTACCCCAATCTGGAAGAGGCCATGATTCATCGCATAAAAGGAGTGGATGAGGGGCTTATTCATGACCGGTTCGGGCTCTGATGTGGTTTATGTGAAGGACCTTGAAAAGAGGTTCGGCCGATTTGTGGCAGTCGACAAGATCTCCTTCTCTGTCAAGAAAGGGGAGGTCTTTGGGTTTTTGGGCCCAAACGGTGCAGGAAAATCCACCACCATCCGAATGCTCTGCGGCATTATAACCCCCACCTCCGGTTATGGCAGGGTTGCAGGTCATGATATCTTCTCTGAGGCAGAGGGAATCAAGCACTCCATAGGATATATGTCACAAAAATTTTCCCTGTACGAAGATCTAACCCCCTTTGAAAATATCCGCTTTTATCTGGGGGTCTACGAGGTGCCGCCAGAGCAGTGGAAGGATAGAATTGAATGGGTGCTTGATATGACGCGATTGCATGATGTCAGAGATCGCATTACCCGAGAATTGCCTCCTGGATGGCGACAGCGTTTAGCCCTGGGCTGCGCTTTGCTTCACCGGCCTGAAATCCTTTTCCTGGATGAACCCACTTCAGGGGTAGATCCTATCACCCGGCGGCATTTCTGGGAATTTATCGATCACCTGGCCGGGGAAGGAGTGACGGTGTTTGTGACCACACATTACATGGATGAGGCTCGAAACTGTGAGCGGATTGTTATGATTAATGAGGGAAAGATAGTGGTCACGGGCAGCCCTTCAAAGATCGTTGGTGAGGTATTTCCCGACACTCCTGAGGCTGACCTTAATGATGTCTTTATAGAATTGATGTCCGGGAGAGATAGTTGAAACTGATAAATATCAAGGCCGTTTCCCGTAAGGAATTTTACCACCTGATCAGGGACTTCAGGAGTATGTATTTGGCCTTTATTATCCCACTGCTTCTGATTCTCATGTTCGGTTATGCCCTGAGCCTGGATGTTGATAATGTTAGAATCGTGGTAGTGGATTATGATAGGACCGAATTGAGTCGTGATTTTATTCGGAAACTCAATGCCTCCTCCTATTTTGACGTCATTCACCATCTCACGGATACCGTTGCTGCTATTAGATACCTTGACCAAGGGTCGACAACGATGGCCATAATCATCCCACCGGGCTGGACCGAGGATATCAAGGCAGATCGTGAGGCCCAGATGCAGGTGTTGCTTGACGGGAGTGACCCCAATTTTGCGGGTTTGTCGAGGGGTTACATCACAGCATTCGTGGAGGCTTACAATCGTGATCGTCTCATCGATTTTCTAAACCGTACTGGAAGGGAGAGGATAAGACCTCCTGTGGACGGACGGATACGGGTCTGGTTCAACGAGGATCTGGAGAGCCAGAACTTCATCGTTCCTGGCATTATTGCCATCATTATCATGATCGTGGGGGCTATGTTGACCTCCCTGGTGATCGCCCGTGAGTACGAAAACGGAACAATGGAAACCATACGCTCGCTACCCATCCGCGGGGGGGAATTCTTGATAGGCAAGGCCATTCCTTACTTCCTCATTGCACTGACTGATGTACTTGTGGCAGTTTTTATGGGGCAGGTGCTCTTTGGTGTTGTCATGAAATCCAGCTTTTGGTTGATGGTTCTTGCCTCCACTCTTTATATATCGGTAGCCTTGAGTCTGGGTCTTCTCATTTCCATTGTCACAAAATCGCAGTTGGTAGCGAACCAAATGGCCATACTGATCACTTTTTTGCCTTCCTTGCTGCTTTCGAATTTCGTATTTCCTGTGGAGAATATGCCCAAGATATTTCAAATGCTGACGTGTATCGTCCCGGCAACCTATTTCATAGATATACTCAATGGACTGTATCTCCGAGGCCTGGGGCTTGATCATTTATGGCCGAGCTACCTTGTGCTCATTGGCATGTTGATGGTCCTTTCAAATATTGGTTTTGCGATGTTGAAGAAAGAGGGAATGTAAAATGAGCTGGATCAGGATTCGGGAATTGGTTCGAAAGGAATTTATCCAGCTTTTCAGGGACAAAAAGAACAGGCCACTGTTAATTATTGCTCCATTTGTTCAATTGCTCGTTTTCGGGTATGTGCTCAGCACAGACGTGCTAGATGTCAGGGTTGCAATTGTTGACCAGTCCCGCACACGAGAGAGCCGTATGCTAAGGGATGCCTTTGATGCAAACAAGACATTCCGTATAACCCACTATAAGGATCATCCCAAGGAGCTTGAAGAGATATTGTTAAGGAGAAAGGTTGATCTGGCCGTTAAGATTGGACCTGATTTCAGCGAGCGCATTAGGAGGGGAGATTCGTCTCCTGTTCAGATCCTGGCCGACGGGAGCATGAGCAACATGGCCTCTGTCAGAATCGCATATACGTTGCTTGTTCTGGACAGATTGAACCAGAAGTTAATCAGGGAGCTATACCCTCAAAAGATGAATTATGGGAAAATTGATGCTCGAATACGAACGTGGTATAACCCGAACCTGGATAGCAGGAATTTTTATGTGCCAGGTATCGTGGCCATTTTGATCATGATCCTCTCTCTTCTTCTTACCTCCATGGCCATTATTCGTGAGAAGGAAGCGGGTACTATTGAGCAGCTCATCGTTACACCGTTAAAGCCCATTGAACTTATTCTCGGTAAGACGATTCCCTATATCATCATCACCCAGACCATCATGGTTATTGTCATCACCTTTGCCATTTTCTGGTTCTCCATCCCCCTGAAGGGGAACTTTCTCCTCCTTCTTGCTGCCGTATGTCTTTTCCTTCTGAGCACCTTGGGTATTGGGCTGTTCATATCTACCGTTTCTGCCACACAGCAGCAGGCCATGATGACCACCTTTTTTTTCATTATGCCATTTTTCATGCTCAGCGGTTTTGTGTTCCCCATTGCCAGCATGCCAGCAGTGATTCAGTGGCTCACCTATTTGAATCCTTTGAGGTATATCCTGATCATTATTAGGGGGGTTTTTCTGAAGGGGGTGGGCTTTGGGGTGCTCTGGCCTGAATTCCTTTCGTTGATGGTTCTCGGGTTGATTGTGTTTACAAGTGCGGTCAAGCGGTTTAGGAAAAGGCTGGATTAGTGCCCTCAGTAATGAAATTCGTATTTTTTGGCACAACATTTTTGATATGTTGACAATAACGTTTAGAGCATTTGAATTTCGGATTTGTTTCGAGTTTCGTGCTTCGGATTTCGGATTTAAGAATAACCACTGAACAGATCTCAATAAAGCGTTACAACCCTTCAAGTTCCGGGTTGTCCCGGTAGTAGGAGAATTATGGTATGCGTTGTCGGGATTGATATTGGTTCTGCCTATTCAAAAGGCGTGATCATGCTGGATGATGAGATCGGGGGATCCTACGTAGTTCCCTCTGGGGGGAATTATGAACTAACCGCTGGTAGGGTTAACAAAGCGTTATTGTCCAGTGCGGATCAATCGTCAGAGTGTATCGTTTACACCATTGCCACTGGATACGGTGCACGGAGTGTGACCTTTGCAGATGAGGTAGTGACAGACATATCATGCCACAGCAGGGGGATCTTTTTTCTTTCCCCATCGGTGAAAACAGTAGTTGATGTTGGCGATCTCTTCAGTAAGGCCTTTCGAATCGATGAACGAGGAAACTCTCTAAACTTCTTATTGAGCGGCAAATGTGCTGGAGGGTCTGCAAGGGTTTTGAAGGTAATTGCTAAGGTGTTGCAGATAAAGCTGGAGGATATAGGCGAATTATCCTTGAAATCGCAAAAGAGGGTCGATTTTAATACTGGCTGCGCAGTTTTTGCAGAGACTGAGGCGGTATCACGGGTAGCGGAGGGGGTAGCAAAGGAAGACCTTCTGGCCGGGATTCATCGAGCCTTGGCAGCACAGCTTCATAGCCTGGCCGAGAGAGTGGGAATTGAAAGAGATCTTGCCGTCGTTGGGGGCGGGGCCAGAGATATCGGTCTCCTCAAGGCGGTTGAAGAGATAACGGGTTTTGATATTGTGGTACCACCTGAGCCGCACCTGACAGCCGCCCTTGGGGCGGCTGTCATAGCCCGAGAAAAAGTTAAAAGTGCCTAAAGCTTAAAATGAGCTAAAGTTAAAAAGGAAACCACATAAAGTAGTTTTACCTTTTGACTTTAGCCACTTATAACTTTGGTCACCCTATCTTGAAAACCATGGCTGCTGCTGTATCGCCTGCGGCGCAACCTGCCCAGAGGCAATAGCCACCGCCAAGCATGGCCACTTCTTCCAATAGCTCGATGATGATCCGGCCTGCTGTGGGCCCCTGAGGGTGCCCATAGATCATTGAATTTCCATAGTTGTTCATGGAATTCACATCCAATCCCATTTTCGTGGCCATGTTGATGTCATTCACGGCAAAGGGCTGGTGGGTCTTCACAGCCTTGAGATCCTTCACCGTTATTCCCGCGTCCTTAAGTGCCATCTCCGCCGCCGGCACAGGGGCCATAGCCATATAGCCTTTTTTGGCCCTTGCGAAGCCGTAGGAGACCACCTGGATCTCGGTCTTCGGATCAGCGCTCAGCTCCTTGGCCTTATCCCGGGTGGTCACGATAATCCCGCAGTTCCCATCGGCGGGAAACGTCTGGGCTCCGAAGGTGTGGACCCCTTCCGGTTCAACGGGTTTGAGCCTTGCCAGGCCTTCGGCAGAGGTTGGTGTCACACCTTCGTCTTCCTCTACCAAAACAGTCTTTTTCCTTGTGACCCTCACCTCGGGCGGAAACATGTACCTCTTCTGAAATGCCCTGTCATTGGTCAGCGCTTCCTGGTACTGCTCATATCTCCTCAAGGTGACCGCATCGCACTCTTCCCTGGTGGTGCCGAGCTCTTTTGCCACATTTTCAGCCGTCTGGATCATCTTCTGGCCCGCCCAGATGTCCCTGTTGAAATTGTCCATCAGCCAGTTTTCCGATTCCACCTCGCCGCCTGGACCAAGGGGATTCGGCCAGACCGTGTGCGGGCCGTTGGAGCAGCGATCGGCCATGAGGGCAAATCCCGTCTCGTAGGTACCCACTTCTATATTTAGGGCCGCAAGGTGGATACAGGTGGTTGACGTGGTGCAGGCCTGATGCACCATGAGGGCCGGCAAATCCTTGGCGCCATCAACCAGCATGGCTGCCGCCCAGGTATGGCTGTAAAAAAGGTGATGCTGCGCTACGGTGATTCCAAAGTACATGTAATCGAGGATCATGGGATCAAAGTTATTCTTCGTCAACCACCGGTTGGCCGTGGTTGCCCCTAAGACGATAGAGTTTTCGTTGGCCATGGTTCCTTGCCAGCGGCAAAACGGGGTTGAGTAGTAGCCCTTGTACGGTATAAACGCTTTTGTCAACATGTCATTTCTCCTCCAGATAGATTTAATTAGTTATGAAGATTGTTTTATTAGTTTGACTGGTTTGATTTGTTAGATGATGATCTAAAATTCCCCTGTTGATCGCTGAACAGGGTAACCAATAGACCAATGGAACTAATTGGATAAATGTAACTAAAGATTGTCTATTGCGCATCACTCCACTTGCCGTACCGCTCTCTCAAGATCCTGTGCAAGATCTTGCCAGTACCTGTGCGTGGCATGTCCTCTTCTTTAATGAAGTCAACAGATTTTGGTCTTTTGAAGCCTGCAATCTTGCCTTTGGTAAAATCAATAATCTCCTTTGCAAGCTCATCGCTTGGCTCATAGTTATCATGCAGGATGACAATGGCCTTTATTGCCTCTCCCCATTTTTCATCAGGTACGCCTATTACGGCGATGTCCTTGGCGGCAGGGTGGGCTCCGGCTGTACCTTCGACCTCCGACGGAAACACGTTTTCCCCACCAGTTATGATCATATTTGCTTTTCTATCGACGAGGGTATAGTAGCCATCCTTATCCCTTCTAGCCATATCGCCGGCAGAGGACCATTCACCTTCAAAGGCGTCTTTGGTCTTGTCCGGCTCTTTCCAGTATTCCTTAAAGATCATGGGAGTTCGGTAAAAGACCTCCCCTACCTCACCGTCTGGCACAGGCTTTCTGTTCTCATCAAGCAACTTGATCCTGTCGGTGCCGAAGATCTCTTTGCCTATAGAGCCAAGCCTTTCGAACTGATCTTCTGGTCTTAGGAGAGTTACGAGACCGCCCTCTGTTGTACCGTAAGCCTCCCAAAGCTCTGCGTTTTTGAAATAATCCATGATCGCCAGCTTGAGATCTTTTCTGGCCGGAGCCGAGGATATTAATAGCTGCCGAATGGAAGACACATCTATATTGTTTTTAACCTCATCTGGGAGACCCAGCATCATAATGTAGTGGGTAGGCACCAGAGAGGTAAAGGTGATCTTATATTTCTCAACGGTTTTGAGCAGGTCTTCAGGGTCAAAGCTCACCATATTGTAGACAAACACCGGAGCAGTAACCATGGTATAGGGAAAGGAGTAGAATATGGAATTCACGTGACACATGGGCATAACCAGCATTACCTTATCAGTTGGCCTCACGCCCTGATTTATGTTGTTGAGCACATATTGGGCATGGTAGCTCTCATGAGTCTTGACTACACCTTTGGGTCTTCCGGTTGTTCCCGAGGTATACATAAAGGTCCACGTATCGTCTCCGTCTACCATGATATCAGGTTCTTCTGGAGATGATTGGGAGAGCCAATCCTCATAGCCCGTATAACCATCTGGAACAGCACCTTCTCCCAGATAGATATAGGCAGCTTTGGGAACAGGGAGTTTGTCTTTCATGCTGTTTACCATCTCCACAAAGGGTTCTTCAACAATGAAGGCCTTGCATTCGGCGTGATTCACAATATATTCGATATCTGGTGGTGCCAGCCGAAACATGAGGGGAACTATGGTCTGCCCGCCTTTAGCACACCCGGCATATATGTCCATCCACTCACCCCGGTTATATGCCAGTACGGCAAATCTCTCCTGATATCCAACACCCAATTTTGAGAGCCCATGGGCGACCCTACAGGCCCTCTCGTTCCATTCTTTAAAGGTAAACTCTTTACTTTTGTCCTGCCACCCTAATTTATCCGGATAATTGATGGCGTTCATCTTGACAATCGTACCTGCATGCATCCATTTGCTGGCTGTCATTATAAGCACCTCCCCCTTAATTAATGTAAGGTTGATGTTGATAATAAGTGAACACAGGGCTTTCCCTCTTGCAAGTCAGATGGGGGGTGTGTGGCAAAAGGGAAAAAGCTGTGTCAAAGTGGACCATTATCGGGTCATTACCTCCTGTTACTCCATAGCCGTTGCCACGATTTCCGTAATATCCATGATCTTGAGTTTTCCTCTCACCTCTTTAGGAAAGCTCTTGGCCCCCTTCCTTAGATTATCTTTGCAGGCAGCACAACCTGAGACAATAATCTCAGCACCAACATCCAGGGCATCTTGTACTCTTTCCGCTGCCATCTCTACAGCCATTTCAGGGTCGTATGCTATCATGCCTCCACCTCCGCCGCAGCATCGGGCCTGGAGCCTATTCCTGGCCATCTCAACATATTCAAGCCCCGGGATACTTTTCAGAATATTCCTTGGCTCCTCAAATACTTTAAGGGCCCTCCCAAGGTCGCAAGGATCATGGTAAGTTACCTTTTTCCCCAATTCTTCTTTGAACTTTATCTTCCCCTCAGTGATCAGTTTTTCGAGATAGTGGACGGAGTGATACACCTCTAACCCGAGATTTCCGATCTCCGGATACAGCTTTTTGAAGGTTTTGTAGCAACCGGCACAGGGGGTAACCAACTCATGGGCTCCTGTGGCTTTTATCCTTTCGATGACCTTTTCTGCATGGGGTTGAAATTCATCGGTGCCCATAAGAAAAAGGGGAAAGCCGCAACAACCCTCTTCAGTAGCCAGGCTCGTGTAATCAACCCCAGCAGCATCGAGTGGCTTGATCAAGCTTGGGACCATCTTCATGTCTAGATAACTGGGTACGCAACCCATAAAGAGAAGGGTCTCCGCCTTGGGTTTCAGCTGGCCGTTTTTGATCTTCTGCTTGAGAACGGCAGGGTAAATGTCGATTCTATCTCCCTTGGCACTTGCGTAAACATTGCCCGTCTTGAATATGTTATCTCTCACCCCGAGTACTGGTTCAGGAGTAAATCCGGCCTTGTAGAGCTTTTTGCGAGTCTCTTCAATGATCTCGTCTACCTTGATCAGAGCAGGGCAGAAGTAGGTGCAGGCCTGGCAGGTGGTACAGCTGTAAAAGGCATCCGCCAGATCCTGTGAGGGCTCTATCGAGCCATTCAAGAGGCTAAAGGCAAGTGCATTTCTTCCGCGCGCATTTCTTGATTCCCTGTGGGTTATGCTGAACGTAGGGCACCCGAGACGGCAAAAACCGCAGTAGATGCAGGCCAGAAGCTCGTTATCGGTCTCCTCACCATAGGAATTGACGCCTTCAGGATGATCAAGCAAAGGCTGGAAGGCAAAATAGTCGTAGATGTCAGATTTCTTTCTCTCCAACCCCATCTTACCGGGATTCAGGATATTGTTAGGATCAAGGGCCTTCTTTATGGCCCTCATAACCTCCAGTGCCGGGCCCAATTGCTTTTCCATATATGGTGCCCTGGCAAGACCGGATCCGTGTTCAGCAGTAATGGTACCTCCCATCTCAAGGGCGAAGTCTGCAAGTTCATCAGCAGCCGGTTTGAGCCTGTCCCATTCATCCCTGCTTCTCATATCAGTGACAAAGGTGGTGTGGACATTTCCATCTCCTATGTGCCCAAAGGTGGTCAGGAGCAGGTTGTATTTATCTGCTATCGCTTGTGCCTTCTTAATCGCTTCAGGGATTTTTGTTGGCGGGATACCAAGATCTTCGGAGATTGCGACAAGCCGATTACCAGGCTTGATTCGTGATAGTGTTGGTACCAGTTTTCCCCGTGCCTCCATTATCTCGGCAGCCTTTTCAGGATCACCAGACCAGGTGAATTCTTCCACATTGTATTTCTTACATATCCCACTTATCCTTTCCATATCTCTTATGACGGTTTCTTTTACGCCATCTGATTCAATGATCAGCATCGCCTCTATCTTGCTCACATCCCTGTCAATAGCATTTTCAACAATCTTGAGACTATACTTATCCAATATCTCGCATGCAGTAAGTTGTATACCTGAGGCTATGATGTCGGTAACAGCTCTTCCAGCGGCGTCCAGGTCATGGAAGATTGCTAAAGCAAGGGCGCTATATTCTGGAAGGGATTGAATCTTTACCGTAATCTCTGTCATAATCCCAAGTGTTCCCTCCGAGCTGGTAAAAACATGGTTCAGATCGTATCCCATGGAAGATTTGGGTGTTCTGGAACCAGTTTCAATGATAGTTCCATCGGCTAAAACGACCTTCAGGGCTTTGACATACTCCGTGGCTGTGCCATACTTAACAGCCCGGTGACCACTGGAGTTGGTGGACATCATCCCCCCTATTGTTGCAATGAGCTCGCTGCCGGGGTTGGGAGGAAACATCAGACTGTGCTTAGCTAAGGCCTTATTGAGGTCCATACAGATGACCCCGGGTTCCACCCGGGCATAGAAATTATCCTTGTTGATTTCAAGAATGTTGTTCATTTTGTGGATATCGAGCAGTATGCCACCTTTTATTGGGAGGGATGCGCCAGTCGTGGCCGTTCCCGAGCCCTGGATCGTGACAGGAACCTTTTCCTGATTAGCCAGTCGCATGATAGCGGATATCTGCTCCGTAGTTCGTGCGAAAACCACCATATCGGGGATTCCCACATGGACTGACATATCACGTGAATAGGGTATCCGTTCCACAAGCTCAGTGTAGACGTTATTCTCTCCTACAATATTAGAAATTTCGCTCGCTAAATCCATAATGGTACCTCTTAGATTAGGTTATGCGTGTAGCTACTTTTTAGCTATAAAGTAACTATAAATAAGGCGAAGCTCGTGTGTCAAGTTAAAAGTGGGGTTTGTTGTCCTTCTACACTATGGTGTATTTTGGGCCTCCTCCCCCCTCTGGTGGCACCCAAGTGATATTCTCGAAAGGATCTTTTATGTCGCAGGTCTTGCAATGGACGCAGTTGGAAAAATTCAATTTCATGGTGGGCTTACCCGTTTCCTCATCGATTTCTATTTCATAGACATTAGCAGGACAAAATCTTGTGCACGGGTTTTGGTATTGTTCCTTGCACGTGGTATAACAGATGTTGAGCTCCGGTATCTTGAGATGGGCTGGCTGTTGCTCCTCATGGATTGTGCCTGAATAATATACGTCCGATTCTTTGTCAAAGGTTCTGGTTCCGTCGAATTTAATAAGCCCTTTCTGCTCGTCGGTAGGCAAATCAGTGCCGTAGAGATCAATTACATTTTTCTGATGGACAAAATCAGGTGCAGCAGAGAGCCTTGCTTTTAAAACCCTGCCACCCAAGATATATTGGAACCCTGCCTTCATGAGGCCCAGCCATAAGCCTTTCTGAAATGCCTGATGAAAATTGCGCACCTTATAAAGTTCTTTCCCAATGTAACTTTTATAGAGGGATGTTTCATAGTTTTCAAGCTGGGATGCAGAGAAGTCACCTTTAACAAGGGCCTGAAAAATCGTTTCTGCAGCAAGCATCCCCGATTTCATAGCGATATGAATTCCTTTGATCTTTTGGCTGATGAAGAGGCTGGCTGAGTCCCCAACAATGACCCCACCGTCAAAGGCCATTTTTGGAATAGAAAAATATCCCCCCACAGGCGCAGTTTTTGCACCGTACTGGGTTATCTTACCATCTCTTAATATCTCTGCAACGAAAGGATGGAGTTTGAATTTTTGGAATTCGAGATGGGGATCTAGAAATGGGTCCTCACAATCCAGGCCGGTTAACAAACCAACTGAGATCATGTTGTTTTTCATGCCATAGATAAACCCGCCGCCATAGGTGTTGGTTTTAAGGGGGTAGCCCATGGTATGCACAACCTGGCCTGGCTGGAACCTTCCCTCGGGGACTTCCCAGACTTCTTTGACTCCGGCTACATAGGTCTGAGGGTTTTTCCCTCCATCAAGGCCTAATTTTTTGATAAGCCCTTTTACTAAACTTCCTCTTGTGCCCTCACCAAATACGGTGACCTTTGCATGCAGATCGATTCCTGGTTCAAAATTTGACTTCTTGTTACCTTCTGCGTCTATTCCCTTGTCCCCGGTCCTCACGCCAATAACGGTATTGCCTTCATAGAGTATCTCTGTTCCGGCAAAACCGGGAAAGATATCAACTCCATTTTCCTCAACCAACGTACCGAGCCAGCTGGTCAGCTTGGAAAGTGAGACGATATAATTGCCATGATTATAAAGGGGGGGAGGTGTGATGGGAGATCTGATCCGGCCGTTTTTTGTCAAAAGGCAGACCTCCTCCTTGGTAATCTCAGCTTCAACAGGGACTTCTTTTTCCGGAAAATCCGGAATGAGCTCTTTGAGGGCAATAGGATCCATGATGGCCCCAGAAAAGTTATGTGAACCTATATCAGTTCCTTTTTCCAAGAGGGCGATCATGACTTCATCGAGTTTTTCCCCTTTTCCTTGTTGCTCAACCCTTTGGTTGTGTTCCCTTATGAGATTCGAAAGATGAAGAGCCCCGCTGAGGCAGGCTACACCTCCACCAACAAAGAGCACGTCTACTTCCATGATTTCTCTTTCTTCTTCCACTATTCAACCCTCCAGCTGTTTGCAAACCATTGTGGTAGTCTTTTGCTCCTGTGGATTTTTTACTCACACCTTTTTTGATTTTGGTCCAACTTTGGGAAGCCTTATACCATGCTCCCTGAATTTGCTGCAAGACAATTTTGGGTGGTAACCGCGGGGGTACTGCTTTTTGCAGGACCACGTCATAGTGAAACCTAATCTATTGATTCTTAAGCTTCTTGCAGGGTATGGGTGTCTTTTTTTTGGATTATGCCCCACATAGTTTAGATGAGTGGGCGTTTCAAAATGGTTTATATAGATGGAGCCTATGATTCTAAAGCTTATGGCTCAATAAACCATTTTGAATCGACCCAGTAAGGGGCCATGTCACAGGGCATAACCAAAAAAAAGATACCCATACCCTGGACTTTGACATTATCCTGCTCCTTTCTGCTTGACTGATCTTGAGTCCATGAGATATGTGGTACCGGATAAGGAGAGGGCTTCGCCCGGAGTGAAATATTGACCTGCGTGGCGCCATATGCTCTAATCAGCCTGCTAGGTCTATAATGAGCTATGTGCTTGGAACAGAACATTAAGCCTATGAGCCAGGGGAACGTGGAATGCTGGAATCAGGGGTTAGAGGGGGAAGAATGTGTTCCATCATCCCGTATGTATAGCTTGAATCGTTTTCAGCAAAAGAACTTTGCTTTCAATGACTCGTAAGGATTCCGAGATGTTACATTATTGAGGAGGATATCATAATGGAAAGAACATTGGCTATCATTAAACCTGATGGAGTGAAGAGAGGTCTTATAGGAGAGCTAATTAGCCGATTGGAAAGAGAGGGTCTCATCATTGTGGCTCTTAAGATGATCTGGATGACAAAGGAGGAGGCCAAGGGTTTTTATAAGGTCCATGCAGGTAAGCCATTTTATGAGAGTGTTACAGACTTTATGTCTTCCGGTCCATGTGTGGTCATGGTTTTGGAGGCCAAAAGGGCTATTAATACTTACAGGAAATTAATGGGGGCTACCGATTATAAGGAGGCCGCTGAGGGCACTCTTAGACGTGATTATGCAACCGATATCGAAAAGAATGTTTTACATGGCTCGGATAGCCCCCAGAGTGCTGCATTTGAGGTAGCTTACTTTTTTAATGAATTAGAAATCCTGAAAAGATAACATCCCAAACAGGTTGTCCTCTTATCCGTATTAAGGAGTCAGGTTATTCCTCTTTCTTGAGTTCCTCTACCTCCTTTTTGAGGCTTTTTACCTCTTCCTTAAGCCCACTGGTAGCTGGTTCTTCCTCGAGTTTCTCTTCACTTCTTTTGTCTTTCCATTCTTCGATGCCAAGATAGGTGGCTAAGGCACCACCTAAGATAAGCAAGACCGGTATCCCAGCAGCCAGGGCTTTAATGAAATATCCCCACCAGACAATAATACCAATGATGCCCAATATGAGAGCTACTATACCACCAACTAACGCCGCCATTTTTTTCCTCCTTACCTTTCTGGTTGTATTGGTGAATATTTTTTCCCTTTTAACACAACAAGAATCATCATTCAAGAACTAAATTTCCTTTTCAAAGCCTTTTATATACTCCCTAAAAGAGCGTTGACCACGCCTATTGTCATCCCCAAGGCCACGTGCTGTGGGCATGGTTCCTTGGCAAGCATCTGTGAGACGCAGGATTTAGCGACATGATAGAGAGATAATTATGCGCGCTGAAAGAAAGAGAGTTTACCCTTTAACCCTACAAGCACACTTTGGTTGAGAAGTCATTCTGAGTGATCTCGCCCCGAGAGAGCGAAGAATCTACGATTTGCGGGCAGATACTAGAACTAAAATCTAGATTCTTCGTCGCTTCGATCCTCAGAATGACAAAGTGTCGTTGTAGGGCTAAGTGTTCCTGAGATAGTAGCCTCACCATATTTTCTTTGACAAAATAAGCTGGATCAGATAAGAAGATTTACCGTTTCAAAAAGGAGGCCTTGTGGTTTAAGGCTGTTCAGATATTGCTGCGTACGCAGGATCTCTCAACGTCATATCTAGCAGAGCGTTTCCTTGGTAACAGCGCATTTTTTCACAAAGAAAAATATCAAATAACCAATGTCAAAGTTCAAGTCAATGCCAAATAACCAATGTCAAAACAGAAGGTTAGATTCGGGAAACTGCTGGATATGGGTAGAAATTTTGAAATTTAGTCATTTGGATTTGATTTGACATTCGGATTTTGGTATTTGGCATTTTATTGAAGTTTTCTATTTTAGAGCTATTTGCGGGACGGACTACTAGATTCTCGAATGGGGTTTACCCTGTTATAAGGACCAAATATCTCATATTGAGGGCACTCATGGATAGTGTTAAGGACTATTTTTTGTGTGATGAATGTAAGAATAGAGATTTTGTTCGAATCTACAATTTTTCTGTGCGTTTCCGATCGGTAAATTTTTCCGATGATTTAATGTATGATGAGGTCGTAGAAGAGAGATACCAATGCACACGGTGCCAGAAGATCTTTTCCAAACCCAAGATAGATACAAGGTTGAGGAAAATGATAAATAAGAGGCCCAAATCGGTGGTTGCAACCAAGGAGCGGGGCTAGCCTTGAGTAATTTCCATCTTTCTTACCCTATTTACCCTATTTTTCATCTCCGCTACCCTGTGTATAAAACTGGAACTTGTATGATCCTATTTCAATCGTGTCAAAATCATTGAGGATTTGACCCTCTCGTATTACCTGATTATTCACTTTTACCTTTGTTCCACCCGTTGCCGTAATGGCGTAGCCATTCGGTCTTCGGCTAATAGTAGCCGCAGTAGTGGCCATGAACAAACCGCCGAGCCTTATTTCCGCGGTTTCCGCTTTGCCAATCTTGGTGAGCTTTTTGCTGAGCTGAATTTCGCCTTGATCGGAACCGTCAATAAAGCTTACAACACCAAGTTTCTCTTTTGCACCGGTCAGATCGATTCCCTTTTTCTTAGCCTGTTTCGCGAGCAATTCCTTCTGTCTGGCAGTGTCGAGGACCATCGTCTCATCGAGCTCTCCTTCACTAGCTTTGGCCTGTTGAGATTTGGACAGAGCAAAGAATAGAAGATGCTTACCAATGCTTACTTTGTCCTTGTGTCGCAATCTATAAGAAACTATTTTCTTATCATTAACAAAGGTTCCGTTGGTGCTTTGTAGGTCGGTCAGGATATAGGTGTCCCCAGCCTTATCTATCCTGGCATGGTAACCGGACACAGCGAGATTATCGATTACAATATCATTTTCGTCAGCCCGCCCGATAGTCATATTTTCCTTGGTAAAAGGATAGTCTTTGACTACTTGTTTGTTGAATACCAATATAACCCGTGCCATAACAGCTGCCCCTTATTTTAGTTAATAAGAAAAGAACACAAATCTTTCATGATTGTTTGCTATTTAGAGCGAGACCAAAATTTTTTAACTATTCCCTGGTTTTCTTGTTCCAGGTTGTGCACAAATATCAGCGAGACAGTGACATTGTCATTACCACCCATCGCGTTGGCCTTAACGATGAGTTGCCGACACAGGTGCTCAGGGTCTTCCCCGTTTTGCACAATTTCCAATATCTCCTTGTCTGATACAAGGTCGGTTAAGCCATCGGTGCAGAGGAGAAAGCGGTCATTATTCCTTGGCTCGATTTCAAAAACGTCCGCATCAACGGTATCGGACGACCCAAGATTCCTCGTTAGTATATGTTTCAAGGGGGAAACTTCTGCTTCTTCCTCAGATATGAGCCCCATTTCCAACTGTTCAGTTACCATGTTGTGCTCTTTGGAAAGGGGCTCAATCGTATTTCCCCGTATAAGATAGAGCCTGCTGTCCCCTACGTTGGATGCAATTGTAAGAGAGGCCGTTACGGACAGAGCTACGATTGTTGTTCCCATTCCCTTGTATTCAGAATAAACCTTGGACAACTCGTATATTACCCTGTTTGCTAATTTTATGCCACTGAGTATATAATTTCCTCGTTTACTTAAGGCGCTATCAGGATAGTCGAATAGCTCATCATCAGGGGTTTGCTGGGCTATCCATCGGTTAACGTTCTTATTGATTACCTCTACAGCAACCTTGCTGGCAACCTCTCCAGCTAGATGGCCCCCCATACCATCGGCGACTATATAGAGACCAAGAGCGTTATCTATAGAGAAGTAGTCTTCATTGCTTTCCCTCTTCAGACCCACATCAGTAATGCCAGCCGCTTTCAGTTCCAATCTATTTCCTTTATTCTGTTAGGTATTATTCTGTTTCTGTTTTTTGGCTCTCAGGGCATCGATTTTATCAGCCAGCATTCTTAAATACCCGACAAGATCCCTCGCGTGCTGGAACCTGTGATCTGGGTTTTTGGCCAGGGTTTTATCAATAATCTGTTCACAGGGCTTTATAACCCGGGGGTTTATCTTGCTCGGTGACGGATGCCGCTGCTGGGTAATCTGATAAAAGAGGTTGTTAAGATTCTCTCCCTTGAATGGCAATTCGCCGGTTACCAACTGAAAGAAAACGACACCAAGTGAGAAGATATCCGATCGAGCGTCTACCTGCCGACCGATGATCTGTTCCGGTGACATATAGTTCGGGGTCCCAAGGATTATTCCGGTTCTGGTTTTTGAAGCAGAGATAGACTTCGCTATTCCAAAATCGGTAACCTTGGTCTTGCCGTTTTTTAAAAGCATCATATTTCCGGGCTTTATGTCTCTATGGATTACGCCATTGTTGTGTGCATATTCTAAGGCATCGGCCGTTTCAGCAACAATGTCGAGTACTCTTCTTACAGGAAGCAGGGATCCTTTGTTGCAATATTTCTCAAGGCTATCCCCCTCCAGAAATTCCATGGCCATGTACGTAAGATCATAGTCTTCACCAACATCGTATATGGAAACGATGCCGGGGTGAGAGAGTTTCCCTGCGAGCTCGGCCTCGGTGAAGAAGCGCTCTTTGATATCCTGTACCTTATCAGGCTCGAATTCATCAGAAAAACGAATGGTCTTTATAGCCAAGAGGCGATTGATCTTGGGGTCTCTCCCCTTGTAGACGGTACCCATAGCACCCTGACCCAGTTCCATGAGTATCTCATATCTTCCAACAGTAGGCTTGACCTCCAGGTCATCGGCGACAACTATTCGTTCCTCTTTTTTTCCTTGATGGGCGCTGAGTGGTAAGGAACTGAGTACCTTTTTTAGGGTTGGTATCCTTTCATTCAGATCTCTAAAGCCGGTATCTTCCGTATTAATGTATTCGTATATCGAAATGGCCTTGTTCATCATTCTCTTGCGTTCGTAGTCGAGCCCGAGGTTGTAAATGATATCCCTCATCTCGTCGTCGAGGGGGCATTTTCTGAATTTTTCAAAGGCCAAATCAAGCAGACCTTGGCTTTGCAAACTAATTCCCAGCATCCGGTTTGATTCTATAGCATCTTTTGAGACAATTGCCTTGTCCATGAATAGCAAATCTTTTACCAGTATGCTGCCATAGATCGCTGCCAGGGCAAGGATAATGTAAATGGTTTTAAACCATGTATCGAATCCTATAAAGAATGTGGCGCTGGTTAGAAAGGTAAGGAAGATCAATCCGAATGTTAGTCCAGTTCGGTCAAGATAACTGAAACGTGATTGAAAAAATGAGGATGCTAGTCCCAGCAGCAGCAAGATAAGGGCCTCTAAATATATCATGGTGCTTGAGCGTTTCAAAAACCGTCCGTGCAAAAGCCCCTCAATAACATTGGCCATGAACTCTACCCGCGGCATGTCATGGTCTACAGGTGTGTCAACAGGAAAAACTTCCTGGTCTGTAGTAAAGCCGATGAGCACAATCTTGCCGTCAAACACTGAGGGAACCTTTTTTAGCTTCAAAATATCTACAAAGGAATAGTAGGGAAAGGATCTTTTTCCACCCTTAAACTTAATAAACATTTCCCCCCTGTTGATAGGAATGGTTTCTTTCCCGAGCTTAACCCCCCTACCATTAATGATAACCTCCGCGGGATGCTTATCAAGATAGTCAAGGGCAAGGGACAGAGGCATGGAAGGTATGATAATTCCTCTAAAATTGATAAAGGGTATATGAACCCGGCCCTTTGTTATTTTGTTGTGATAGACATTTATGTGTCCAAGACTGCGACCACTTTTTGAGAGTTCATCAAAGGGGGTAATTACTTGTTTGGCAGATATCTGGTTTTCATTGCTAATCCTGTCTTTTCTCAAGGTATCTGTACCAGAGAATGATTCAGGAGCAACGGGCAACTCGGTTTCGTACTTGCCAAGTTCGCCTTTAACTGGAAGTATTGTATTCCCAGAAGCTTTCACAGCTTGAGCCAGGGCTCTATCATTATCCAGGCGTTTCTCAATCTCCTTCAATTCACCGAGTATCCAGTTATTTTCCCCTCCTGCATTGAGGAATTCTTCTCGCTCCAGGATTTTGCTGTAAAGGTTTTCTATCTCCTTGATGCTCGCATTCTGTTCTTTTTGGCTAAAGACTATATCAAGGCCGATCAATTTCGCACGATTATTCTTGAGGATTGTTATCATGTCAGCGATGATATGCCTGGGCCACGGCCACTCACCAAGCTTACGTATACTCTTATCGTCAATATTGACTATGGCCACTTTGCTCTCTCCCGGGTTTCGTGGTGTATCAAGCCTCATCTCGATCTCGTAAACTACTTTTTCAAGGGATTCGAAGGGAGAGAACTGGGCAAAGGAGAGGTAGACAAAAATGGCAACAGCAATGGCCCCGATAAGTAGATTTGTTTTCTGATCAGTTTCTTTCATGGACGTAAACGTTACTCTTGCTTGATATTTCTAATTAATCGCAGCTCATATTAATTTTTTTCGGGAACTTGCCGATGAACTCTATATATAAGTGTACCCGAAAAATAATTGAAATCTATAACAAATTAATACCCTTATGTCAAAGAAAAGCCGGGGGTCTGTATTGTTAAATGATAAAATAGTCATATTGAGTTGAAAACATGTGCAAATGGTGATATTAAGATGCGACAAAGGAATGTAAGATCTGAGATACCAACAAGGCTGCTACCAATGCCAGATATGGATTTGAAACCAACACAGAATCAGAATAAGAAAAAGAAGGAAAACTTCGTTTCCAAGCGTAAGCTGGGCGAATTATTAATAGAATCGGGCCTATTGACTGCTCACCAAATAGAGGGTGCTCTGGAGGTTCAGAAAAGAACAGGGAAGCGCCTGGGCGAGGTTTTGGTTGAGATGAAGGTCATCTCAGAAGAGGAGATAGCCTTTGCTCTGGCCATGCAACTGAAGATTCCCTTTGTTGATCTCACGGATTATACCATTCAGGGTAACGTTATCGAGTGTTTACCTGAGGAAGTTTGCATGAAATTTGGGTGCATCCCTGTTACGGTCAAGGATAATATACTTGATGTTTCTATGGCTGATCCCCTTAATTTGAATACGATAAAAGATCTTCAGTTCATAACTGGTTACAATATTCAGCCGGCTATATCTACTCAAAGCCAGATAATTGAAAAGCTTCGAAACCATTATTACCCGGAAAAATCCATTAAAGAGGTTGCTGACGAGTTTGTAGAAGATGTGGGATTGGAATTCTTTCCTGAAGAAAAGGAAATCGAAGAAGATAATTTTGAATCTTTTAAGGACTCACCCTTTATAAAGATGGTCGATCTTATCATAAGGAATGCAATTAAGAGAGGAGCGAGCGATATCCATATTGAGGCACAGGAAAATCAGGTAAGAGTAAGAAATCGCGTAGACGGTGTGCTGCAGGATACGATCAAGCTTCCGAAATGGACTCAGCCGATCATTATCTCACGCATAAAGGTCTTAGGCGGTCTGAATATAGCAGAGAAGAGGCTACCACAGGATGGGAGGATAAAGGTAAAGGCTAAGAACATGTCTGCGGATCTGAGAGTATCTACCCTCCCTACCTACTATGGTGAAAAGGCCGTTATAAGAGTCTTGCGCAAGGAGACGGCATCTCTCGCCATTGATGATCTTGGGTTTACCCAGAGGAATATAACAATACTCAGAAATTTTAGTCAGCGTCCCCAGGGGATGATTTTGATCGTGGGCCCGACGGGCAGCGGGAAAACCTCAACCCTTTATGCCTGTATGCAGGAGATCAAGTCAGATGAGGTAAATATCATTACTGTTGAGGATCCTGTGGAATACGAACTGCCTGGTATCAACCAGGTACAGATAAACGAGAAGGTTGGCCTGAGTTTCCCGTTTATTTTGCGCTCTATTTTGAGACAGGATCCCAATGTGATCATGATCGGAGAGATTAGAGATGAAGAGACGGCTGAGATAGCTGTCCAATCATCCTTGACCGGACATTTGGTTCTTTCAACGCTTCACACAAACGATGCTCCTACGGCAATTACCCGGCTCATTGATATCGGTATCCCGCCATATATGATTTCCTCTTCTGTCATAGGGGTCGTTGCCCAGCGCCTCGTACGAGTGACCTGTACTGAGTGCAAGGAGGAATATGTCCCAACCCAGGATCTTTTGAGCAGAATCAATCTGGATCAGGACGACCTGCCCTTCAAATTCTATCGGGGGGCAGGGTGCCCCCATTGCAACCACACGGGCTATAAGGGGCGCACCGCTATTGAAGAGACAATGGTTATGAATGCCAAGATAAGGGAACTCCTTCAGTCTTCTGCCTCGGTGGATACCGTGAGGGAAGCGGCTATGGCATTGGGCATGACCACCCTCGGTATTAGGGGTCTGGATAAGATAAAAGAGGGAATAACTACCGTAGAAGAGGTTCTGAAGGCGGTGCACCAAAAGGAGGAATTGACGACCATCTGTGCGAGTTGTGGAAAAGCAGTGAGCTTGGATTTCAAGGACTGCCCTTATTGCAAAAAGCCATTAGTTCCTACCTGTGGCTCTTGTAAACGGATAGTGCAGCCAGAGTGGGTGGTATGTCCTTACTGTAGAAATAATTTAGAGGCTGAGAGTTAGAGATTTCCCACCTGAACCCCAAGATATTTATTTCTTGACTATTCGCTTGTCTTCCTTTATTTTTCCCTATAACTTCCACCCCCATCCACAGAAGAGGAATGTAAATGCAGTGTAAATACCACCCTGAGCGTAAGGCAGAGTTTTTCTGTGCCAGTTGTAATGCTCCTCTGTGTGAAGAATGCGCTGAAAAGGTTAAGACTGGCAGCTATCTCTGTTTTCAGTGTGCCATGATTCAGTCTGTTTCTGAGATCGGAACCTCGATTAAAGAGAAGCGGGAACAAGAGGAGAAGAAGAAAAAGAAGAGATGGGGTCCTTTTCAGTACTTTGTGATTGTTTCTTCTGTTTTGATCCTGGTGATGTGGGGATATATCATTTTCGGTGGTCAGGAGCTACCAGCCACAATAGCCACGGTGGATTATGGTAAACAGGGGAGGGTGCTCTTGTTTATGGTTGACGGTGCCGTCAAGCGCTATGCTCACTACGAACGGAATAAATATCCTGAAGAGCTCACCGATCTCATCCCCAAGTATCTATCTCTGGAAGGGGAGCAGATCCTCCATCTTAAGCAGTTATTGTAT
Source organism: Pseudomonadota bacterium (assembly GCA_030603345.1). Classification (GTDB taxonomy): domain Bacteria; phylum Desulfobacterota; class DSM-4660; order Desulfatiglandales; family B25-G16; genus JADFWK01. Next base: position 26,823 of record JAUVXZ010000011.1, read on the forward strand.
CAACCGGATCCAAAGGTAGGCTACCGTTTGTCTCTTGCGAGTCCCGAGCCGGGCGAAATGAATGTCATTTTGACCTCAAAGGGTGTCGAGTACACTGCTCCATCAGAGGAAGGCGCCAAATGAAAAAACAGGCTGGGTTCACGTTGGTAGAGTTAATGGTGGTGATAGCCATTATGGGGATTTTGGCTGCTACTTCAGTTGGATTTGTAGCAAAATACCGGCAGCGGACCGTTGGATCTGAAGCCACGGTAATGATGAAGCAGCTTCTTGAGGCAGAGATCATCTATTTTCTGGCCCATGACGAATT
>JAUVXZ010000181.1 GCA_030603345.1 Pseudomonadota bacterium
GGCCTCCGGCTCGCCTATGAGAAAGTAAGTCAAGAAAAAACACTCCCCCATTAGAAAAAAATCACTTTTTTTCTTGCTTACGGTCTCCGGTCTTCGGCCTACCCGATGCATTGTTTTGAAACCCCATCTTTTCAATCTTAACGGATCTTGCTTTATCTTCAGGCTATTAAAAGGCTATATCAGTATTCCTCACGCGCCTATCTGAGCTCTCTATCCACACGCAATTTGTTCTGCCATGGAATGGGCTACGATAAATTCCAGGAATAGAGGGGGGGCTAATCGTAGAGTTGAACTATCACCTAACAAAACATGTATGTTACGAGCCGGAATGAGCTCTCTCCCCTCACCTATAAGACCGTTGTCCACTTTTAATGAGATTTCCTTTTGAACACGATACTTATAGGCCTGATGTGTCTTCTTTGACGCCTTTTACATAATTCCTCCTATACGGTTGATATTTCCTGCCGCTCTTGAAAACTCCTAAACTTAAAATCGCTAATCTACGACATGCCTTATGCCTTGCATTGTGCTCTGGGTAGCCTTTTTCTTGGATTAAATGTTCATAGTAGTCATTAATTGGATTGTTGCCTGCTATGGCCGCCAAAACCCCTGATTTATAAACACTCTTTAACTGTCTTGAGTACCTGGGGCTCCTTTTGCCGTAACTTCTCCCTCCGCTTGTCTTCTCTAGCTTGATCAGCCCCGTGTAACCCAAGTAACGTCCCTTATCAGCAAATCTATGAGGGGTTACGACACGCGCAACAATTTTTACCGCGTTTATAGTGCCGATACCAGGAAGACTTTTTTGATGCTTGATCTCGTGATTTTTACGAGCAAGCCTCTCAAATTCATTTTCGTAACATTCCTTCTCTTTCTCGTACGCTTCAATTTGTCTGTCTAAACAATCCAGTACAAATTGTTCGCCTTGGGAGTCTATAGAGCTACCCGCTTTCTCTTTACCTCTTTTCCCACAAGCTCTCAGTAGTGCATAACGTTGATTTTTTAACCGGACGCCTGATTTGACCAGGTCTTCATAACCGCTGACAACCCTGCGTAGATGTAAGAACTTATCTGTAGAATGGTAGACTTCCTTCATGAGCCCGGCCTTTAAGAGTTGCACCAATTTGCTGGCATCGATTTTATCGGTTTTGGGGCCCTCATTCAGTAGCTTGTTCCGATTGGGATCACAGATCAATATCCGGTCCACATATTCCTTTAACTCGGCATATAACCATTGTGAAGTGGTCGTTTCTTCTATTGCTAATATCTTGGTCCCCCTAAGATTCTTCAAATACGCCTGCAAATCTTCAATATCTGATGGTACATCAATAGCCGTTATTTTGTTTGATTTCTTTGTCATTCGAGCAATAGCCATATTTTTAATGGACCAGTCTATTGCTATGCAATGATCATAAATGGTATCCTGCATTTCGGTCTCCTTTCTTTGTGTTCGTTTTTCTCTTTCTGCTAAACGAATAACACAAATGAGGTATTACCTCAAAGGAGACCAACTTTCTCATTTTATCGTAGAGCCTACGCCTCGGAGAGTGACCGGTGTGGGTCAGTGAGTGACCAGAACCAACGCCCCCTCTTTTACGCACTTTGATTTTCTCGCTTGCCCTTGTGACACATTACTATAGTATCCATAATAACGTACTATTTCCTGGCCCTTACTGGGGACATAGCACGTTCATCTCGTGGTTGGATCCTTGGCCTGCAAACAATTCTTAGATGTAGCAGGAATTTATGGAATTAAGGAATTGGAATAGGGAAGGGTGGAGAGAATATGAACAGGGAAGGAGAGAAAAAGATAGAATGCGGAATCTAGCGCTCCAGTATTCAGGAAAAAGGTGATTACAAACAGGAATTAACTAACTTACCATTGAAGGGAGTTACCCATGTCTTATGAAACTATTATCTATGAGGTGGAAGAAAACATTGCCATAATTACACTGAACAGACCTCAAGTCTTCAATGCTATTAATCCCACAATGATAGCAGAGATGAAAGACGCCCTGGAAAAAATCGCTGCCGATCAATCCATAAAGGTCCTTATCCTGACAGGAGCTGGAGATAAGGCCTTTGTTTCAGGGGCGGACATAGCTACAATGAAAGACTTTAGCCCATTGGAACAGAGATTTTTCTCAAGGCAAGGTCATGAACTCCTATTTCAGTTGGAGGCCCTTCCAATACCGGTAATTGCCTGTGTCAATGGCTTTGCCCTTGGAGGAGGAGCAGAGATATCAATGGCATGTGATTTTACATATGCTGCTGATTCTGCCAAGTTCGGTCAGCCTGAGATAAACTTAGGGATTATTCCCGGCTTTGGCGGCACCCAGAGGTTATCTCGTTTGGTGGGTAAATCAATGGCCAAAGAACTGTGTATGACCGGAGTAATGATCAGCGCTCAAGAGGCCAGGGATATTGGCCTTGTGAACAAGGTATTTCCAAAAGAAACTTTGTGGGAAGAGACAATGACGGTTGCAAAGTTGCTGGCATCAAAAGGTAAAGTGTCTATAAGGGCCGTCAAAGATACCATCGAAAGGGGTTACGACCAGGATCTGAGGGCTGGCTGCTACATGGAGATCGATGCATCTGCTATCTGCTTTGCCAGTGAGGATGCCAAAGAAGGAATGGGGGCTTTCTTAGAAAAAAGAAAGGCCGAGTTCAAAGGAGAACTTTCATAAATTGAGCGTGTCTAATACTGTATTAGTTAATGCTATCAACGGATTCCAAGCATACATGTTACGAGCTGTCCCCCGTAGGGGGAAACCAGATGAGGACTATCTATTTCCCGGTTTAGATGACTATTGTCAGCAATTTCCTGCATCCCTATTCTGTTATGGGGATTGAACTTTTCTGGCCTGTTGATTGAGATAATAGCTATGGTTTTTCCTCAATCCAGTTGAATATGTTTGTACATAGTCTTTCCTTGAACCTAATACTGGTAAAAACCACGTCCGGTTTTCCTCCCTAAATGGCCGGCCCGGAACATCTGTCTTGTCAGTGGGGCCGCCAGGAATCGATCACCATATTCATTGCGCAAAATATCCATAATCTTCAGGTGAACATCAAGCCCAATCAGATCCAAAAGCTTTAATGGTCCCATGGGCATATTTGCAGTATGAATCATTCCTTTGTCTACCTCTTCAGGGGGGTTGCCATCCATGACCGCCAGTACAGCTTCATTGATATATATACTCAGTAACCGGCTGTTGATAAAACCTGCATAGTCAAGGGCTAAACACGGAATCTTACCAATGCTTTCCACGAAGTTCACTGTTGCCTGAACAGTTTCAGGAGATGTCATCAGCCCCTTGATGACCTCTACCCCCTTCATTACAGGCACAGGATTCATGAAATGTATCCCTATGACCATGTCGGGTCTCTCTGTGGCTGCTGCAATCGATGTAATGGGAAGGGATGAAGTATTTGTTCCCATTATGGCATGAGTTGGACATAAATCATTCAGTTTCTGGAATGTTTCAATCTTGAGCGCCAGGTCCTCCGGAATAGCCTCCACAACCAGATCTGATTCCTGTACTACCTCGAAGTCTGTGGTCGGTGTTATTCGGGAGATAATGGCTTCGCTTTCCTCTGGAGTCATTTCCCCTTTCTTAGTAAACCTCCCGAGACTTTTCTTTATGCTCTCCAATCCCTGCTCCAAGATAGCCTGGGCAACATCCACCATATAAACCAGATACGGTCCGGCTGCAGCTATGGTTTGGCTAATACCATTACCCATGATCCCGGCGCCTAATACAGCAACGGTTCTAATTTTAGGATCCATGTTATGATCTCCTTTCTTAATAGCTATTTTACGTGTGTAAGCCCGTATTTATCGTATTGCCTGGCCGGTCGGATAAGACGCACTCTAAGGCCATAGAAATTTGATAGCACTTGCCGTTGTCAATCCTTTTGTCTTGGATTATAGTCGTTAATACCTTTGAGCCGGTCACCTCTCCTTCAACAAATGTAATGTCGTCTCTCTTAATCTCAGGAGGTCTCGCGTCAAAACATACAACTTTGGCGCCTCGGTTTGTGAGGGCTTGGAGAAAAAGGGATATAGATTCTTATAGAATATATTCCCCGCAAATACTCTGTTAAAGTCTTCATTTATCTTCTGCAGCCCCAGGCCTCTTTTCCATACAGGAACCGTCATCCATAGGGTCCCCTGGTCATTCTTAAAGCGATTTCCGGTCAGCCAGGTAGTGCCCATGGGGAACTGGACCTCATCAAGAATGACAAAGATATCCGAGAGAAAGGCCTTAAGAAAAAAGCCCGGAAATGGAGAGAAATAGGGCTGGCTGGTTGATAAAATCATCTCATATGGTCATAAATGATTTGAGTGGTTCTGATAAAGATTAAGCCTTTTAATATAATACTGAGGCTCATGGCATAAGGCTTACGGCTCATGGGGTGGTGTATACCTTGCGCCATACGCCCTATGCCTTATGCCATATAACCTCTTTGGGCACTTTAGTCAATCAGTTGTATGATCCTTCTGGAGGTGTATTCGGCCACATCGGCGAGCCCGTCAATCGGCATAAAGGCAGGGGCATTTGCAGAAAAAAGGCAGGTGCAGGATGCGGGAAACTCTTCATCGGGGAGGTAAAAGATATAGCAGAGGGCGATCTTTGGTAAGGGATAGATTACAAAGGAAAAATCTCCTGTCACGCCTTCCGGGGGCAATTGGCCATTAAATAGATCAAGTATGAAACCCTGGACCTCCCTGATTCTGGATACATAAGGGATCAGAACTCGTTCGCTGTTAACGGCAAAGGCGTTCTGATAGGGCATACTGCCGGGCAGATCCCTGAAGGCCTTAAGCGGTTCGATATGGACAGGGTCAGGACCGACATGGATTGCGTAGAGGGAGATAAGCAGGCCTTCCGTCCCTTTTGCCGGTTTTCCGGAGAGATGTATCCCCTCAGGCCCCAGACAGCAGTCCTCACCAAAGGCGCTGAAATGGAACAGATTGTCCTTTTGAACGGCTGGGAGCCGCGTATCCAGATTCTCAGGCCGGTTATTATAGAGGCTGTGAAGGTTCTTGCGGAGGAGTTTTTCGTAGTTGGAGGTCATGGGTTATTTTTTAAGCGGAGATTAGGTGGGATATGTGCACCATGGAGATGCCCGATTTCTTGAGGACTCTTTTAAAAGATTCGATTGCCCTGGCTGTTTCCGGATATGGGTGCCCGATCCCGATAGCATGCCCGGATCTCATGGCATGTTTCTTGAGCTTATAGAGCTGGGAGAGAATATCGGTTTCCACCGGATAATTGTCCAGAAAGACATTTCTGCAGGCAGTGGCTATATTAAGCCTTCTTGCGGTCTTATATGCCATCGAACGGCTTGTTGTAAGGCTGTCGACAAAGAAGAGCCCCTTCGTCTTTATGACCTTAAGCGCCTCTTTCATCTCTTTCTGGCAGGCCGTGAACCTTGAGCCCATGTGGTTGTTGAGTCCTGTCACAAAAGGGACATCAGAGATATTTTCTTCCATAATCCTGACGATCTTATTGGCTTCATCTCCCACATATACGGCTCCCGGGCCCGGGTCAAGATGTGGGTCAAGGGGTTCCATGGGCTGGTGGAGCATGATTTCATGGCCATGAGTATGGATCTCCTCTGCCAAAACACGGGACTTGGCGAGTCTCGGCAGGACGGCGAAGGTCAGGGGGGCCCCAATTTCTAGAAAGCTTCTTAACCGGGATCGGCTGAATCCGATATCGTCAATGATAAGGGCTATTCTGGGTTGATTAATGGAGTTATCAGCGGCAAGGGCCCTTGAGAAATAATTCAAACCCAAAAGGCTTCCAGTAAAAAAAATGGCGCTTTTACACAAAAACTTCCTTCTATCCATCAACTCGCTATCTTTTGCCATGGACTCACCTTGTAGCAGGAAGTATCTTGATAGAACTGTCCTTTTATACAACCCTTTGTGGTTTACGTCAAGGAAAAATACAACATATTGTATTTTATACGGATTAGGTCCTCTATCCGGAAGGGTTAAAGGGGGAAAGAGTCTTGTGCTTAGTTTTTAGCGGAAATACGGCATGTTGCGGTGTTGGTTTTTACGCCAGTTTTTCGGTAGCTGAGCGAAAAGCCCATTCAGCAGGGAAGAAATACATTTTGCGGCAACTGGATTTCGCGGGAAAAAACGAAATAGATAAGTGGTTGTCAAAATTTTTTTTAATTCAGGGTCTATATCTGAGGGCGTATCTAAAAGGTGTATTGAGTAGATTGTCTTATCTGTACTCAGATTTTTTATGCAAACCGGTCTCGTGCAGGGGATGATAAAATATATCATCGCCAAGCAGTAATAATCGATCAATGGCGCCTATCTTTTTTCTTACAAACCACCGTACAAGGTCATGGCCGATCCCGGGAATTTTATTGAATGGGCAGACATTAATGCATTGATAACAGTCAATGTGATACATTCCCTTTTCCGTTTTGGCACCATTCATGTACCAGAACCTCAGGCACTTCTCTCCATCCAGAGGCCACTTCAGCAGGCCCGGATTTGTCGAAGCTATTCGGGACTTGTGAGTCCGTTTTCCGTATAGGATTGCCTGGGCAGGGCAATATTCGGCACATTTCTGGCAGATGTCACAGAACTCGGTAACCCCGAAATCAATCGGGTCCGTCGGCACCAGGGGGAGGTCGGTGATAACCTTACACAGTCTTACCCTCGGTCCGAATTCGGGGGTGATGAGCGCCCCGAAACGTCCCAACTGTCCTAAACCGGCGTCTACGGCAAGGGGTACACTCAAGGTCGTATCATTGCCGCAGGCGATGGCTTTATATCCCAGGGAAGCAATGAATTTGGCCAGGGAGGGGGACAGGAACGACATTTTGGAATAGCCCAGGCCTGCCGATCATGCGGCCGGGGAAGCGCCGCCGCCTCCATCGTCTCCTACGCCTTAGGCATCACCCATGTAGACCCCATCCAACACCACCTCTTCTTTGAGCGCTTTTTAAACCCGGGACGGATGGATCCCCCGGACATTGATGTGGACTTCGCATGGGACGAACGGGATCAGATCATTGACTATGTCTTTTCCAGATACGGAAACCGAAGGGCTGCCATGGTCGCCAACCATAACACCTATGGAGCCAGGTCCGCCATCAGGGAGGTGGCAAAGGTCTTCGGCCTCACCGAGGCAGAAATAAGTCGGGTGACCGGCAAAATTGGTTTTGGCTGGCACCTGAAGGGAAT
>JAUVXZ010000003.1 GCA_030603345.1 Pseudomonadota bacterium
TGTAGAAGGACCTCCCCTTTGAATATTGACAATTACACAGGGGGTCTCGGTCATTACAGCAAAACCGATAGCCTCCTGCTTGAGGGAAAACCCCGGTCCGCTTGTTGCTGTCATAACCTTTTTTCCAGTAAGAGAGGCCCCGACTATCGCGCACATGGAAGAGAGCTCATCTTCCATTTGGATAAACTTCCCTCGCTTTGCCGGTAGCCGATACGAGAGCGATTCCGCAATTTCTGTAGAAGGAGTAATAGGGTAGCCTGCAAAAAAATCAAGACCTGCATACAGGGCTCCCTCTACACAGGCTTCGTTACCTTGAACAAAGAGGATATTGTTTTTCATTTACCAAATGCCTTATTTGATTTAGCCACAAACACACGAAGTCACTGGGTTCAATTTTCAATTGTTTGTGACTTGCCCCGCCCCGTTCCGGGTCGGGGGTGACCCTATTGAAGTTCTATTGCAAGATCAGGGCAGCGAAGCTCGCACATTCCGCAGCCATTACATTTATCCGGATAGGCAAGGTTAGCCTTTTCCATTTCATCCAAAGCCAGGGCATCTTCAGGACAAAACTCCACACAGATGCCACATCCTTTACACCATTGCCTGTTGATAACAGGCATGCCTTTCTTTTTTTTGGCCATTATATTGGTCATTTGTAATACTGATCTTTTATGTCAAGCGGTTTGGTGAGATATAGGGGGAGGGTAGCCACTTGCGATATGGCTTTCGGTGGATTTTCTCTCGCGCGGCAAGCAGCGAAACACCTCCCCCTATGTTGTTGTTTCTCCAGGCCGGACTCTGAGTATGGCCGGTGATCTTCAAGCTGATACGTCTACTTGAGGACGAATTCTCCACCCGCGACAACCAGGGTCATCACGCCGCCTTTCCCATCACCGACTTCGTCCATGGTGGTGACGCCGGAGATCCCCGGATAGTTCGTCAGCTTTTCCCAACCCTTGCGGATCTTCTCCCGGTCCTTCTGCAGGTCTCCAGGCTTGTTGGTTACGCCCTCCTCTTCCATGATCTTCTTGATGATGTACATATTATCGTATGAACGTGGCCCACTATAGGGCGGCATCCTACCACCGGGGGAACGACTGGTGAACTCCTTGAGAAACTTCACCATTCTTGGGTCCGGGTTTCCTACGATCCATGCTGCTGTGGAACCATAATAGCCTTCCACAGCATCCCCCCCGATCTCGATAAGCCCAGGAGTGCTGTTACAGGCCCCTCCAATGGGCATGGCCTTGATTCCCTGGCGGCGGGCCTCGATCATGAGCTTTGCACCTTGTTCATAGCAGCTCCCAATGCCGATTCCATCCGGGTTGAGCGCCTTGATCTCAGTCATATAGGGTGAGAAGTCCAAGGTCTGGGTCTGGAAGGTATACATCTTTAGTAGCTTGATGCCGTATTTCTCGAAGAGGACTGGCAGGATCTTTTTTCCCTCCACCGTGGACACGGCATCTTCGGAATTGTAGAGAATCACCGCAGTTTTGATGTTGTATTTTTCCTTCCATTTCCTTACCGCAGGGTCGAGCTGCTTATCACTTGTCAGGGTATTCCTGAACCCCCAAGGACTCAGGGCGGACAGCCCCGGTTTGGACGAGCAGAAGGAGACAAGGACCAGCTTCAGCCTGTCGAGCTTTGGGAAGATGACCTCGCATATGGAACTCTGACAGGGCCCATTGACCACAAGAACCTTATCTTGACTCACGAGCTTGTTTGCAATTGGGATGGCAGGGCCGGCCTTACATGCTGCGTCGTACCAGGTGACCTCTATCGGAACCCCTCCGATTCCACCTGCTGCATTGATCTCCTCAACGGCGATATCTCCGCCTATCTTCGCGGCCATGCCCCACTCGGCACAAACCCCGGAGATTGAATAAATGGCGCCGATCTTGACCTTTTTGCCGTATAGCTTTGCGGCCTGGGAAGGCGAGGCCAAAATCAGGCCGAGCACCAAAAAACATGCCACTAACATAATGGGTACAAAGTATCTCCTTTTCATTGTTGAATCCTCCTTTGTGGTTAAAGTGAAATCATTTAGCCTACAGACCTCTTGTTATTATCACCTCCTTTGCCTTATAGAATGAGTTGTGCGAACCATGATCTCTAAGATATCCCTTTGTCTCTGGTCAGGTCCAAAAGGTTATGTCTCTACGGTTCGCGCAGATTTACCCAGGTAGGCCCTTTGGACCTCTTCGTTGTTGCGCAACGCCTGACTCTCCCCCTCAAGGACAATGCGTCCGGTCTCCAGCACATATCCGCGATCTGCCACGCCTAGGGCCTGGTTGGCATTCTGTTCAACGAGGAGGATCGTATAGCCATCCTTCTCACGAAGTTCATGGATCGTCTCGAACACGAACTCCACAAAGGTTGGGGAAAGCCCCAGGGAGGGCTCATCCATGAGGAGTAACCGCGGCTTTGCCAACAGGGCGCGGCCAATGGCCAGCATCTGTTGCTCACCCCCTGAAAGGGTTCCGGCATTTTGGCCCAGCCGCTCTTTAAGCCGAGGGAATTTCTCAAAAACCCGCTCCAGATCTCGTATGATCCCATCCTTGTCGGAACGTAGGTAGGCCCCCATGTCCAGATTCTCCTTGACGGTCATGCGAGATATGATCCCCCGACCCTCCGGTACCTGAACGATTCCTATCCTTACGATCGAGTGGGGCTTCTTTCCGTCGATCTTCTGGCCTTGAAAGAGGATGTGGCCCTTTTTTGGCCTCAGGGTCCCAGATATGGTCCTCAAGAGCGTGCTCTTTCCAGCTCCATTGGCCCCGATAAGGACCACCACCTCACCTTTCTCCACCTTGATGTCCACGCCGTGGACGGCGAGACCCTTTTCGTATCCAGAGGAGACGTTCTCTATAGACAGCATCTTGGTTACCTCTTCCCCAGGTAGGCCTCGATTACCGCAGGGTTTTCCTGGATCTCAGCAGGAGTCCCTTCGGCGATCTTGCCCCCAAAGTTCAGAACCGAAATGACATCAGACATTCCCATCACCAATTCCATATTATGCTCGACTAAAAAGACTGTTTTGCCCATCTGGTTGATCTTTAAGATAAGTAAATTGAGTTCCTCGGTCTCATGGGGATTCATGCCTGACGCAGGTTCGTCGAGAAGGAGCAAATCAGGCTCCAGGGCAAGGGCTCTGGCGATCTCAACCAGTCTTTGGTCTGCATGAGGGAGGTTGGAGGCGATATCATCTGCCTGGTGGGGGAGACCAACGAACTCCAGCCACTTCAAAGCGTTTTCGCGGGTGACCTTCTCTTCCTCCGGCTCCCCAATCGAAAACCTGAAGAAGGTCTTCAAAAGGCCCGCCTTGGTCTTGCAGTGGCTCCCCAGCATCACGTTCTCCAAAACAGTCATGAAACCAAAGAGACGGACAATCTGAAAGGTTCTGCCAATTCCAAGCTTGGTTCGCAGATAGGGTTTTACGCCGTCAATACGGGTTCCCTTGAAGCGAATCTCTCCTCGAGTCACATGGTACATCCCGCTGATCAGGTTGAACAGGGTGGTCTTCCCTGCTCCATTCGGACCGATGAGGGCATGTATTTTCTTCTCCTGCACATCCATTCCAACATTGGAGAGGGCGCAGAATCCATTGAAGTGTTTCACTACGTCCCTGATCTCAAGGATCATCTTGCCTCCAGATCAAAACCATCTATCATCACTTGATTCACATGGCCTGAGGACTCTCAGGCCCACTCCTTGCCAAGGGCATTTCGGAAAAGTCTGTCTAATGCCCGTACTGTATCTAACCCTATGACGCCCTGGGGTCTGATGATCATCATGACGATCAGAAGGGCTCCATACAACTCCATTCGCCACTCCTGGATAGCTCGAAGGAATTCCGGTATAAAGGTAAGGGCTAGCGCCCCGAATATTGGTCCCCAGAATATCTGAATCCCTCCAAAGATCGTGAATATGAGAAACTCAATGGCATGCATGATATCAAACATGAGAGGTTCGACATATTCCTGATAATGGGCGAAGATACCCCCCCCAATGCCAGCCATAAAAGCCCCGACGGAGAAGGCGAGAAGCTTAGCAGAGACAATGTTCACCCCGATGATCTCGGCAGCGTCCTCGTCGCTTCCGACAGCCTGGAAGGCCCTTCCCATCCGAGACCTGCGTAACCGACTGAAAAAGATGATCAATATGAGCACCATCCCGTAAGCATAGAGCAAAGTGTATTTTTGATACGGGATACCTGGGAATCCTTCAGCCGCTCCGGTATATTTCAGGTTGATGGCGACCACCCTGACAATCTCACCGAACCCCAGGGTCAAAAGCAGCAAATAGATCCCTTTGATCCGAAGGGCCGGCAAACCCAGAATGAGGCCCACGATCCCGGCAAATATCCCCCCTAGTAAGACAGCGGGAACATAGGGGATCCCCCATTTCACTGTGCAAATCGCCGACACATACGCCCCAATGGCCATGAACCCGGCTTGACCCAGGGATATCTGGCCGGTCATGAAAGGCATATAGAAGCTCAGGGCCATAATGATGTAGATACCCGCAATAGTCGCTACTGAAATCAGGTAATCCAAGACATTCCCCCTAACCCTGGGTTACACGCGTTCCAAAAAGCCCAGTAGGTTTGAATATGAGGATAATAATCATAATCCCGAAGGAAAAGATATCCTGTAAATTGATCTCTGTAGGAAGAAGGACAATGCTGAACACCTCTGCCATCCCCAGGATCAATCCCCCAATCATTGCTCCCACCACATTTCCCAGCCCGCCAATGAGCATCACCACAAGTCCTTTCAGCGCAAAGGTAAGCCCGATGAAAGGGGTAATGGCATGGAAGACAATGCCGATCATCACGCCGGCAGTGCCTGCCAAAGCCGAGGCAATCCCAAAGGTGAGCAGGACAATCCAATCCACATTTACCCCGAGCAAGCCTGCGGTAGTGTGGCTTTCAGCAACGGTCCTCATGGCCTTACCGACCTTTGTCTTTGTGATAAAGAAATAGAGGACTACCATCAGGAACAGGGAGACTCCCAGTATCAGGATATTTGTAGAGCTGATCAAAAGGGGGCCCACCTTGTAATTGACGGTCTCTATGGCCTCGGGAAAGCGCGTTCCGTATCCTCCGAAGAGCTTGACAGCCAGGTTTTGGAGGATGATCGTGACCCCAATGGTACTCAAAAGCGGTGCCAGGTGAAAATCCTTCTTGAGGGGCCTGATAGCCAGGACATCGATGATAATTCCGAGCACACCGGTTGCCACCATGGCCAGGGGAAGGGCAATGTAAAGGGGTAGACCACTCCACATGATGATATAGAGCCCCATAAAGGCACCGGCCATCAGAACCTCTCCGTGGGCAAAATGTAGAAGCCCGAGCACCCCGAATATCAAGGTGTAGCCGATTGCCACAAGGGAATACGTGGCCCCCAGCATAAGGCCATTGATCAACTGTTGAAGGATCATTTTCCTCTCATTTTTGGTGCTGCGGCGATTACGGCATCGATTATCTGCTTATATCCCGTACAACGACACAATACCCCTGCAATGGCCAGCCTGACCTCTTCCTCGGTAGGATCTGGATTGTCTCTTAACAATTCATAAGCAACCATCAGCATGCCAGGGGTACAGAATCCGCACTGAAGGGCATGATGCTCCCGAAAAGCCTCCTGCAGGGGATGTAACTTCCCATCCCCTGCAAGACCCTCCACGGTCATGATTTCAGCTCCATCGGCCTGAACAGCGAACATCAGACATGAGCGGATCGATCTCCCGTTAAATAAGACCGTACAGGCACCACAGAACCCGTGTTCGCATCCAACATGGGTTCCGATGAGTTCCAGATCGTCCCTTAAAAAATCCACAAGGAGCCTCTTTGGGTCTACCTCCCTCTCGTATTCCACCCCATTTACCTTCACCGTAATGCGACGACGTCCTGCCATATGATTAACCTCCCTTTGCCCTGTTCCGTGCCTCTGCGAGTCCTCTTTGGACAAAAACCCTTGTCATATCCCTCCGGTATTCGGCAGAGGCATGGTAATCCGATTCGGGATCCGCAGCCTCTGCGGCCTTTTGTCCTGCTTTCTCAATCAATGCATCGGTGATCACCTGACCAGCCAGGATCTCTTCTGCCTCTTCTGCCCGGATAGAGGTGGGACCAACTCCTCCCAAGCAGATGCGTGCCTCTTTGCAGACACCCCCTTTCCCCATAAAGAGGATGGATGCCACTGCCACAATGTAGAAGTCACCGCGACGGCGGGTCAATTCCACAAAGGACCAGCCTGTTTTCTGAGGAAGGACTGGAATTCTCACCTCCACCAAGATCTCCGAAGGTTCCAAGGAGGTTGTCAAGTAGCTCAAGAAAAACTCTTCAGGCTCCAAGGTTCTCTCACCAGAAGGCCCGACGACCTTCATCTTTGCATCCAAACCATAGATGGCGACAGGGATCTCTGCAGCAGGGTCGGCGTGAACCAGGCTTCCCCCAATAGTCCCCCGGGTCCGAATGGATGCGTGCCCAATAAGAGAGATCGCTTCCGCCAATATGGGACACTTTTCTTGCACCAATGGGGACAACTCCACGTCTCTCTCTCGAGTCAGGGCACCGATAACGATTTCATCATCTTCTTGTCTAATGTAGTCGAGTTCCTTGATCCCATTAATATCGATCAGCACCTCCGGCTGGGCAACCCTGAAGTTCATCATGGGCACGAGGCTCTGACCGCCCGCAATGATCTTGGCTTCATCTTCGTACCGCTCCAACAGGCTAATTGCCTCTGCCACAGTGCTGGCGGTAAAATATTCAAAGGCACTTGGTTTCATATCCTCTCTCCTATCTCACTGTTGGGATTTCAGCTCCTTTGCCATTTTCTTGAAGAACTGACCCGCCATCATCTTGGCTATCCCTCCGATCATCCTCTGGCCGATCCCTGCTATCAGTCCTCCTACCTGCATGTCACCCTGATAGGATACAATGGTATGCTGGCCCTCCTGGGAAAACTCAATGGTGGCCTCTCCTTTTACAAAGCCAGGGTTTCCGCTCCCCTCGCCAAGCAGACGGTACCGGTTGGGGGGCTCAGGATCAACCACCTCTACCTTTCCCGTGTATGTCCCCTTGATGGCGGCAATCCCTATCTTCAGCAAGACGTCATATTTTCCCGGCTCTCGTTCCTCCATTTTCTCACATCCCGGGATGGCCTTCTCAAGATTCTTTTGATCCATGAAGAGATCCCATATCTGCTCTTGAGATGCCAGAAATTTATATTTTCCTTCAATCTTCATGATAATCTCCTTTGGCTGCTAAATTATCTCTTCTTCTTTGCCTTCTGGATCAGGTGCCAGATCTTATTCGGGCTTAGAGGAAGCTCGCTTATGGTCACCCCTAAGGGAGCCAGGGCATCCGCAATGGCATTCCCAATGCAGGCTGGTACGGACATGCACGAGCTTTCCCCCGCTCCCTTTGAGCCAAGGGCCGTGATGGGCGAAGGGATTTCCACATGCCCGATATCGATCTTCGGGACCTCCATTGCCGTTGGAACCAGGTAATCCTGAAAGGATGCGGTTATGCACTGACCATTTTCGTCATAGGCCCACTCCTCGTAAAGGCTCCCCCCAAGACCGTGAGCACAGCTTCCCATAACCTGGCCTTCGAGGAGCGCGGGGTTTAGGATGGTCCCCGCATCGTGCACGCTGGCCCATTTGAGAATCTTGACTTCCCCTGTTTCGGGATCCACTTCCACCACGATCGCCTCCGCCATAAATCCATAGGTGTTGGAAGAATTCACACGGTCTAATTCATCCGGTGGCTGGGAGGTGGGCATGGTATAAAGGCAAGTCTCATAGAGACCGGCATCCATCCCTTCGGGTAGTGCAGCCTGATTCCAATGGGCGGTACCTGCTACGTGTCTCATTTGCATGGACTTGTCCGGAGAGCCCTTTACGCAGATCTTTCCCTCCTGTATCTCCAGCTCCTTCACGTTGGCCTCCAGCAGGTGGGCGGCGATCTTTAGCATCTTTTCCGTTAATCTGCGGGCAGCAGTAACGACTGCAGTAGTTACTACCGAGGAAAAGCGGCTGGAGTAACTGCCGGTTGTGATGCTATAGACCCGATCATGGGTGTCAACCACGTTGCTGACTGTTACATCGTCTGGATGGACCCCGAGCTCATCAGCCACTATCTGGGATATAACGGTATCGTGTCCCTGTCCCTGAGGGTTGGTACACGCTATCACATGGACCTTGCCCAAGGGATCCATCTTGATAATGACGGCCTCACCTGACCCTGACTTGGGGTGGCCTTTGGCCCTCTCCTCCGGGGTCAAAGCCAGGGTGACGTATGCGATATTGGTGACCGAGGGATCTACAACAGTAGAAAAGCCGATGCCCATGAGCCTCCCTTGCTCTCTGGCCTTCCGCTGCTCTTCCCTCATCTTTTTATAGTCGATCTTGTCAAGGGCCATCTGGAAGACCTTCTGGTAATCCCCTGCGTCATAGATCCCTCCCGTTGCCGTAGTATAAGGGAATTGGTCTGGCTGGATGAAGTTCTTGAATCGGATCTCAGCCGTGTCCATTCCCAGTTCAGAGGCGACCAAGTCAATCATCCGCTCCAGGCTGAAATAGAGTTCCTGACAGGTATAACCGCGGTTAGGCGCTGTGAGGCACTTGTTGGTGCCGACGACCAAGACCTCCCTATCCAGGTTCCTGATTTGATAACCCCCTGTGTGGTTTCCTGTGCTCCGGTAAGCACAGCCCGGCTCTGGTGCACGGATATATCCACCGGTGTTGTCAATGGCCTTATCCTTCAGACCCAGGATCGTTCCATCCTTTTTGACCGCTGCCTCCATATAGGTGACGCGATCGGTGCCCGTTGCGCTGGCCAGGAGGTGTTCCCTCCGGTCCTCGATCCACTTAACGGTCATGCCCGTTTTTTTGGCAGCAAGGGCGATCAAGGCGATGGAAGGATACAGCCCTGTCTTCGTACCAAAGCCTCCCCCGATGTCCGTTGGGACAATCCAGCGCATCTTGTTCTCGGGAATCCCCAAGGCAATGGCTACCAGGGAATGATTTACAAAAGGCCCTTGATAGTTGTTGTAGATCACGAACTCCTCTGAGAAAGGATTGTAGGAAGCGATGACCCCATAAGTCTCGATGGGTGTGGATCCGTATTTAGGAAAGTGAAACTTGCCCTTCACCACCAAATCCGCCTCCTTATAAGCTTTGTCCATATCACCGTACTGAAAGAACCGGTGACTGTAAATGTTGCTGCCGATATTGTCGTGAAGGACGGGGGCCTCAGGGCTCATGGCCTCTTCGATATCCATAACCACTGGCAAGGGTTCATAGTCTACCGTGATCAAGTCCAGGGCATCCTCCGCGACATACCGGTCATCTGCGACCACAACGGCTACCGGTTCGCCCACAAAGCGAACCTTATCAATCGCACAGCAGTAATATTTTGGTGGCACCGGGACCCCGACCGGAAAGGGGTTGGACATCTTGGCTACGTCCTCACCGGTGAGGATTCCCCTCACTCCGGGAAAATTCAATGCCTCCGAGACATTTATACCCTTGATCCAGGCATGGGGATAGGGGCTTCGGAGTGTGGCTGCATGCTTCATATCTGGCAGCCGAATGTCATCCATAAAGGTTCCCCTACCCGTCAGAAGCCGCAGGTCTTCCTTTCTTTTTAAAGGCTTACCGACCCAGTTCCTTTTCTTGTGTTCAAATGTCTTTAGGTGTTCTGGCATGAGCTCTCTCCTTCGGTAATGTGCAGATCGTCTATCCCTTACGCCAAAAATCATTCTCATAGCGGAAGGGGGCACACAATAGCTAGAGATTCCGTTAACCTTATTGTATATTTCAATGGGCCACTAATTCAATTGGCCCCCAATTCTTAGGCTCCAAACCAATCCAGGGTATGAATGGAGTAGCCGATGGTGATTTTCCGGTTGAGGATTGGATCTAAAAGCTCACCTTCAAAGCGATCTGTAAACACGATTTTTTCGGTCAGCAGGGGGGGTGTGCCAGAAAAAATGGCGATCCCTTCAAGAGAACCCTTGACTCGCTGCTGGACCGAACGAATTAACTCCTCTGGAGGAAGAATCGTACCAAGGGTTGAGTCCTGGTAAAGAGTCCTTTTCCCTTCTTTTAAGACCCAGCTGCGGATTTCGATCTGATCCCAGTTGTCTTTGATCTCCTTGTAATTCCATAGATTTTTAGAAAGCACGGCAGGAGATACCTGTTTAGATTTTAGGATATTGATTCGCTCCAATTCCCGATCCGTATGATCGCTCCCCACAGTCACGTATATGCTGTTCCCATCCACGAGGAGGACGTACTCTATCTCTCCGGATGTCTCCTGACCCTCTACCTGGATATCCCCTTCCAAAACCATACCCTGAGGAGGTTTGGGATAGAAGGTGGGAACTGAAGGGGGTGGTTCGACTCCTTCCTTTTTCAGCTCCTCGATATGTCTCTGAACGGCCGAGTGATTGCGACCGGTATATCCACACAGGATGGCCCCTCTCATATCGTACGTAATTTCCCTGTTTCCGGCCTTGTCTTCAACGATGAATCGAAACGTCACAGAAATCAAGCTCCTTTTCCCTGGAAATCCTTGAGCGTCCTTTTTCTTAGGATCCTACTTTTTCTCGAGCTTCTCCTTTTCCCATCTTCTCAGTTCCCTGCGCAGGATCTTTCCTGAGGATGTCTTGGGAAGCTCCTCGATGAACTCTATCTCCCTCGGGTACTTATACGGTGCGATGGTTGCCTTTACAAAATCCTGAAGGTTCTTGGCCAGGTCCGGTGTGGGCTCATAGTCCTCATGGAGCACCACCCAGGCTTTCACCTTTTCTCCCATCTCCGGGTCAATGATCCCTGCAACACCCGACTCCAGCACGGCTTCATGCTCCTGCAAGGCCGTTTCCACATCTGCCGGGGAGATACGATAGCCATGGCAGGTCATGATATCGTCTGACCTGGAACCGTACCAGAAATAACCGTCTTCATCCGTATATGCCAGGTCCTTGGTATCGTACCAATTGTTGGGAAAAGAGACCTCCTTCATCTGCTCTGGCATCTTGAAATACTCTTTGAAGAGGGCAGGGTGATCCCTCCGTATAGCTAAATGGCCCATCTCCCCAGGCGGAAGTCGCTCGCCCTTATCGTTTATAATAGCTACCTCGATTCCAGGGAGTGGTTTTCCCATGGACCCGATCTTCACCTTTAGGTTTGTCTGGGTGGTACAGAATTCGTGGGCCTCTGTCTGCCCCATGCTATCGATGATCTTTACACCGAACCTGCGCATCCATTCCCGCCATGTCTCTGCCAAAAGGGGCTCCCCAGAACTGAGGCAGTATTTCAAGGAACTGGTATCGTATCGTTTCTCGGCATCCTTGACTGCCAGCATCATCCTGTATATGGTCGGGGTGCCTGCAAATATCGTAATCTTATACTTTTCGATGAACTCATAGGCTCTTTCTGAATTAAAGCGCTCATCTGAATAGATAACAGTAGATACGCCCCACCTGAAGGCAAAGAGGAAGTTATGCCCCAGTGCATACATCCAGGTCAGGGCAGTGGGTCCACCACAAATGTCCCCTCTTTCCAATCCCATCGTGAACTTTCCAATTGGGTCTCCGGCTCCTATTATAAAGCGATGGGCGTGTACAACGCCTTTGGGCGCTCCGGTTGTACCGGAGGTATAGAGGTAGTATGCCGGGTCATCCTTGGAGGTCTCCACAAAGGGGAGAGAGGCCCCGTCTTCTTTCAAGAGATCGTCAAAGGAGATCTGATCCCCCTGGGTCTCACCGATGACTACGACGTGCTTTAGTGTCTTGTATTTGGCGCGGATGTTTTCGATGGCCTGGATATACCTGGAGGTAGTGATAACCGCTACGGCCTCGCTATTGTTGATAATGTGTTCCAGTTCCGATTCGCGGAGCATCGTATTCGTGGGGATGGGGACCGCCCCGACCTTCTGTCCTCCCAAGAAAGAGATCTGGTATTCAGGCTGGTTCGGGGTCCGGATCACGTAACGCTGGCCCTTGGAGATCCCCAGCTTGTGAAAGCCATTGGCAAAGCGATCCGTAAGATTTTTCAGTTCTTGGTAGGTGATCTTCCGGTCTTCATCATAGATCGCCACATCCTGGGCCCTCCCATGTTCAGCCCAGAAGTCAACCATGAGCCTTGCCATGTTCAATTTTTCCGGGATGTCCAACTTGTAAAATCCCTGGCTATCCATTCTCAGATAGGTTTGATCTATGTCAATAGTTTTCATATTATCACCCCTTTTTATTTTATCTTGCCTTTCCTCTTTTTTGGGGGAAAATTTGGATATCTTGATATATTAAATACCAGATTATTAGTTGATTTTTTAGTTGAACCTTTGTGCGGTGTCAAGTAAAAAAATCAAAAATTCATCAAATTTGGGATAAGGCGAACCCTACCGTCAAGATAAAGAATTGCCCTCTCTCAGTCACAGCTTAAGGTCTTCAAGATTTAGATTTGTCTTATCTATTAACAAGAGGTATAATTTCAATCAGGTGATTTAGTCAAAAAAACACACCCAATTATGAGTAAGGGCAGTTTCATTCTGATCTTATCCCTTTTTCTTGCTAGGGGGGACCCCTAATAGAGAACCGAATCAGTGTTAAGATCAAAGAAAAGGAAATCCAGAAGTTTTCCTTTACAATACCGCGTGGTAAGAAAAAATCAAAACGTTACCGATCAGTTATAAGGCATCCCAAGGATCTGGAGGAGGCCTGTTGGACCTCTCATCCATGGAACCTTTCCCGCAGGGGCTCTCAAAATCCGAGTGATTCTTGCAAAATCCTCATACCTTTGTGGGGCGCTTCTTTTCTTGAACGGGTAGGTAGAGGATCTTCCGGTCGATCCTGGAGAGTCCCATAAATGCTGTACCCTTTGGCAGTTGCTCCCCTTTTCTCTCCTCTGGTTCGAAATAGAGGTCGCAATAGGGGCAGTGAAGGGGTATGTCGAGGCCGAGAAGGTTGGCATCGCAATGGAAGCTTTTGTTGCACTGGGGACAATTCACATAGTGGATTTTCATTCTTTTGTCTCTAAGAACTAATATAGTCTTCAAGGCGGATTTTTTCTAAGGCCTCTGGAGGAAGCGCTGCCCGCGGTGAATAGGGTCGATCTAAGGGTCTCGTTGCGTCGATAATCAAGCCGGAACCCTTTGTCTCTTGGCGAAGAGAAGGATCCAGGAGTTGCCCCTGAATGTTATGCAATACTGTAATATCTGAATCGGCCTGGCAGCAGTTTGACACTGCCCACATGACATCTTTGGCATTTTCTGGATCAAGGTCATCATCTACCACAAAGACATGTTTGATGAAATTGCTGGCACTAAGGGCTGCCATGGCTGCCCGCATGGGCTCCCCCTCAGTTCTTTTCTTCATACTGATCACGAGGTGAAAGGAACCGCCAGAGTGCAGCCAGCAGATATCTTTCACGCCGGTTATCACCTGTTTGACCCTTTGAAAGATGCTTGCTTCAATGGGAAAATGCGCATACAGGTGATCCAGGTGTGCTCCGAACACAGAGTGCATGATCGGACGGTGTCGGTGGGTGATGGCCCTTGCGCGAAAAAGCCAGGAGAGCCTTTGAGGGCCTATTAGCTTTGTAAATTCCCCAAAAGGACCTTCAAGGGTTCTCCTTTGTGGCAGGATTTCTCCTTCGATGACGATCTCTGCATCGGCTGGAACGAGAAGCCTCTCGCCGTATGCCTCCGAGGGGACTACCCTGAGGGGCTCACCCAAAAGACCGCCTGCCACTTCGTATTCATCCTCATCCGGAGGTACCAGGGCAGATGCGGAAAGCATGAAGGCCATGTGATGTCCCAGAACTACCCCAATGGGCATGGACTCTTGCCTGGCTTCCACCTCCTGAAAATACGTCCAGAGGTGTCTGGGAGACATATAGATAGCCAAGTGATGAGAGTCGATATACATCATGCGGTTCCAAGAGGTGTTGTAGCGCTCCCCGTTGGGTTCCCTGGCTACTACCACTGGTGTAAGATACGGCCCTCCATCCATAGAATTATGCCTCATTATCGGCAGATCACCGATGTCTAGCGACTTCTCCCTGATGATAACCTCCTTCACAGGGGCCTCTGAAGGAGCGACAATCTCTGTCTTTTTTCTCTGCCTTGAACTCTCCAGGTATTTCTCGAAGAGGGAGACCCGATTTGAGTCTTGAAGATCTAATGATACCGCCAGTTTCTCTCTCGTTGTGAACGCATGACACAACAAACGATAGTCCGATGGTTCTGCCTTCACGCTAGTTGGCTTGTCAAAGAAGACTGCAGAGAGGTTTCCCCGCTCCTCCAGTTGGTGAAGGATAGAGGAGACCTCAAAGGAGGCGGGCTTCACCGCCTTGGATACCCTCAAGGGTTCGCCAGGAATCCTATCCTCCAGGTCTCTCAGCCAGGTGCGCAGATCCTTTGGCATATTCTATTTCCTTAAGGTGGATTTTTGCTATCGCATTTTGGACCAGAGGGCTCTTAGGTCTTGTGGATTCCACCAGATATCTATCTTTAGGTCCTCACAGATGACCTTGGCTGCATTGTAACCCGGAGCGCCCGTGATGTTTCCAAAAGGGTGGCTCCCTGATCCGCAGAGATATAGTCCCTGTATAGGCGTGCGATAAGGCTTGAGCCCGGGAAAAGGGCGATTCTCAAGCATCTGATCCCGGCTGGCCATTCCAATGCAATGGTCTCCTTCGCGCATGTTGATGAGCTTCCGCTCCACATCCAGGGGGGTAAATATATATGTGGCGATGATATTGTCTTTGTCTAGATTGGGTGCATACTCTCGCCATCTTTCCAGACAAACTTCCATGTATTCGGCGCCGATCTTGTCCCATGCCTCGGGTCCGCCATCTTTCAGGTGATAGGGAGCGAACTGCCAGAGGAAGGCCGTGTGTTTTCCTTGAGGTGCCTGTGCAGGGTCGTATAGGGTTGGTGCTGCGCATTGCATGCCTGGTTTTTTAGGAGGAATCCCTTCATCAATCTCTCTCATGTGGGCATAAAAGTCATCCAGGCACTCCAGTCCCACATTGAAATTGAAACCAGAATCGATTTCCGGGTTAAAGGCAGCGGAGGTGTAATGAAGAGGCTCGTTGAGTGCAAGATGAACACCAAAGAGTGGGAATTTGCCGAACTTGAAACCCTTTACCTTTTCAATGAAGCTGGATTCGAGCTTGTCTTCTCCCACCAACTCCAAGAAGGTCTGGGGGATATCGACCGAACTGACAACCAGCTTCCTGGCCTGAAGCTTTCTGCCATCATCCAGCACCACCCCAACAGCGCGTCCCCCCTCGACCATGATCTCCCGAACATGGGCTGCCTCCCGGACTCTTCCTTGGTTGGACTCAATGACCTTGGAGATGGCATGGGCCAGATAATGCGACCCACCCCTGCACATACTTCCTCTGAGTCCTCCGGTGATGGAAGAGGCCACGTTGTAACCTAGCCCTGGCTCATCTGCAAGGAACACCCTTGTGGTGACCAGAAAGATAAGCATTGCCCTCATCTGCTCGGTCTCGAAAAACTCCTTTGCCAACTCCATAGGGGATTGCTGGCTGAGGGCCAGATATTCACGGCCTGATTCAGTCTTTTCCAGCAAGGCGCGTTTTTCCTCAAAGGGAAGGGGTGGTGAATAGGTTTCTGGTACGATAATCTCTTCGTTCATTCTCTGAAAGCGTTTTAAAAGATCGCGATAGGTGTCTGCATCCTTTTTTGAAAAGTAAGAGATATTCTTGAGCGTTTTTTCCTCTTCGGTGTGAAAGATAAGGCATTTGCCGTCGCTGAAGGGGGTCACGGCCTGTACGGGCGGCATAATCATGCGGGCACCATAACGGTCCAGCTCCAAATCCTTGTACCACGGAAGATCCGGTACCCATCTAAGAAAGTAGGAATGCAGGTTGTGATAAAAACCAGGGATAGTAACCTCCTCGGTGCAAAGCCCTCCCCCGGGCTCCATCCTTCGCTCCAAAACCAGAGTCTCTAAACCCGCCTTTGTCAGGTATGCAGCTAGAATCTGACCGTTATGACCCCCTCCAATGATGATAGCGTCAAAGATCTCTTTCATGGTTTCTTTCTCACACTATTTTCGTAAGTCCTGTCTTTTCGCCCGCTTTCCGCCTAAGTATGCTTCGCGGACCTTTTCATTGGAACTGAGCTCTTCACCACTGCCTGCAAGAACGATCTTTCCAATCTCCAGCACATATCCACGATCTGCGACTTGAAAGGCCTTTCTGGCGTTCTGCTCTACCAGGAGTATGGCGACATCGGCAGTCTTGAGTTCCATGATTTTTGCGAAGACCTCGTTTACCAATTTAGGTGCAAGGCCCAGGGAAGGCTCATCCATCATGAAGAGCTTGGGCCGGGCCATCAGGGCCCTGCCGAGAGCCAGCATCTGCTGTTCTCCGCCACTCAGGGTCTTACCCAACTGCCCCTGCCTTTCCTGAAGGATGGGAAACATCTGAAAAACTGTATCGAGGGAGTCGTTGAGATCCTCACCAGGCCGGCTGAATCCTCCCATAAGGAGGTTTTCCAAGACAGTCATCTGGCTTAAAACCTCCCTCCCCTCTTGGATCAAACAAATTCCCCGCCGGACAATTTTGTGAGGAGGGATCTTCACGATATTCTCCCCTTCAAAGATTACCTCTCCTTTGGATGGGGTAAGAATACCCGAAATGACACTGAGCAGGGTGGTCTTTCCTGCCCCGTTAGCCCCGATCAGCGTAACGATCTCCCCCTTCCTCACCTCCAGGTCAATGCCCTTTAGAACCTGTATGGTTCCGTAACGTGCTTCAATCCCTTTGACCTCAAACATAAATTCCCTACTCTTCTTCCCTTCCAAGATAGGCCTCAATGACAGCCTCGCTTGCCTGGATTTCATCTGGTGTGCCCTGGGCGATCAATTCTCCAAAATTGAGTACAGATATATAATCACAGATCCCCATGACCACGTTCATATCGTGCTCGATCAAAAAAACAGTCTTTCCCGTATTCCGGATCTCACTGATTCTGTCCAGAAGGTCCTCGGTTTCCGCCTCATTCATGCCTGCAGCGGGTTCATCCAGGAGCAAAAGCCGTGGCTCAAGAGCAAGGGCCCTGGCAATCTCCAGGCGCCTTTGTTCACCATAAGCAAGGCTCAAACTCTGCTCCTTGCGTTTTTCCCAAAGGCCCATCCTTCTCAGCAGGTCATCGGCCTCTTCTTCAAATCCTCTTTCTTTCGCACTAAAGAGTTGGACCAGACTAGTGACACCTGATCGTGCCCTGATGTTCTGGGCCACCAGTATGTTTTCCTTCACGGTCATGGTGCCAAAGAGCCTGATATTTTGGAAGGTTCGGGCTATTCCCAATTTTGCAATCTTGTGAGCCTTAAGCCCGGTTAACTCATTTCCCAGGAATTGGATGGAGCCCACGGTTGCAGGTAAAAACCCGGTAATAAGGTTAAACAGAGTCGTTTTCCCGGCTCCATTGGGACCAATGAGGCCATAAATCTGTTTTTCCTTCACATGAAACGTGATCTCCTCAAGAGCTTTTAGGCCTCCGAAGTGTTTTGATATGTGTGCGATCTCAAGCATCTCAAGAACTCGCCTTTCGGAAAATCCCGCCGACCCATTCTCCGGCGTTCCTTACCATGTGCCGGCTGATGATCCCAGAGGGACGAAAAATCATCATGAGAACCAATACACTACCATACACGCTTAGACGCCAACCCCCCATGAAACGCAATACCTCAGGGAGGATGCTAAAGATAACGCCTCCCAGCAAAGCTCCCCAGAAGGTATACATCCCCCCCAGAATGACGCAAAGGATGGCCATGGCAGAAACGAGGATATGGAAATTACCCGATTCGATATAGAACATATAATGGGCATAGAGACCTCCGGCAATCCCCGCAGTAAATGACCCGAGCCAGAAAACGCCTAGTTTCAGCAAGGTCACATTCAGTCCGATTGAACTGGCCACCTCCGCATCATCCCGAAGAGCATCCAAAGAGCGCCCTAACCGCGATCGGCTCAAGAGCCAGAAGAGTATAATTAGTACCAGAACCCAGCCGTATATCATGGGCATGGTTGCTCCAACGGGCCCCCGGAAGCCATAGGCCCCTCCTGTAGGCTCAAAAATCATAAAAAAGGTCCGCACCACCTCGCCGAAGCCAAACGTCCCCATGACAAAGTAAAGGCCTTCAAGCCTCAGGAGGGGAATCCCTATCAGGAGCCCTATAAAGCTGGCGGCGAGGGCTCCGATGAGCAGGGCGGGAAAGATGGGCATGCCCAATTTTACGCTAAGATACGCCGATGTGTATGCCCCAATGGCCATAAACCCAGCATTTCCAAGAGAAACCTGATCAGCCATGACTATGGCATATACGCTTAAGGCCATCAGGATATTGACTCCCATGAGGGCAATCACGCCTTGCGTGTAGACGCTCATCCGTTCCAACTCCTATGATTACTGTTCTTTGGTTCCAAAAAGTCCCTCGGGTTTAAAGACAATAAAGGCCAAGAATAGGCCAAAGAGGATAATATCTCGGTAACCTGCGGTAAAATAGGCATCGTTCATGATCTCGATGATCCCGATCATGAGCCCACCGATCATAGCCCCTCTCAGATTCCCCACGCCTCCAATCACCATGGCTACCATACCGATCAGGCCTTGACGGATCCCTATAAAGGGGGTGATCTGCAAGTAGACCAGGGCTGTCAGGACCCCTGCTACACCGGCCAGTGCACCAGAGACAAAAAAGGTGAAGACAATGACCCAATTGATATTGACTCCCAAAAGACTGGCTGTCTGCGGTTTTTCCGATGTGGCCCGCATGGCCCGACCGAAGCTGGTCCTTTTTACAAACTGGTCTATTCCCACCATCAATAGGATGGAGGTGGCCAGGATAATGATGTCGATGGATGAGACCAGAACGGGACCTAACTGGAATTGGGCTATCTCTGTGGTCTGCGGATATCGAGAAGGCTCCGAGCCCCAGATTTGTGTGGCTACGTTTTGCAAAACAATCCCGAAGGCAATGGTGCTGAGCAAGGGCATCAGGAAATGAGCCTTCCTGAGGGGACGAAAACAAAGACGCTCGATGATGATTGTGACGATGCCTGCTCCTACCATAGCCAGAATCAGGGCGAGGTAAAGAGGCATCCCCAACATGGCGAAGCTCAGCCCAAGAAAGGCCCCGAACATGAAAACGTCGCCATGGGCAATGTTCAACATCTTAAGGAGCCCCAGCACCAGGGTAAACCCTAAGGCAAGGAGAGAATAGGTGCTGCCCAGCGTCAGCCCGTTGACGAGTTGTTGCAGAAACATCAGTGGCTCCAAAAAGGGATATAGCTGGGGCGGCCCAAAGGACCGCCCCCAAGGATATCAGCGATGGATTATTGACCCGCGATGGGTACCCAATGACCCCCCTTAATCTCAAACACATGCACGTCCTTGATGCCATCGCCTACGCAGTTGAAGCCCCTGCTGGCCACGCCTCTGAAGTCCCTGAGGGTAGCCATATAGTACATGAGCTTATCCTGATCCATTTGGAGATCTCCGGGCTTGTTGCTGACACACATGTGTTTGATGGCCTCCACGATCATGAAGACGGCATCATAGCCGTTCACCGGATAATAATCCGGTGTCGCCGTGTATTGGCTTGTATACATGGTCTTGGCCCGCTTCTTGTACGCCTTAACGAACTCCTTGCTCTCGGGGGTGTCCAGGTCGATGTTCCAGATGGTTCCAGAAAAGGTCCCTACCACGGCCTTGCCTCCAAGCTCGGGGACCTCCCCTTCCATAATGGGGGCTGTGCTCATAAAGGGCTGAGTCATCCCTTGTCTTCGGGCCTCTGTTATAATATTGAGTGCATCAGGGCCCAGGGCGCCCATCCCGACCCCATCCGGGTTCATGGCCTTCAGTTTGGTAATCTGGGCCCTGAACTGGGTGTCATTGGTCTGAAAGGTCACGGGCTTATCGCCTGTCATGACTTCGATTCCCTGTGCCTTGAATGCAGGTGGAAGGACCTTGGTGCCCACGGACTTGGAGACGGCGTCCTTGATATCCGTGATGATGGCCACCTTCTTGATGTTGTATCTCTTTTTCCACTCCCTGATCACAGCCACTGCAACCTTGTCTTCTGTCAGGGTATTTCGAAATGCATAGGGCCGGTTTGCAGCGGCCAGCCCCGGTTTGGAGGAGGCCACAGCGATCTGGATGATCTTGAGCCTGTTGCCCAAGGGGAAAGTGGTCTCCCCCACAGAACTGTAATGGGGACCCACGATGGCAAGGACCTTGTGGTCTCCAGCCAACTTGCGCACGGCGTTCACTGCCTCTTGAGGATTGCTTGCCGTATCCTCAATATATAACTTCAGAGGAACGCCGTTTACCCCTCCCCTGGCGTTGATCACATCCACGGCCGCCTGGGCGCCGATCGCTTCACGCTTGCCCACATTGGCGCCATGACCCGTGATGGGGCAAACCGCACCGATCTTGATCTCTTTGCCGGCAATAGGCCCGGCAAAAGAGGATGTATGGAATGCCAGTGTACACAATAGGACGGAAAAAAATACGATTATTGCGGTAGTGGTTTTTCTTCCCATGATTTACCCCTCCTTTTTTGGGTTTTGGATAAACGGTTTTGTTGCTAGGCCCAGTAAAAGCGATAGCATGAAGCTTCCGTTTCCATCACCTCCTTCCAGCTTTATTCCACGTTTACTGGATACCTATATTTTAGAGAATAACCCTTTGTCAAGGCTTTTTATGATATATTAAATTATATATATTTAGCTTTGTTTTTCTTAGAGGCCTGTAGATTCTTTTAGCAATGGTCTTGACTTTTTCTCCTACGCGCTAATGGAAGTTCGGAGCAAAATGGAACGAGAATATACGATGAACCAACCTGTGGTGAGATTTCTGTTCATGGTTTCTTTGACGTGAGATGCCGGGCGGGTGGGGTCCACCATCTCCACATCAGACTGAATCTCGGCAATGGTTATAGAATTTGGACTCATTCCTTTTTTTGCCTTTTCTTCAACCTTATCCAGAAGCTGGCTGGTTTACATGGCCAAATAGGTCTTTTTGATTTGCTTGTCTTCGAGTAGTTCCTTAGACGTGCCCCACCTTCGCAAGGGACGAAGCAATCTAAATTTTGCTGAGCATTACCTGATAATATCTGCATTAAGCTGCATCAAATCTTCTTTTGCCGATGATGCGGGAAAATAATCCAGGAACCTGGCCGCCTTGTCCACATAAAGCCTTGCTTCAGATCGAACCTTTTCAATTACCCCATTGTTTCTGACCATTTCAATTATCTTCTCATAATCTTCATCGTAGCCGCTATAAGCTTTGAATAAAGCCTCTAGCCGTTCGATTTCGGTTCCCTTAAGATTGGAGAGGGTATAGATGAGCGGCAAGGTGATTTTACCCTTTGTCAAATCCTTTCTGACCGGTTTCCTGAATCCGTCTTCACATGAGGTGTAATCTAAAAGATCATCCATTATTTGAAAGGCGATACCCAGGTCTAATCCAAATTGACTCAAATGATAGACAGCCTGTTTTTCAGCACCGGCCATTATCGCACCACAGGCACAGGCAGCAGAAAACAACACAGCAGTTTTTGAAATAACGATTTCCATATATTCATCTCTGCTTATATGCCAATTACCTCTTTGTACTAATTCTAAAACCTGACCTTCGGCAATTCGGGTTGTTGTATCAGCCAGGGTCTTTAAAAACTCTGAATTATTACTGGCGGCTGCTATGGCAAAGTGCTTTGTTTTCAGAAAATCACCACCCAAAACCGCCGCCGAGTTTCTCCAGACATGGTTGGCTGAAGGTTTCCTTGTTCCCATTTCGGCGTTGTCTAAAACATCATCATGGAACAGGGAAGCAGTGTGGATATATTCAAAAATGGTTGAAAAATGATAGATATCCTCTTCCTGGTAACCGCATAGCCGGCATGACATAACAAACAAGAGTGGTCGTAGCCTCTTCCCTTCCCCTAAAAAAGAGTGATTGCCGATAACCTCTGTGAGGGATACGAGACTGTTGAAAGTCCTGCTTAATTCAGCATTGATTCTTTCAAAATGGCCGTTGAATTGGTCTAAGAGTGTTTTGTCTGATCCCATGAGAGGTTAACCATAAGCCTTGCCATGTTCAATTTTTCCGGGATGCCCAATTTGTAAAATCCCTGGCTATCCATTCTCAGATAGGTTTGATCTATTTCGATGGTCTTCATATCGCCACCCTTTTTTATCTTATCTTGACGTTCCTCTTTTTTGAGGCGAAGATTTATATATGTTGATATATTAAATACTAGTTTACTAGCCAATTTTCTAGTTGAACCTTTATGTGGTGTCAAGTAAAAAAAACAAAAGGGAAAACATCTGGATTCGCACAATTCGCACAAGAAGAAATTCGCACAAGAAGGTTGACACTACTACTTTGGTACATTATCCTTACGGGCCAGTATTATCAAGTCTAGTGAGGATACATAGCTAGAAATCTTTTATAAGGAGTTTCTGTACTGGTGGAGATTAAGAATTATAAGGGTAAGATTGGTTTAGAAGACTATTTTGAGCAGTGCAGGAATTTTCACGGCTCTATGGGCCCGGGTTTAGTTCTGGGAGGCATGATGGTGGATTGGGCCCTGGAGGCCATGGAACCATCTCAGATATTCAATGCCGTAGTAGAAACGAGAAAGTGTCTCCCCGATGCCGTCCAAATTCTGACCAAATGCAGTGTCGGCAATGGTTGGTTGAAGATCTTAGACTGGGGTAAACTGGCCATAACTCTTTACGACATCAATACACTTGTGGGTGCCAGGGTCCATCTCGACTATGAAAAGGTGGCTGGATATCCCCTTGTGAAGGCCTGGGCATTGAAAGAAAAACCCAAGACGGAGAACCCGTTAGAGCCCTTGATAGAGGAGATGATCAAGGGTGGGCGAGACATGCTCACTTGCAGAAAAGGGGTTATCGGGACAATTCCGGAAAAGCTTGCTCCTTATGAGCAGCCCAGACTCTGTTCCAATTGCGGGGAGGCCTTCCGATACGGATCAGACAATATATGTCAAGGATGCTTAGAACCTTTTTTTCAAGGAGGTGTAATCTCCATCCAATCATCTCAACTTGGTAAAACAGAAAACGGTCACTTCCAGCATTCGATTGTGATTTGAGAATCCGGATAGCGACTGGTTTTTATAACGAAATGCTCCCCATTTGAATCAGTTGGTTAGGGAGTTGTTGTGTGCCTCAAAAGTTGGAACAATACGGAAAGCGGGTTCTTTCTGGGGCCGAAATGATGCGTAGCGGTTTCTATGGCAGCATAGATGCATGCGGGGATGAACTACGTTCGGGGCAGGAACCTCTGGTTTCAATACGGTAGTCTCAGTTAAGCAGCTTCTGCCTTTTCGAAGACGACCTTTGTACCCAGGCCTTTCGCTACGTTCTCTACGAATTGGGCCTCGATTTTTGCTCGCTGACCTTTGATGATAGCCTCGTAAATTCGCTTCATTTGACCCACTGCATCTGCATTAATACAATAATGGATACGAGTTATATTAGGGCTGATTTCCTCGAGGTCTAAAATGATGTGCAATTTCGTTACTGTCCCTGTGGCTATTTTACCAAATTTCTTCAGCGTTTCTCCGGCCTCTGTCTCCCCCCTTGCCTCAAGATGCCGATTGCCCTGTCTCTCGGTAATTGTTACCCGAGCCTTGCTGTCGAGGGGTATCAATCCAAGTCTTATGCGAAGATCACAATATACTGTATTCTCATCGATGATTTCATACTTCACCATGGTAGGGACACAAACTGCGACCGAATTTACGTCGTTAAAAAAACTCCAAACTTCGTCAATTCCCTTTTCTGCAATCAAAATGTTTTCCATCGTAGTCATCCTTCATCTCCTTTCAGATTCTCAAGGTTTTCTCTTCCGACTATTCCCACCATGTTTTCAGTCCATGGTCCTCGGCGATGATTTCTGCTGCAATAACACCGGGGGCACCGATGATGCCTCCTCCAGGATGGCAACAGGCCCCGCAAAGGTAGAGATTGTTGATCGGGGTTCTGAACTCGGCCAATTCTGGCAAAGGCCGAAAATACTCCAGTTGACCCAAAATTAATCGACCCATAAATACGCCCCCTGCCTTCATATTATACAGTTTTCTCTCGATATCCAGAGGCGAAAGGGCTGTTTTCTTCAAGATGTTCCCATCGGTTAGGTTAGGTGCATACTGACGCCATTTGTCGATACAGAGATCCATGTACTCTCCCTTTATCTCATCCCATTTTTCCGGGCCACCGTCCTTTAGATCATACGGAGCAGGTTGCCATATCAGGGCCGTATGCTTGCCTCTAGGGGCTTGGCTGGGATCGAATAGAGTGGGCACGGAACAGAACATCCCGAGATGTTCCGGAAGCTTCCCTGCCCTTATCTCAGACCAAAGGAGTCGATAGTCTTCTGGTGTTTCCAGGCCAATGTTGAGCTTAAAGGCGTTATCTATCTCGGGGTTAAATCTTGCACAGGTGTGAGCAGGAGGTTCATTCAATGCCAGGTGCACACCGAAAATTGAAAATTCATCCAACTTGAAATTCTCTATCTTTTCAACAAAACTCTCCTCCAGGTTTTCTTTTCCTACCAATTCCAGAAAGGTCTGTTTGAGATCTACAGCACTTGCTACCAATTTATTCGCCCGGTACTTCTCTCCCCCGAGGATCTCAACGCCTTTGGCCTCGCCATTTTCAACCACGATCTTACTGACATGAGAGAACCCTATAGCCATCCCTCCATTGGCAAAAAACGACCGCCATAGGGCATGGGCAAGCACATGCGAGCCTCCTAAACAGATCTGGGAGTGCTCAACTTGGCTGACCATCAGAGGGATAACTGTACCCAGACCATGATAATCAGGCACTATCCCTCTTGGAATCGGAAGTTGATGAAGAATGAGGGCCTTTACATGCTCGTTTTCAAAGTATTCATCCAACACATCGTTTGGGCTCAGTCTTCCCATTCTAACGAAATCAAGGCCCTCCGGGCTGTTCTCTAAAATGGCCAGCTGGTTCGAGGGAGGGTGGGGTCGAGTAAATAAGGCCGGCATGACAGCCGCCTCCATGAAACTCGCGTAATTCTCGGTCATCTCCCGGTAGGCCTCAGCATCGTGCTTGGATACACGAGCAATGGATGCACATGTTTTGTCCAGGTCCGTATGCATGGTGATGGCATGACCGCTTTTCAGGGCGATTCCTGCTTGGACGGGAGGACGATAATACCTGGCGTTGAATTCTTCCAGGTCCAGATCAACAAAAGGAGGCATTACGTTGATTGTATCGTGAAAGTAGGAGTGCAGATTATGGAGGAATCCCGGAATGGTGATCTCCTCCGTGCTCAAACCACCTCCGACCTCCAGCCTCCTTTCAACAATGAGCGTTTTTAGACCAGCTTTTACCAGGTAGTTACCCAATACGAGTCCATTGTGTCCTCCACCGATAATTATGGCATCATAGTTTTGCATCATCTTCCTCCTTTGGCACAGCGATCCGTAAGATCTTTCAGTTCTTTGTAGGTGATCTTCCGGTTCTCATCATAGATCGCCACATCCTGGGCCCTCCCATGGCTAGCCCGGAAGTTAACCATGAGCCTTGCCATGTTCAATTTTTCCGGGATGTCCAATTTATAAAATCCCTGGGTATCCATTCTCAGATAGGTTTGATCTATTTCAATGGTTTCCATATTACCACCCCTTGTTTTGCTTTGTCTTGACTTTCCTTTTTTTGAGGGGAAGATTTAGATATCTTGATATATTAAATACCACTTTATTAGTTTAACCTTTATGCGGTGTCAAGTAAAAAAATTGAAGAGTAAATAATCTAGAAATTGTTCAAATTTCGGATAAGGCGAACCCTACCGTCAAGATAAAAAATCGCCCTCTCTCAGTCACAGCTTAGGGTCTCCAGGGTTAGGTTTATTTTATAGTTTTTAATACCCCGTCCGCTTGCGGCGGGGAGGTTCATCGAGCTATGCTATCAGTCAAAGGTAAGGAAAGAGAGTGTCCGAGACTTGACGCCACCTTCCTGGTTATTTATCATGGGTTTTGGTGGGTGTGACGTTATTTTGGAATAGTTTGACTTGTCCTTAGGGGATTGGTAAAATTTTTTATTATGGAAGTTCAACCAAAAATGGGATTTCTCTACATAGGAAGGAGATATAAAGATGAAATTAGCAGTTATTCTGCCTGGTGATTACGATGAAGAACTTTGTGAACAAAAAGAAAAGTATCTCAATCACTTTGCTTCTGTTGGAACACAAATAAAAGCATTTCCATCAGGAGGGACAAAATCAATTCGCAGCCTTATTGATTTTGTGCTCATTGCGCCTGGTGCGGTAGAGCAGGCAATAAAGGCAGAAAAGGCAGGTTTTGACGGTGTTGCTCTTCAAGGGACGTGAGACTTTGGTATTGAGGCTGCTCGTGCAGCAGTCAATATTCCCGTGGTGGGTTTTGGTTCAGCCATGTATCATATGGCATATCAGTTAACAGATAGATTTGGGGTGGTGGTTGCAAATGATAAAACAATGCCGGAACTTGTGCGGAAGATAAAGTCAATGGGCTGTTATGATCGTATGGTGTCCATGATTCCACTTAATTTGCCTATAGAGGAGGCATATAAAGATGAGATAGAGAATAGATTTGTCGAGATAGGGCGATGTCAAATTGATGAACAGGGTGCTAATTTAATAGCTGCAGGACATGCAACCATGTTAGCTACTATAGGGTTTGGATCGAGGGAGAGAATTGAAAAGAAACTTGGCGTCCCTGTGCTTGAACCACCTGGAATTGGCATAAAGACACTTGAGGCATTGGTAGGGCTAAAACTAAGTCATAGCAAAAAGGCATATCCATCGCCAACCGAATAGCCCAGGGTGAGCGTTACATTTCATGGCCTTATGATGGATAAGGATATGGAGTCGCTCCCACGAAAATGAACCCGAAGGGGGTGATAGCAATTGGAGACTGGATAAAGACGTACTGAAAATTCCAGAAATTTTGCCTAAACAAAGAAGTAGAAAGTGACGGGGGGATTAGCGAAGTTGACATTTGTGTTATTTGGCTTGTTAGGATTTGCCGCTCTGTGATTATTCGCACCGAATATTTTCTTGGATTTACTGGGAGCCGCAGTGTTAGCCGCTGTAACGCTCGTGAGTTGAAGGAAGAGACTAATTATGATCATAAATTGGGCATTCAAAAACACGAAAGGAGTGTGAAATGCGAAGAATTGTCTTGGTTGATGAAGTAGATTACGAGAAAGTGGAATGGGGACTGACAAAGAATCTCGTAGGGCCTCAGACCGTGGGATCAAAGAGGATTAAGGTAAACATAACCGAATACCTCCCTAGCTATGTCCACAAACCCCACTCCCATCCCAATCAAGAAGAAGTTATCTATATCCTTTCGGGCAAAGGTATTACGGAAGCAGAGGGGATGAGGAGCGAAATCGGCCCAGGTTCCGTGGTCTTTATTCCCGCAGGGGTAAAGCATGCCACTTTAAACCTGAGTGATTCTAAATCTCTAAAGGCAATAGTAATCAAGGCACCCCCAGCAGAAGATTCCTGAAGCAAGCGAGCTGTCAAGAGCCTTCCCTATCATCTCATTATCATTAAGGTGGAATGATCAGATAGAGTGTTATCAACAAGAAATACTGAGAACTTCATAAACGGTATCCTGTCACCTATCCGCTTCCCAAGTTGGATGGCTCGTAAAAGCCCAAATTAAGATCATCCTCTTCGAACCACCTCGACGGTTCCTTTAGTTCCGTCAACGGTAAGGTAGTCCCCGTCCCTTATGGTCTTGAAGGGATCTTTGTCTAGACTGTCAACTACTGGAACCTCGATGTCATAAAAGACACGGGCGAAGACCGGTCCGGCAAGTAATACGCCATCCGTTTTGCTGTTTACTATGGCCTTAGGCCCTACTCCTTGCATTATTGCTTCAAGCAGGGAAACTCCACCGGCCAGAGAGCCTATGCTGAAGGGGAATACCAGTATCTTTCCCTCAAGACTCTTCCCAAATAGCTCATGCTTGGTATCTTCTATCTTGGAGAGCTTTCCTGAGAGAATTCCTTGCATATATGCTCCGAAGAAATTTATCGGTTTTGTGACGAGCGCCTCCCCTTTAGCAATTCCACGGTTGAGTCCACGGCCCTTGAGAACAACTTTACGCATCTCCATCCCTCCTTAAGCCCTTCCACTTATGGCTGCTGCTATACATTCACGCTGACTTCCATACACAGCCCGTCTATAGTAACAGATCTTGCCTGAATCGCTCATAAGTCGCATATCTGAGTAAGGATTGACGGCGTGGAGGCAATATATACACCCGGAAAAGAGTCTACCTCCAGCCTCCTTGATGATCTGGGCTATACCTTGTTGTTTAGCCAGATCGATAGCACCATTATGGGTGCAGACCCAAAGTTGAACCCCATCCTTCACCTTCTTTCCCTTCAATAGCCTAGCAATTGACGCCACCTCTTCGAAGGTATAGTGAGGGCAACCAACACCAACAATATCTATCTCGCCTCCAGCTTCAGCACTAGACATCTCTTCCTTGGTTTTCCTCAGCACAGTATCGTCGATTTCAACTATTTCAACTGGTTTCTGACCTCCAAAGGCCCTTTCTAATGTAGGGGCTTCAGGCGTCAAACCTGGAATATGGTACATTGAAATAGCGCCTGTACTGGCAGCCGCGGCCCCCATATTCTTGAGGCTGGAAGTTGAAGCCTTCTCCTGAATACCGTCTATCACCGGGATCTTTGTGCCACATACCTTGCCAAGATAGTAGCCGATCGCAGCGAAGTCGTCCGACTTCAACCCTTTCACCTTTACATTACAGAGAATTTCCCCTTTCCTGTTTTTGTCAATGTGGAGTCCGCTGTAAACGGTTTTTCCAGTGATAGCACTCACGAGATCCATAAGGATAGGCTCCCTATTGGCCCTAGCGCCTATCACGGAGTTTATGTAGATCACTGCCGAGGATTCTTCCCACGAGAGATGCTGACCAAACCTGGGAATGTTTCCATACACATAGGGGATACAAGTCCAATTAGGGATTACTCCCAGCGTCCTGTAGTAGCCCTCCAACGGACTTGAGCCTTGGAATGCTTCAGGAATGGATGGTGACTCTGGGTTTCTTGGGTCTGCAGGGTAAGGATTTACGGATGTGGGAACCTGTACATCCGCACCCAGATCGACGAACTTCTTCACAATACCTATATAGCCTGTACAATGGCGAAGCAGATCAACATTGCCAAGATGGCTTCCTTCTGTGGCTATTAGGCGTTCCGCATCCAATCCTTCCCCCATCTGGACTATCGCCTTCATAGCGAGCTCTACAGCTGGACCCATTTTGCCAGCGAGCATCTCTTCCTCTGTTTTTGTAAGCTGCATAGCTCTAAGACACCCCCCTGGCTTTTATTAACTCGACGTAGTCGTGTATGCACTCTGAGAAGGGTGTAGGTTTGTAGTTCAATTCTTCAATGGCCCGGGAGATATCAACCGGACCCATAAAGGGATAGGCAGGGTCGGGCTTTTCACCAACCCTAACATCCGCGTCAGGTTTATACTTCTTTATGATGTCTGCAAACTCTTCTAGAGTTCTCACCTCGCCCGAACCGATGTTGAATACACTGTGTTTGAGATCGTCGGCCGCGCAGGCTTTGGTTATGGCTTGAGCAACATCCTTCACATACACAAAGTCACAGGGCTGTCTACCACCTTTCTCCACAACCACCGAGTGTCCTGCAAGCGGGAGCTCGATCAGCCTTCTTGCATGGTCACTAAAGGTTGGATGCTTTACTCCTCGCCGAGCAAGATCTGTGAATCCATACACAGCCATGAGTCTTAATGCGACAAACTTCACTCCGTAGTTCTGAGCATACGCCTGCCCCATCTTCTCACACAACAATTTTCCTGCGCCATAGACGGTAACTGGATTGACCTCCCTATCTTCACTGGCTCCTCTCGCTTCCTTCGGCATGATCTGCCCGTAAACTGCAATCGAGCTGGTGAACACGACCTTAAGCTTAGCCATACGGGCTGCTTCCAGCACACTGCTCATACCCATAATATTGACCCTGACTCCCAGTTCAGGATTGCTTTGGACCATCGTCGTGCCGAACCCTGCTAGATGAACTATAGTGTCAATCTTCTTGTCTTGAATTATAGTCGTTAATACCTTTGAGCTGGTCACATCTCCTTCAACAAATGTAATGTCGTCTCTCTTAATCTCAGGAGGTCTCGCGTCAAAGCAGACTACTTCAGCCCCTCGGTTTGTGAGGGCTTCCGTTGCAAAACCACCTATGAAACCTGTACCACCAGTTACAAGAATTTTTCTATCCTTCAAAGGTAGGATCATTGTATGTTCTCGCATCCATCTTCCTATTATTAGCACACAGGGTCAAAAAAATTGACAACTAAGAGGATATAATTTAGAACATACACAACTTGCAGAGTCAAGCTATTCTAAAATTCACACTGTATCTTTTGCTAATTTAGATTTGGGGAGCTGATGTATCGTATAGTCCAGCCCAAGATCCTTTATATGGGTCGAGGGGCCTTACAAGGCCTAGAGGAAATCCTGCGGTTGATGGAGCCGAGGAGAATCCTGATTGTTACTGGTCCGACTATCACGAAACTGGGCATCGTCGATCGCGCCCTTGAGGCTATGGGATCGTATAAACATCGAGTGGAGACCTTTATCAATCCCAAACCAGAAGGGGATGTGGCGATTGTTGAAGAATGTGCTCAAAGGGTCCGGGAAAGGGGATATGATCTGATTGTAGGCATTGGAGGTGGCTCTCCCCTGGACGTGGCGAAAGGGGCAGCAGTTGTGGCAGTGCACGAGGAAGGAATGAGACCTCTCCTTGGTAGAGATCGGTTGATGAGAAAGGGGATACCTGCGGTTTTGGTGCCCACTACAGCTGGGGGTGGCACAGAGGTCACCCAAGCGGCAGTCGTACACGTTCCGGAGGAAGAGTGCAGGAAATCGATTTGGGACCCTCGCACCATGGCAGAGGCTGCTATCGTTGATCCAGAGCTCACATTGCATATGCCCCCAAGGCTTACGGCAGAGACGGGACTGGATGCCCTTGTGCATGCAGTGGAGGGCTATACAGCCCGTGACGGTAATCCTGTATCAAAGATGTATACATCAGAGGCGATGCGACTGATTGGAAGGTATCTCGGGAGAGCATACCGGGATGGTTCGGATATGGAGGCAAGAGAGGCCATGGCCAGGGCAGCTACCCTCGCAGCCATTGGAGTTACGAACAGCGGGCTCGGAGCAATTCATGCACTTGCACTGGGACTGGACTCAAGGGAGGGCTTTAACCATTGTCGGACCCTGGCTGTGCTGGCGCCCTGGGTGATGAGATTCAACCGGGTTGGCAACGAGGTATTTTATGCGGACATCGCAAAAGATCTAGGAGAAAGGGTGGAGGGACTCTCCGTTGAGGAGGCCTCTCTGAAGGCCTCTGAGGCCGTCTTGCGCATATTACATGAGGTAGGGATGTCGTCCTGCCTCAAGGACTATGGGATAAGTGAGGATGAGCTGAGGCCCCTGGCTTTGAGGGCCCATATGGTTGGCCAGAGGCTTCTTCCCATGAACATTCGAGAGGTCTCTGAGGAAAACGCAATTGCTATATTCCAGGAGGCTTTTGGAACCTAGAAGGTTTAGGGATCGATTGAAAGGAGGAAAGTGTAGTGAAGAAGAGCAATGAGCCAGATAGAAGAGTACATACAGTGACATGGTCTGCAGGTCCTGGGTGTCACGGGGGATGTGGGGTGTTTATTGATGTCAAGGATGGGAAGTTGGTAAAAATGGAGGGAGACCCGGATCATCCTTACAACAATGGTAGGCTTTGCCCAAGAGCTCTCACTATAAAGGACTATATCTACCATCCGGACCGGTTACAAAACCCCTTAAAGAGAACCGGCAAGCGGGGAGAGAATAAATGGGAGAAGATCTCCTGGGATGAGGCTTACGACCTCATAGAGGGGAGAATGGAGGACATACGGGAAAAGTACGGGGCTGAGTCTATGCTCTTCATCCAGGGAACAGGAAGAAACGTGGGGGGCTGGCTCCTGCTGCTGGGATATTCCTATGGAAGCCCGAATTGGCTCCAGGGAGGACTTACCGGCAATTCCTGCTTCCATCCCAGGCTTGTCTGTATGCGAATGACCCAGGGGGACTATACGGTGCCCGATTGTTCCCAATTTTCCCAAGATCGGTACGAAGATCCAGAGTTCGTCCTTCCCGAATGTTGCATGATCTGGGGACAGAACCCTGCTAAAACATGCAACGACGGATTCAATGCCAATTGGATCATAGACATGATGAAGAGGGGAACAAAGACGGTGGTCGTCGATCCAGTTTATACCTGGATAGCCTCTAAGGCGACCATCTGGTTACAGCTTCGGCCCGGCACCGATGGGGCCCTTGCCCTGGGGCTTCTCAATGTCATTATCAACGAGGGCATCTATGACAAGGAGTTCGTCGAAAAATGGACCTATGGTTTCGACAAACTTGCGGAACGGGTGCAGGACTACCCCCCGGAGAAGGTTTCCCAGATCACCTGGGTCCCAAAGGAAAAGATCATCGAGGCGGCTCGACTCTTCGCAAAGAGTAAGCCGGCATCCATCCAGTGGGGAGTCCCGGTGGACCTGGCACCAGAGGGCGCCCTCGTGGCCAATTCCATCATCCACCTTTGGACTATAACCGGAAACATCGATATTCCAGGGGGCATGGCTATTGCCAGAATGGCCTATGATGTTCCCCCTTACCCTATGAGCCAAGAGGCGATTGCAGAGTATTACGGCGACGTGATGACTCCCGAGCAAATGGCCAAGCGGATCGGTATAGATGAGTATCCCGTAGCCAAGGAATTTCACTGGAGAGCCCAGGCAGACATGGTCCTCGAGGCCCTGCTTACAGACAAGCCGTATCCCTTAAAGGGAGCCTGGATCGCTGGCAATAACATGCTTGCTACCTCGGCGAATCCGAGGAAATATTATGAGGCCCTGAATCGTCTCGATTTCATTGTGGTTGTCGATCTATTTATGAACCCGACAGCAGTGGCCTTGGCCGATGTGGTGCTTCCGGCGGCAACCATGGCCGAACGTGATGGCATCAGGGCCTGGTGGACACCTCTGAATGCCATGGAGAGATCCGTGGAGGTAGCAGGATGCAAACCTGACGAGGAGATCTGCTTTGAGCTGGCCCGGCGATTGAACCCCAATCTGAAATGGAAGAGTTTAGAGGACCTTTTTAACGATTTCTTAAGACCGTCAGGCATGAACTATGAACAACTGAAAGAGAAGGGCTGGGTATTTCCACCCAAAGGGCACCCAACCCAGCCCTATCGGAGGCACGAGAAGGGGCTTTTGCGAAAGGACGGCAAGCCAGGCTTCAATACCCCCACCGGCAAGGTTGAACTCTATTCCACTCATTTCGAAAGGTGGGGCTATGATCCTCTGCCCTATTACGAAGAACCCCATATGAGCCCCTATAGTACTCCAGAGCTGGCTAAAGAATATCCCCTAATCCTCACTACAGGGAGGCGAAGCGTCCTCTATTTTCATTCGGAGCATAGAAATATCAAACCCTTGAGGGAGTTGGAACCCGATCCGGTTCTCGAGATCCATCCTGACACGGCCTCTTCCCTGGGGATCGAGGACGGAGATTGGGTCTGGGTGGAGAATGCCCATGGCCGCTGCAAGCGAAAGGCCAAATATTTTCATGGGATCCATCCAAAAGTGGTCCAGTCCTCCCATGGCTGGTGGCTTCCAGAGAAGCGGGCCGAAGACCTCTTTGGTCTCTGGGAGGTAAACATCAATCAGCTGATCCCCGATGGAACTCAGGCCAAGTGCGGGTTTGGAGGGGGGCAGTACAAATCACTCCTCTGCAAGGTCTACCGGGCCGATGAAGGAATCGAAGGGATTTATAAGAGGGAGACTCTCTGATGGAATATGGACTTTATATCGATTGGGAATGGTGCAGTGGATGCCATTCTTGCGAGCTTGCCTGTAAGCAGGAGCATAGCCTCAAAACCGACGAATGGGGGATTCGTGTGGTGGAACGCCTCCACCGTGCGAAGGATGGCATCGTCAGCGAATATATACCAATCCCTACCGATCTCTGCAACTTCTGCATGACCCGGGTGATGGAGGGAAAGCAGCCCGCCTGTGTCCATCATTGTATGACCAAATGCATGGCGTTCGGTCCCATAGAGGAGATGGCCAAACTGGCGGCAAAAAAGAAGAAGACGGTGGTTTGGGGGAGGACCTATCCCTCCAGATCGGAACTGATCTCCGGAACCTCTGCATGACCCGGGTGATGGATGGGAAGCAGCCTGCCTGTGTCCATCATTGTATGACCAAATGCATGGCGTTCGGTCCCATAGAGGAGATGGCCAAACTGGCGGCAAAAAAGAAAAAGTCGGTGGTGTGGGGAAAGATCCACTGGCAGATAGATCCCTCTTTTAGGGAACCGCCCTTCCACAAGAAATAGCGCCCCACTTTTCCCAGAAGTATGTCCACAAAAGAACACAATCATAGACCTGCGAGCAGTGGTTAAAAGGGACAGTATACAAAGATGCCGTATTTTTTTTCACTACTCAGGGTTGATCTGACCCAGCGAAAGTTCCGAGAGGAAAGGATCGATGAATCCATGATTCTCAAATTTCTAGGTGGGAGGGGCCTCGGAGCCAAGATCCTTTTTGATGAGCTAAAGCCCACAACTGACCCATTGGGGGCGGAAAACAAACTCCTCTTCCTAACCGGCCCCCTGATCGGTACTGGTGCTCCATGGTGCGTCAAGTACACCGTGGTGACCAGATCCCCGCTTTCCGGGACAATCCTGATGAGTCTGGCCGGTGGTTTTTTTGGGCCACGACTTCGTTGTACGGGATACGATGGCCTTATAATAGAGGGCAAATCGGAAGAGCCGATATATCTTTGGATCCATAACGGAAGCGCTGAATTCAAAAAGGCTTCCCATCTATGGGGCATGAGCACGGAGGAGTGCCAGGAGGAAATCCGCGAGGAGTTGAGGGAGCCCAGGGTTCAGATCGCCTGCATTGGCCCGGCTGGGGAGAGGGCTGTTCGACTGGCCTGTATCATCAGTGGCAGACGCGCGGCAGGCCGTGGAGGGGCAGGGGCTGTGATGGGCTCCAAGAACCTCAAAGCTATTGCAGTAAACGGCACCAGAAAGGTTCCCATCCTGGAGCCCCAGGGCTTTAAAGAACTCCAGATGGCTATTCGGAAAGAGGTTCCCAAGACTGATCGACTGAAGGTTTTTGGGAAATATGGCACGCCCAAGAACCTTTTACTGGTTAATGAAAGGGGCATATTCCCGACCCGGAATTTTCAGGGGGGTGTGTTCGAGGGGATCAGGGAGGTCAACCACATAGAGCAACAGCGCAGGGTAATCAGAGAGGTAACCTGCCATGCCTGTCCGGTGGCCTGCGGCAACCTCACGAGAGCTGCGGAGGGGCCATATGAGGGAATTACAACCGAAGGGCCGGAGTACGAGACCTTCTGGGCCTTTGGAGCCCAATGCGGAAATAGTTCTATAGATGCTATTATTGCCGCCGACCGGTTGTGCGACCAATTGGGGTTAGACACTATCTCCACCGGAAACATTATTGGTTTTGCTATGGAGTGCATGGAGAGGGGGCTCCTGAAGCAGGAAGAACTGGAGGACCTGGATCTAAGGTTTGGGAACCACTCGGCCATGGTTGAAATGATTCGTCGCATCGGCTATCGAGAGGGGATAGGGGACATGCTGGCAGAGGGTGTGCGAAGAGCAGCAGACCGGATTGGAAAAGGTTCCCATAATCTTGTGATGCATGTAAAGGGACTGGAACTGGCTGGTTATGATCCGAGGGGTGCCAAGGGAATGGGGATCGAATACGCTACTTCGCCAAGAGGAGGATGCCATGAGAGGGGGCTTGTCTCCAGAGAGACCTTCGGTGCCCTTCCGTTTATTGACCCACTGTCCAAAGAAGGGAAGGGGGCTGTGGTCAAACATGTGCAGGACGAGACAGCC
Organism: Pseudomonadota bacterium; assembly: GCA_030603345.1. Classification (GTDB taxonomy): domain Bacteria; phylum Desulfobacterota; class DSM-4660; order Desulfatiglandales; family B25-G16; genus JADFWK01. The sequence goes on from JAUVXZ010000003.1 coordinate 36,099, forward strand.
GTCCTCGACTCCCTTGGGGTGTGTGTCTTTCCTCCCCATAACGATGGAATGGATATGACGGATATCGCCGGACTCCTTTCCTTTGTGTTGGGAAAGACTATTACTCCAGAGGAGCTGATGGAGGCCGGGGATCGGATATGGAACCTGGAGAGATTGTTTAACATACGGGAGGGTTTCACAAGGGATGATGATACCTTGCCAGCAAGGCTTCTTAAGGAGCCTATGCCCGAAGGGCCAGCTAAAGGGCACGTTGTGGAGCTTGATCAGCTTCTGGACGATTACTATTTGACCCGCCAATGGGACAACAATGGGATTCCCACACCTGAGGTGTTAGATAAGCTAGGACTCGCTCAGGAGGGAAGGAGTGTCCACCTCCATGGCAAAGGTGACTGTTAAATTCCATGGGCTAATCATGGACAAGGATGTGGAACGAGCTGAGGAGTATGAGGTCACCCCTGGGACGACCGTAAGGGCTGTGATGGAGCTCTTCGTAAGGAGACACCTGGCGTCCTTGAGAGAAGAGTCCCTTTCTGGTGACAGTGGAAAGCTATGGGAAACACACGTGGTGATGCTCAATGGGATCGGGCTCGTTCCAGAAAAGCAGTTAACAACAGAGGTCAAAGTAGGGGATAATATCTCAATTTTTCTTCCAGTAAGCGGAGGATAAAGCCTAGGAAGTCTGATCCTGCTGCTCATATCTGCCGGAAAGCGGGACATCCTTAAAAACCAAGAAAGTCAATCAGCCAGGTGATAGCTATTGTCTCTGAAGATTTTTCGACGCTCTATCCCCCGGATCATGATGTGGTGCAAAACACCGGGAGCCTGCCCGCCATCAACTGCGCTTCAGGCGCGTTCCCCTTCACAATGCAAAGGGTCTCTTAGGACACCTTATCGCCAGGGAGCGGTTCACCGTCGAAAGTGGCTATAGATAGACGATCGGCAGCGCTGCCAGAGAGGACCATACCTTCTGAGAGGCCAAATCTCATCTGGCGTGGCTTCAGGTTCGCAACGACAATGACTTTTTTGCCCACGAGCTTCTCAGGCTCCGGGTAGGCAGAGCGGATTCCCGCAAAGGTCTGACGCAGCCGCCCCTCGCCAAGGTCGACCATGAGCCGAATCAGCTTCTTTGACCCCTCAAGGAGGCTGGCCTCACGGATGATGCCTACCCGAAGGTCTATCTTGGAAAAATCGTCGATGGTGATTTCTCTCTCGATAGGCTCAAGATCCTCACGTTTATCCGATGAGGGGGCGCCAACCTCTCGTTTGGCAGTTTTGGCTTCTTTTTCAGCCTCCCTGACTCCTGTCATACTGGTTTGCGCCTTCTCGATCTTCGCCCAGGTATCCCGGAGCGTAGCGGTGCGATTGAAGATCAATGCTCCCTGAGAAGAATCAATGGAGTCCACGCAGAAATAGCCCAGTCTCTCGAACTGGTAACGACTTCCCGGTGCTGCGCCTGCCAGACTTGGTTCAAGGCGGCAGGAGGTCAATGTCTCTAACGAGTTCGGATTCAAATGCGTTTCAAAATCAGAACCATCCTTGTTATCGGTTGGGTCTGGTTTGACGAAGAGGTGATCATACAAACGTACCTCGGCTTCGAGCGAATGTGAAGCTGAAACCCAGTGCAATGTTGCCCTGACCTTGCGTCCGTCCGGAGAGTCACCGCCTCGTGTCTCCGGATCATAGGTGCAGTGGAGCTCAACCACCTCGCCGGTTTGTTCGTCCTTAACCACATCCACACATTTGACAAAATACGCGTATCGCAGCCGTACTTCGCGACCGGGGGCCAGACGGTAGAACTTCTTCGGGGGGTCCTCACGAAAATCCTCCCGCTCAATGTAGAGCACCCGTGAAAAGGGCACTTTCCGTGTCCCCATACTGGGATCTTCCGGACTGTTCAAGGCGTCCAGCTCTTCTACCTGGCCCTCTGGATAGTTGTCTATGACCACCCGGAGCGGACGTAGTACTGCCATCACACGGGGAGCTCTTCGATTCAGATCTTCGCGAACGCAGTGCTCGAGCAGTGCTATATCCACCATACTGCCTCTCTTGGCCACACCGATGCGCTCACAAAAGTCTCGGATTGACTCCGGCGTGTAGCCCCGTCTCCTGAAGCCAGATATAGTAGGCATCCGTGGGTCGTCCCATCCAGTGACATGCCCGTGTTCTACCAACTCCAGAAGCATTCGCTTACTCATTACGGTGTAGCTGAGGTTGAGGCGGGCAAACTCAATTTGCTGGGGATGATACAGGTTCAATTCATCAAGGAACCAGTCGTATAATGGGCGATGATCTTCAAATTCAAGCGTGCATATGGAATGTGTGATCTCTTCGATGGAATCCGACTGCCCATGGGTAAAGTCATATGTCGGATAGATGCACCATTTGTTGCCCGATCGGTGATGTTCAGCATGAAGGATTCGGTACATCACTGGGTCCCGCATATTCAGATTTGGTGATGCCATATCAATCTTTGCCCGAAGCACACGGGAACCGTCCTCGAATTCGCCTGCCTGCATGCGCTCGAATAACTCTAGGTTTTCTTCCACCGTACGATTCCGATAAGGGCTTTCTTTCCCTGGCTTAGTTAAAGTGCCTCGATATTCACGGATCTCATCTGCACTCAAGTCATCAACATAAGCTTTGCCTGCTTTTATCAATTGTATGGCATATTCATATAATTGCTCAAAGTAGTCTGATGCGTAGAACTCTCGGTCTTCCCAATCGAATCCAAGCCATCGAACGTCTTCCTTGATCGACTCCACATATTCAAGCTCTTCTTTGCTTGGATTCGTGTCATCGTATCGCAAATTGCAGGGCCCTCCGTAATCGGCAGCCAGACCAAAGTTGAGGCAAATGGACTTGGCATGTCCAATATGGAGATAGCCGTTTGGTTCCGGTGGAAAGCGGGTATGAACGCGACCACCATATTTGTTTGTTTTTAGGTCTTCATCAATGATATTGCGAATGAAGTTAGGTGGGGGGGTTGAATCTGGTTTGGTCATACACGTGACTCCTTTCTCATTTATCGCTCCGCCATTGCTCGGTTACGGTGGCTACATAACTTTTCCCGTGGATTTGGGGAGCGTGCCACTCCATAGATTCATATCCTTAACATTGTATTTTAACACATTTTATCACTTTGTTAAGTTTTTATGTTCAGTTTTCAGGTTATTGACTAACTGATCTCTGAGAAGGCAGCAAAGGAAACGCATGCAAATAAAAAGGGGTTGGCCTTAACAAAACCCAACCCCTTGATGCTCTGTGGTAGTCCCAACGGGAATCGAACCCGTGTCTTCGGCGTGAGAGGCCGATATCCTAGACCGCTAGACGATGGGACCCCATAGATAAAGTAAGGAGTATGCAGTAGGCAGTAAGTACCGGTCAGATGTTTACGGCCTGTTTAGGCCCCACTGCTTACTATCCTATGGCTGGGGGAAAGGGACTCGAACCCCTGTCTGCAGGGCCAGAACCTGCCGTCCTACCACTGAACGATCCCCCAGTTCTACGACTTATAATTCTCTCGATCCTCTCCCCAATGTCAAGTAAAATCTGCCACCCATGTCAGCGCAACAACCCTCGAAGCCCTACTTACAACATATTTCGGATCATTTGGCAGTAATTCGTTCAAAGGATCAGTGATGACCCGAGCGTTTCCTTGGCTTTGTAACATGGAGCAAAGACTGGTGCTATTTCCCTTTTCTTCTTTCAGGCCTTAATGACCGAACTGCTGCACCGGCCCTCCACATCTCCGAGTTTCTTATCTCCTCCAACTCTTTTCCGAGCTTCTCTTTATAGTCTGGTGCGCTGTTGGCCTGGAGGACGATCCTGGTCTCCTCACCTGAAACAACACTTTCGTAAAGGTCTTCAAAGAGTGGGGCGACGGCATTCCTGAACTTGTGCCTCCAGTCAAGAGCTCCCCTCTGTGCGGTTGTGCTCGTGTTCGCGTACATCCAATCCATACCATTTTCAGCGACGAGGCGAATGAGGCTCTGGGTGAGTTCTTCTACGGTCTCGTTAAAGGCCTCGCTGGGGCTATGACCATGCTTGCGAAGCGCATTGTACTGGGCCTCCATGACACCGGCCAGGCAACCCATGAGAACACCCCGCTCCCCAACAAGATCACTGTGCACCTCTTTTTCGAAGGTCGTGGGGAAGAGGTATCCAGAACCGATAGCAATCCCCAAGGCACGTGTCCTCTCCTCTGCTCTCCCCGTAAAATCCTGAAACACCGCATAGCTTGCGTTTATTCCCTTTCCTTCCAGGAAATTAGACCGCACCGTAGTGCCCGAGCCCTTGGGTGCTACCATGATCACGTCCACATCTTCCGGCGGGATGACTTTTGTTTGATCCTTATACACAATGGAAAACCCGTGAGAAAAGTAGACGGCATCCCCTGCTTTGAGATGCCCCTTGATCTTGGGCCACACAGCCACCTGTCCTGCATCGGAGATTAACATCTGAATAATGGTTCCCCGTTCTGCGGCCTCTTCCAGTGGAAAAAGGGTTTCTCCTGGCTTGAAACCGTCACTGATGGCCTTATCCCAAAATACTTGCTCTTCTTTTCTTTGGCCCACAATAACGTTAATCCCGTTATCTCTCATATTCAGGGATTGTGCAGGACCTTGAACGCCATACCCAAGAACAGCCACTGTTTCGCTGGCCAGAACCTCCTGCGCCTTTTCTAATGGAAATTCCTCGGAAGTAACCACATCCTCTACTACTCCGCCAAAATCAACTTTTGCCATAAAGATCCTCCTGTTAGTTTCGTGTGGAATCGTTATTTGTTATTCCGCGACAGTGCGATAGAGCCGGTCCGCGCAATCTCCTTGATTCCCATCGGTTTCAAAAGGTTTAGGAATGCCGATAATTTCTCCACCGTGCCTGTTACCTCAATGGTATAATGGGTAGTATTCGTATCCACTACCTTACATTTGAAGATATCTACAAGTCGTAAAATCTCGGCTTTGTGCCCCGGCCTTGCTCTTACCTTCACCAGAGCCGTTTCACGCTCCACAAAATCCGTCTCAGTCAGATCATGAACCTTGATTACATTAACCAATTTGTTGAGCTGTTTATTGATCTGCTCGATAATGAGTTGATCTCCGGTCGTGACCAGCGTTATCCTGGATACAAGGGGGTCCATGGTCGCAGCGACACAAAGGCTCTCTATATTGTAGCCACGACCGCTAAACATCCCAGCAATGCGGGAAAGCACGCCTGGTTGATTGTCCACTAACAGTGAAATAGTATGTTTTTCTTCGGTCATTGTTCTCATAATATGCTCCATTTACACGAGAAGCATCTCGGTCATTGGCGCTCCTGCTGGGACCATCGGGTATACGCATTCTTCGCGGTCTACCCAGAAATCCATAATAACCGGCTTTGGTGTGCTTAGACCTTCCTTGAGAACGGGCACAACCTCTTGTGGTCGCGTAGCCCTCAGACCAACGGCTCCGTAAGATTCAGCGAGCTTCACAAAGTCCGGCGCCTCATCTATGCTGGTGGAGGCATATCTCTTTTCATAGAATAATTGCTGCCATTGCCGGACCATACCAAGATATTTGTTATTGAGAATAACTATCTTGACCGGAAGGCTATATTGCACGGCGGTTGCCATCTCCTGGATGTTCATCTGGATGCTCCCATCGCCGGCTATATCTACAACCAATTTATCCTGAGAGGCCACCTGTGCACCTATAGCAGCTGGAAAACCAAAGCCCATGCAACCGAGCCCGCCAGAGGTAATAAAGGAGTTTGGCTGATCAAAGTGATAGTATTGAGCTGCCCACATCTGATTCTGTCCTACTTCAGTGGTGATAATGGCCTGTCCGTTTGTCATGTCATAGAGCCTTTCGATGACATACTGGGGTTTGATTATATCCATTTGCTCATAGGACAAAGGATTGGTGCTCTTCCATTCCTCTATCTGGTCCAGCCAAGGTTTGTTTTTGTATGGGTCTATTATTAATGCTTCCTCATCCATGAGCTTTTTAAGCTCACCAAGTGCGATCTTGCAATCCCCGACTATAGGGACTGCTACCGGGATATTTTTTCGTATAGAGGTAGGATCGATATCGATATGAATAATCTTGGCATGGGGAGCAAAGGTATCGATCTTTCCTGTTACCCTGTCATCGAAACGAACGCCAATCCCGATTAAAAGATCACACGATCCGATGGACATATTTGCACGGTAGGTACCATGCATCCCAGGCATTCCGAGCCATAGCTCATCAGTTCCGGGAAATGCACCGAGACCCATGAGAGAAGCTGTCACAGGGGCATTGAGTCTTCTGGCAAACTCGGCAAGTTCTCTGGATGCACCTGAAAGAATTACGCCCCCACCGGCAAATATAACCGGTTTTCTCGCCTCTCTTATGAGGTTGATAGCCTTTTTGACCTGCTTCATATTCGGCTTGTAGGTTGGATTGTAAGACTTTAGAGAGGGCGCACGTAAGGGTTTATATGCTGTTTTACCCTGGATGATATCTTTTGGGATATCTACAAGCACGGGACCAGGGCGTCCGGATCGAGCGACGTAGAAAGCCTCTTTAACAGTCCGTGCCAGATCCTCAATGCTTCGTACAAGATAGTTATGTTTGGTACATGGTCGGGTAATACCTACAATATCAACCTCCTGGAAGGCATCATTTCCTATAAGGTTTGTAGGTACCTGTGCGGTAAAAACAACCACCGGGATGGAATCCATATAGGCAGAAGCAAGGCCACTAACGGTGTTGGTTGCTCCCGGCCCTGACGTTACAATGCATACCCCAACAGATCTCTTTGCCCTGGCATAGCCATCAGCGGCATGCACAGCCCCCTGCTCATGTCTGACCATAATATGTTGAATATTGGTTCGAGCCAGCTCATCGAAGATATCGATGGCAGCACCACCCGTCATACCAAATACAGTGTCAACTCTTTCCTCCTTAAAAATCGCCATCAGGATTTGAGCGCCAGTGATTTTCAAGTCTTATCTCTCCTCTTTTGCTAGGTTGCTGTTCTTTTCTCTTAGGCCTACCTCATGATGCCCCTCGTCCGGTTAACCCCTTTTTCTTGACGTACTCAACCAATCCCCCGGCATCTACTATCTCCCTCATGAACCTGGGGACTGGCTTGGCAAAAAACTGCTGGCCGGTATTCATATTCACTATCTCCCCGGTTGCTAGATCAACGGATACCAAAGAACCTTCGTTAACAGACTGAGGCGCCTCCTTGGATTCCAGGATGGGGAGACCCACATTGAAGGCGTTTCTATAAAAGATGCGAGCAAAATTTTCTGCTACGACAACGCCAATTCCAGCTGCTTTGATGGCGAGAGGAGCGTGTTCCCGAGAGGATCCAGATCCAAAATTATTCCCAGCCACAAGTATATCGCCCGGGGAAATCATATCCATAAAGCCGGGTCTTATATCGGCAAAACAATTCCTTGCAAGCTCGTCTCTATCAGAGCTGTTCAGAAACCGCGCGGGAATTATGAGATCGGTGTCCACATTGTCTCCAAACTTCCAAACGGTGCCCTGGACCTTCATCTAAAGCTCCTCCGGTCCGGCAATATACCCCACAACAGCTGAGGCTGCAGCAATGGCTGGACTTGCCAGATATACCTCACTCTTGGGGTGCCCCATTCGACCGATGAAATTTCTGTTGCTGGTGGAAACGGCTCTCTCTCCCTCGGCCAGGATACCAAGATGGCCACCCAGACACGGTCCACAGCAGGGAGGGCCAATAACCGCACCAGCATCAATCAGTGTCTTTATGATCCCCTGCTCAATAGCTTCACTGTAGATGAGTTGGGAACCAGGAATGACGATGAGCCTGATTCCCTTAGCAACCTTTCTGCCTTTGAGTATGGTGGCTGCTTCCCGAAGATCTTCCAAGTAGCCATTGGTGCAGGACCCTATAAAGACCTGGTCGAGTGATATATGTGGAACCTTTGATAAAGGCCGGACATTGGCCGGAGAGTGGGGCAAGGCTATTTGAGGTTCGATAGTATCCACCACGATCTTGATTACCTTTTCATAGTCTGCACCAGGATCACTGATGCAGACAAGTGGCGTTCTGTGGGATCTTTCAGCCACAAATGCCAAGGTAATCTCGTCTGGCTCAATTATGCCGTTTTTTGCTCCGGCCTCGATAGCCATATTGGTCATGGTGAACCGTTGAGCCATGGGAAGCTCTTCGATAACGCTCCCAGAGAATTCCAAGGCGCAGTAGTTTGCGCCGTCAACTCCCAACGTGCCCAAGGTATAGAGTATAAGGTCTTTTCCCCTCACCCAGGGCAGCAGAGAGCCCTCGTATTCGATTTTGATTGTTGGAGGTACCTTAAGCCAGGTCTTGCCGGTGGCCAGTATTACCCCGAGATCGGTACTCCCGACACCGGTGGAAAAGGCGCCCAAGGCGCCGTACGTACAGGTATGGCTATCTGCCCCGATAACCAGATCTCCAGGTATGACGAGGCCCTTTTCAGGCAGAAGTACATGTTCGATACCGGACTGCCCCACTTCATAGTAATGGTGAATCTGATGGTGAACGGCAAATTCCCGCATCACCTTGGCCTGCTCGGCTGACTCAATATCCTTGTTAGGCACAAAGTGGTCAGGGATGAGCGCAATTCTGTTGGGATCGAATACCGGCTGATTTCCTACCTCGTTGAAAACCGCTATCGCCAACGGGGCAGTGATATCATTGGCCATGGCTAGATCCACCTTAACCTCTATGAGATCCCCAGGGGAGACATCGGTACGGGAGGCGTGCTGAGCAAGTATCTTTTCAGTCATGGTCATGGGCATCTTTTATGTTCTCCTCCTATCCCCTCCGCGGAGAGCCGACAGAGTACGTGAGCATTGTTGGCTCACTTGGTCTTGTGAGCCGATGAGTCCCGCTTAAGATGTGCCAGTCTATTCAATCCATTAATAAAGGCCTTTGCACTGGCGACTATAATGTCAGGATCGTTCCCTTTACCGAGTGTCTGCACCCCGTTTTCTTCCAGTCGCACCGTCACGCCTCCCTGGGCATCTGTCCCGCCAGTTAACGAATCAATAGAGAATCGAAGTAGTTTGGATTTCGTTCCGGTCATCTTTGCAATAGTATTGTAAGTGGCATCAATGGGACCTATGCCAAACCCTGCCTTCTGTTTTTCCTTGCCTTGGATCTCCAATTGTACTGTCGCGGTGGGGACAGTTGCAGTCCCGCTGATCACATTAAGGTACTTGAGTTTATAGGTATCTGGAACTCTTAGCACCTCTTCGGCAACGAGGACTTCTAAATCCTCATCCACGATTTCCTTCCTTTTGTCTGCAAGGTCTTTAAACTTTGTAAACAGACGGTCGATATCTCCTTTGGACAATTCATACCCGAGCTTCCTCAAACGATCCCTAAATGCGTGCCGGCCTGAATGCTTCCCCATAATAAGACGATTGGTTTTCAAACCAACGGTAGCAGGCTCGATGATTTCATAGGTGGTTTTATTTTTTAAGACCCCATCCTGATGAATGCCAGCCTCGTGGGCAAAGGCATTCGCTCCTACAATGGCTTTATTGGGCTGGACCGGTATTCCGGTAATCATTGCGAGCAAACGGCTTGATGGATATATCTCTCTGGTATCAATTTCTGTATAATAAGGCAGATAATTCCTCCTGGTGTGGAGGGCCATAATGACCTCTTCAAGAGATGTATTGCCTGCACGCTCTCCAATCCCATTTACCGTAACCTCAACCTGCCTTGCTCCAGCATTGATACTCGCCAAGGTGTTGGCTGTGGCCAGGCCCAGATCGTTGTGACAGTGAACGCTTAGAATTGCCTTGCCGATATTTGGCGTGTGACCTTTCACATAGACAACAAGGTCAGCAAACTCAGCAGGAATAGCATAACCCACGGTGTCAGGAAGATTGACTGTGGTGGCTCCGGCTGAAATAGCCGCCTCAAAAACTTTGCAAAGAAAGTCTCGGTCACTTCGGGAACCGTCCTCAGCTGAGAACTCGACATTGTTCGTGAATTGTGCGGCGTATTTTACTGCGTCAACTGCCTGGTTGATGACCTGATCTCTACTCATCTTCAATTTATGCTTAAGGTGGATATCAGAGGTGGCAATGAAAACATGAATACGGGGATTTGCAGCCTGTTTGATTGCACCCCATGCGGCGTCAATATCTTCTTTAGAGGTTCGAGCAAGGGCAGCTACCTGCACGGTCCTAACCTTTTGAGCGATCATCTGAACTGCCTCAAAATCTCCTTCGGAAGAGGACGGAAAACCTGCTTCAAGTACGTCTATCTTTAGGTTTTCCAACTGGGAGGCAAGGTGGATTTTCTCAGCAGTGTTCATGCTAAAGCCTGGAGACTGCTCCCCATCCCTCAAGGTAGTATCAAACACGATAATCTTGTCTTCCATGGAAACGCTCCTTTCATTTCATCACTAGGTGGTAATTATTATGATC
>JAUVXZ010000028.1 GCA_030603345.1 Pseudomonadota bacterium
GCCCACGACCGGGATCGAACCGGTGAACCTCATCCTTACCAAGGATGTGCTCTACCAACTGAGCTACGTGGGCACTCGTTCATGTATAACCCAAAATAAGAGCGGGAAACGGGACTCGAACCCGCGACCCTCAGCTTGGAAGGCTGACGCTCTAGCCAACTGAGCTATTCCCGCTTTTACGCTATCTTCCCTAATGTAAACTCTTCGCTCGGTGGTGGAGAGGGGAGGATTCGAACCTCCGAAGGCTGAGCCGGCAGATTTACAGTCTGCTCCCTTTGACCGCTCGGGAACCTCTCCCAAAGTATCCATCTTGAAGCCAGCGAAGGGAATCGAACCCCCGACCCACTGATTACAAATCAGTTGCTCTGCCTGCTGAGCTACGCTGGCATAAAAATAGCAAAAAATTAACTCTGTAGAACTACCAAAAAAAAATAGAGATAGCAACAAAAATCTTTCTCACTTACAAAACTTTTCTAATCCACGCTGCCACTCTACTATATACACGCTTTCTCTTCCATCATACCTACTTTCTCACGATAAAGTAAATACTTTTCAGCTTTCAAATAAACCCCCTTCTACACATTTCCAATAATAAACCTTTGGTATCGTTCAAAAGTGTTGGCCTGAACCATAGTGAGTAGTCGTTCGCGTTCTAAAGGAGGTCATGGCTGTTTTTGAAAGGCGATATCTCAAAAAAATTCCACCGGGTCTTGCGGTGGTTAAATATGTGGGGTTTACACCTCGGAAGCCCTGGGAGTTGTAGCCTGGTTCATCTAAACCCCACATATTTGACCACATCCCTTGAGGCCTATAGATAGCGCCTTGAGAAAATGGGCATGGCCGGATAGAGGTAAGTATGTACACGTTCTCTAACCAATATACCATTGAGTAAACACTTTTGAGCGATACTAGACCTTTCACCCTTGATCTCACCCATAAAATAAGGTATAGATTAATGAGTGGGCGATTAGCTCAGGTGGATAGAGCGTTGGTCTCCGGAACCAGAGGTCGCGAGTTCGAGTCCCGCATCGCCCACCACCTAGCTTAGAATATCAAGGATATCCATACCACAATGCCGCGAGTGAAAAATCTATTGCTGTTTGTTGTTTTGGGAGCAATATTTTACCTCCTCTTGAGTTATCACGTCATCTTAACGAATCGCAGTACTCGGCTCCTTAGAAAATCAACCTTTACCTTACAATACACCTTCTTCTCCACCAAAGGTAAGAGCAACAAAACCATATTGGCCATAGACGCCCTGAGAAAAGACGGGATCGGAGACCTCCTTAAGAAAGAAGGGTTGATGAGTGAGGAAGAAGAAGCCCTTATCCTACAAAGCCTCAACATCCAATAGGCAAATCTCTATTCCTCCTTTGAATCAAGGGGCCGAGTAAAATACCCGCACCCCTCGAACAGCCTCAGCCCCCTTAGTGCTCACCGGTGAAAAGCCCATCAATGAAGCTCCCTGCAGTCCCGCTGTATAATAAGCGGAACAGGGTATTCTGACGAAGACGAATAAATCAGCTAAGATCAAAATCAACACGTATCTTGAAAACTTTTACCGCTGGTAAATCAAGGATTTCCCTTACCCCAGTTTGCTCCTTTATTTCCTCGATATATCTCTGTACCATATCTGAATCGCGCGCCACAAAGGTAAACCATATGTTATACGGGTAATCCCTCAGATAATTGTGGGTTACCTCAGGATACTGGTTCACCACCTCGACAAATCTATCGATCTTATCGTCTGCTACCTTGCCTGCACAGAGAGTAGTAGCAAAACCAAGTCTCTTAGAATCGAAATTGCCTCCTATCCGCCGGATAATCCCCTCCTCTTTCAATCGCCTTACTCGCTCAAGGGTCTCCTCTTCAGAACAGTTTACACGAACCCCCAAATCTTTATAGGGCCTTTGGGTAATTGGAAAATCTGATTGGATCTCGTTGAGAAGTCTCCTGTCAGTATCATCCATACGGCTCCTTCACCCCATAGGATTATAGGCACACAATGGCTCTTGCGCCAGGTAATCCCCAGTAGCCGCATAAGCCCGTGCTCTGCACCCACCGCAAACAGCAATATATTCACAGCGGCCGCATTTTCCCTTGTATTTGGAAAAGTCCCTGAGGTTTGCAAAAACAGAAGAATTGCTCCATACATCTTTCAGGGTGGATTCCCGTAAATCTCCCGAATTCAATTCCAAGTACCCGCACGGCTGTACAATGCCTTCATGAGAAATAAAACAGTAAGAAATTCCAGCCAGGCAACCTCTCGTTACAGCGTCCAAGCCATGGGTTTCTGGATCCACTCTCTCCCCCTTGGACTGCGCCTCTTGCCTTAAGATTCTATAGTATTGCGGTGCGCAGGTAGCCTTAACCTGAAGGGGAACACTATCTTGCTGTTGATAAAACCAGTGGAGCATATCCTCGTATTCCTGGGCACTTAACTCCTGGCTGACCATCTCTTTAGCGCGCCCCGTAGGAACGAGTAAAAAAATGTGGTGCGCAGCTGCCCCAAGACGCACTGAAAGGTCGAGAATGGCTTCTGCCTCGGACAGATTGTGTCTGGTCAGGGTGGTGTTGATCTGAAATTCAACCCCCTGCTCTTTCAGGTTTTCTATTCCTTTCACGGCTCTATGAAAGGCCCCTTTAACCTGTCGGAACGCATCGTGACTCTCACTGGTAGCCCCATCAACAGATATACTTACCCGCTTAATCCCGGACTCACTAATCTGTTTTGCAACAGCAGGAGTAATCAAGGTTCCATTGGAGCCCATCACCATTCTCAGGCCATTTTTTGCCCCATACGCTGCCAGGGAGAAAATATCCTTTCTGAGAAGAGGTTCGCCACCGGTAAGGATAACAATTGGTTTACCGACCTCGCCAATTTGGTCTATTACCTCCATTGCCTTGATTGCGTCCAGTTCCTGAGGATAGGGACCAAAATCTGATGATGCTCGGCAATGAACGCAATTGAGATTACATGACCGGGTAACTTCCCAGGCTAGTATACGAAGCTGAGGGCCATCCTCAAACCTCTCACCCTTTTTCGGCTTATCTCCCTGCATGCTCAATCAATACCCTAGCTGCTTCTTTGGCAAAATAGGTGAGGATAACATCTGCCCCGGCCCTCTTGATAGAAAGGAGCATCTCCATCATTACCTTTTCTCCCTCTATCCAACCTCTTTGATCAGCTGCCTTGACCATGGCGTACTCCCCGCTCACATTGTATGCTGCTACAGGAAGATCTACGTGAGTGCGAACGCGATGAATAATATCCAGACACGGTAATGCAGGTTTGACCATAATAATATCGGCACCTTCTTCAACATCTATCAATGCCTCTTTAACAGCCTCCCTGGCATTAGCAGGATCCATCTGGTAACTTGCTCTGTCGCCAAACTGTGGTGCAGAATCAGCTGCATCACGAAATGGCCCATAAAAGGAAGAGGCATGCTTCACAGCATAGGCCAAGATTCCCGTTTCTTTGAAACCCTCTCTTTCAAGGGTGTCCCTAATTGCCCTCACTCTGCCATCCATCATATCCGAAGGAGCAACGAAATCGGCTCCCGCCTGGGCATGAGAAAGGGCCACGCGCGAGAGTATTTCAAGGGTAGTATCGTTATCTACATAACCATTTTTTATGATCCCACAATGCCCGTGATCCGTATACTGGCAGAGACAGACATCAGTAAGAACAATCATTTCTGGCACCTTGTCCTTAATGGCGGTCACGGCCTGCTGAACAATTCCGTCCTGGGCATATGCCTCGCTCCCTAACTCGTCTTTCTTTTTTGGCAAACCAAACAGAATCACACCTGGTATACCCAGAGACCACACCGTTGCTGACTCTTTGATGAGTTCATCAACTGATAACCTATACTGACCTGCCATAGACGGGATAGGCTCCTTCTCACCTTTTCCATGCTTGACAAAGATAGGATAGATGAGATCATCCACACTGATAAAGGTCTCCCTGACCACTCTTCTAATTGCCGGAGTTCGTCTCAGGCGGCGAGGTCTCTTCATCATTCGTAGCCTCCCCTATCTCCTTATTTTCTTTATCCTTACGCGAGTAGTTGGTGTCAAGATCTCTAACACCAAGGCTTTTCGCGTCACCTTGAAATCCATAATTGACGCCTTTGAATAGAAAAGACTGTATGTATCTACAGAAGTAATTGCTCCTCTGCACTCAGCAATGTAAAAGGCAGAGCAAAACAGAAATCCCCCTGTCTTCCACATGAAAAAATGACAAAGTTGCGCAAGGGTCTCATAAATGCTCTGGCTGGGAATAATGGTGGGGCATGAGTAATGAGCTTAGGACGTAGCCGGATTTTGGCTATAATACTTTTTAATGAGGCTATCAATATATTTCTCAGGCTCTAACACTGCCTCTCTGGTAAGAGCAAATGATTCGAAGCCAATGCGATCTCTCACTAATTTCAGCCCATACTCCAATTCGTTAGCGAGGCTAAGGCATATCTCGCTAATGTCGCGATCCTGTTCATAGGCAATCCTGATTATCTCGTCAATGGCACCATCTGCGAGGTTGACATTGATTCCGAGTTGGGAAAACAATCCTTCATTCTGGAGCTTTACCTGATGATACATCTCCTTGAAATCGAGAAAAACGGAATTGATATCGGAAATAGATTGAAGCGTTTGATCAGCAATCAAATCTATTCTCTCGTCATACAATTTTAAACCTAGTTGCTCTTCAAACTCCTTTGCCCTGTCCGCTATGATCTTTTTAACCCGCTCCTTTTCGTTCGCAGCTGCTCTCTCAAACCCTTCTTCCAACTCAGGGTCACTCGTATCTTTAAAAGAATCAATCCGTATCAGCTCCTGTTCTTGGTCTTGAACAAGCCTTACCGTAACCAACATCTTCCTCGTAGCAGTGGATGGAAGATGTTTTTCAAAAGGCATAAGGGTTCTCTCAACAGCGCTGACCAAGCCTCTCGCGCCTGTCTTTTCCTGAGAAGCCATCCCTGCCAATCCCTCAAGTGCCTCGTCTTCAAACTGAAGATCAATATCGTATGCCATAAAGTCTCGCTTCTTGCTGAGGACAATAGGGTTGTTGGGGTTTCTCAAAATTGCTACGAGGTCATCTTTGGTGAGCTCATCCAAAACAACAATTACTGGGAGGCGCCCAATAAATTCAGACTCAAATCCAAACTCAATGAGGTCTTGTGCCCGCACCTCTTTGAGAATATCCAAGCTCGTCTCAGAAGAGTGTATATCTGCCTCAAACCCTATACCCTGACGTTTGAGTCGTTTCCTAATGATATCTTGCAACCCATCAAAGACTCCACTCATAATAAACAGGATATTTTTTGTATTTACTACCTGCTTTTCCCTTTTCCCAGTTCTTCGGTAATGTTCAATTGCCTGTATCTGTGAAATTGGGTCATGGGGAACCTTCAGGTCTACATCAGTTTCTTCCATCGGCTTAAGAAGAGCTCGCTGCACCCCTGTCCTCGAAACATCATGACCGATAATGTTTTGGCAGGAAGCAATCTTGTCGATCTCATCTATGTAAACAATACCATTCTCAGCCAGTTTAATATCATCATCCGCCTCATAAACCAGATCCCTTACCAAATCCTCCACATCACCACCTACGTAACCGGTTTCACTGAATTTGGTAGCATCACCTTTAACAAATGGAACGCCAATCTTTTGGGAAATCAGCTTTATCAAGTATGTCTTACCAACACCGGTAGGACCTATCATAAGGATATTGTTTTTGATCATCCCCACCGAGAAGGGGCCTTCTCTTTTAGAGCGTTTTTCAAGTGATTTGATACGGTTGAAATGGGTACAGATTTTTGTAGCGAGTACACCCTTGGCCCGCTCCTGTTTAACCACATATCCGTCCAGGTAGGATTCCAGCTCCTCTGGTTTCATATCAAACGCAGGTGCACCGGTCTTCCTTTGCCCGGCCTTTGCTGCCTCTCCCTTTTTCTTGGGATCACTCTGAGGAAAAAGGATAGGTGATATGATCTTAATACGGTCACCGTATTTCTTGGAAAGATAATCGCTCAATTCCTTTTCCAGTTCTTTCTGGCTGGGAATTTTCTGGTCTTGGTCTTTTCTGTTCTCTGGCTTGTCCTCAAAATCCATTAACTACCCTCATTTCGTAATGGTTAAGGATTGTCATCGCTCCCAATGAACCTAATATAGTCATTGCGCCTCATTTTGCAACCATTTTTTATAATTGGGTTTTTCCGCCTTTCTCGGGTTCTCTCTCTGGAAGCCAATCCCGCTTTGATACAGGCGCTTCAAATTGATTCAGCTTCTTTCTCTCCAATTGAATTCCTACCGGCCCTAAACCCCATTGCCAACCGCCTGACTGACGCTCTTACGCGAGAAATTCCTGTTGCAAAGGACGGGCAGGGTCACGTCATAGTGAAACCCAACCTATTGATTTTTATGCTTCTTGCAGGGTATGGGTATCTTTTTTTTGGATTATGCCCCACATAGTTTAGATTAGTGGGCGTTTCAAAATGGTTTATATAGATGGAGCCTATGATTCTAAGGCTTATGAGGCAATAAACCATTTTGAAATCCCGCTCAGCGGGATAAGGGGCCATGTCACAGGCCTGCCCTGGCGCGACACTTCTGGAATACAGTATGGTCGTTACAGTATTTCGTAAGTAAGCTCTTTGTACTGATGCTTTGCATGCCAGGTCTGGGCCAGGGGCATAACCAAAAAAAAGACACCCATACCCTGGACTTTAATGTTATCCTGCCAAAGGGAGGACATCTTTTGACATCACGAGATCATAATAGATATTTGACAAACCAAAAGATCAGGAGCACCACTATCCTATCCATCAGGAAACAGGGGCAGGCAGTCATGGCAGCGGATGGGCAGGTCACCGTGGAAAATACAATTATGAAACAAAAGGCCAAGAAACTCAGATTTATGTATAATGATCAGGTCCTGGTAGGTTTCGCCGGGGCAACAGCAGATGCCTTTGCTCTTTTCGAAAAGCTGGAGGGAAAGCTGGAAAAATTCAATGGAAATCTTCCCAGAGCCTCCGTCGAGTTAGCCAAGGATTGGAGAACGGACAAAATTCTCCGTAGATTAGAGGCCTTGCTCCTTGCTATGGACAAGGAACATACCCTCATATTATCAGGTAATGGAGATGTGATTGAACCGGATGAAGAGGTGGCTGCTATTGGT
This sequence comes from Pseudomonadota bacterium, assembly GCA_030603345.1. Taxonomy (GTDB): domain Bacteria; phylum Desulfobacterota; class DSM-4660; order Desulfatiglandales; family B25-G16; genus JADFWK01. Next base: position 7,184 of record JAUVXZ010000028.1, read on the forward strand.
TCCGGAGGGCCCTATGCATTAGCTGCTGCAAAGGCCCTTCTCGCTCACACGGATTTAGATCCCGAATCTATGGCACTTGAATCAATGAAAATTGCAGCTTCTATCTGCCTCTACACCAATGAGGAGTTTGAAATCAAAACGCTGCCCGCGCCGAAAAAAAGCATGTAATAGTGAATCGCTATTTCTCTACTGCGGCCCTTCACGGCTCATATGGAGATCAAATGGAAAAGAGTGATATAACAGAAAAAGAGATGAAGGTCTTTACACCAAGAGAGATCGTCTCAGAACTCGATAAATACATAGTTGGCCAAGACAATGCAAAACGCTCGGTGGCTATCGCCCTTAGGAATAGATGGCGCAGACAACAGGTCCCCCAAGAGCTCAGAGATGAAATAGCCCCTAAGAATATTATTATGATAGGCCCTACTGGTGTTGGAAAAACAGAGATAGCGAGACGCCTTGCCAGGTTAGCGAATTCTCCCTTCTTGAAGATAGAGGCCTCGAAATTTACTGAGATTGGTTATGTGGGCAGAGACGTAGAGAGCATGATCAGGGATTTGATCGAGCTGGGCGTGAATATGGCTAAACAACAAGAACAAGAAAAGGTTAAAATCAAGGCAATAGAGTTAGCAGAAGATAAATTGCTGGATATCCTTCTTCCTAAGCCAAAAAAGGAAATTGAGAAAAACCCTGAGGAAAAGAGGGAAGGAATGCTGGAGGTAGTGAGAAGCGAACCTACCGACGCTAACTCTACCAGGGAGAAACTGAGGCGGCTCTTAAGGAATGGCAAGCTGGATGAAAGGTATGTTGAGCTGGAGGTAACTGACAAGTCTTCTCCCCTTGTAGAGATATTCTCTGGCGCCGGGTTAGAGGAGCTTGATATGAATGTGAAAGAGGTCTTCGGGCAAATTCTCCCCTCGAAGACCAAGAAAAGGAGAGTGAAGGTAAAAGAGGCAGTCGAGATACTAACGCAGCAGGAATCACAAAAGTTGATTGATTTTGATAAGGTTGTTGAAGAGGCTATCCGCCACACCGAGCAAAATGGGATCATATTTTTAGACGAGCTGGACAAAATAGTGGGCACCGAGTCAGGAGCTGGCCCTGATGTATCGAGGGAGGGGGTGCAAAGGGATCTCCTTCCCATTGTAGAGGGATCAACAGTGCTTACAAAATACGGCATGGTAAAGACAGATCATATCTTATTCATTGCATCCGGGGCTTTTCACGGAAGCAAACCCTCTGACCTTTTGCCTGAACTCCAGGGTCGTTTTCCTATCAGGGTAGAACTCAACCCCCTGACACAACAGGATTTCGTCAGGATACTGACAGAGCCTCAAAATGCCTTGATAATTCAATACATGGCCTTGTTAGCTACTGAAGGAATAGCGCTAGAGTTTACTGAATCAGCCGTATCAGAGATAGCAGAGATGGCATTTTCGGCCAATGAGAGCATGGAAAATATTGGTGCACGCCGTCTGCATACGGTAATGGAAGCACTGTTGGATGATATCTCTTTCAATGCATCAGACACTCAAGAAAAAGAGATAACCATTGATAGGGACTATGTAAGGCAGAAGTTAAGCGAGATATTGGAAGATAGAAACCTCAGCAGATATATTCTATAGGAATTGCGAATTGCGAATTGAGGGATTGAGGGATTAGGAATTTAGATACAAAAAACACAATGGATACAATGAATACCGGACTGGATAGGGCAAGGATCCTGATCGAGGCCCTGCCCTACATAAGGAAATTTAACAGGCAGACCATGGTCATCAAGTATGGTGGTCATGCAATGGTTGATGCCAAGCTGAAGAAGGGCTTTGCTCTGGATATCATTCTTATGAAATACGTGGGCCTCATCCCAGTAGTAGTCCACGGAGGTGGGCCTCAGATAGGGAAATTCTTAAGCAAACTCTCCATAAAATCGAACTTTGTTGCCGGACACAGAATCACCGATGAGAAGACAATGGATGTAGTCGAAATGGTTCTTGCTGGTAAAGTGAACAAAGAGATTGTAGCCACTATAAACCATCACGGTGGCCAGGCTGTTGGTCTCTCAGGCAAAGATGGCCATCTTATAACCGCACGAAGGCTTAAGATCATACCAAATCTTGATAAACAAGGGGATAAACCCGATAACCCTCCGGAGATGATAGACATTGGTCTAGTAGGCGAGGTTGTTTCCATCAACAACTGTATAATAATGAGTCTCATTGATGACCAATTTATTCCTGTGATTGCGCCTGTTGGCGTTGGTAAAGACAATAAGACGTACAATATCAATGCTGATCTGGTTGCCGGTCATATTGCCTCATCTCTCAAGGCCACAAAGCTCATCCTGTTGACCGATGTGGAGGGTGTCCTTGACAGTGATGGTAATCTTATCAGTAGTCTTACCATAGACGAGGCCGACCGTATGATCGCTCGTGGGGTTATCAAGGAAGGCATGATACCAAAGCTCCAATGCAGTTTTGATGCCCTCAAGGGCGGAGTGGAAAAGGTCCATATTATTGATGGCAGAAAGGAGCATGTACTACTCTTAGAGATACTTACCGATGAGGGTGTAGGAACGGAAATAGTTTTGAATTAATAAGTGCCTAAAAGTAATAGACTCCTTGGAATCCTACCCACAACTTTAGCTCACTTTGGAGTTTGGTTATAACCATGACCTCTCATACAATAGACAAGGCAGATAGATATATGTTTCATACATACAAGCGCATTCCCGTCACCCTGGTCAAGGGAGATGGGTGCCGGGTATGGGATGAAAACGGAAAGGAGTATCTCGACTTTGTAGGAGGCATTGCTGTCTGTTCCTTAGGGCACAGTTCACCTATACTGAGTAAGGCCCTATACGAACAGTCGCGAAAACTCGTCCATGTCTCCAACCTTTTCTACACCGAGCCCCAGACAGAGCTTGCCCAAATATTGGCAGAGAACTCCTTTGCGGATAGGGTATTTTTTTGTAACAGCGGTGCAGAGGCTAACGAGGCAGCCATAAAATTGGCCAGGCGTTACTCAAGGGAAAAATTTGGCTCGGAAAGATATATCATTATGACCATGGAGAATTCGTTCCACGGCCGCACCATGGCCACCCTCTCGGCTACCGGCCAGGAAAGGATCAGAGTTGGATTTGATCCTCTTCTCGAGGGTTTTAGATTTGTGCCTTTCAATGATCTAAAAAAATTGGAATCGTCCATAGATGAATCAGTGTGTGCTGTGATGTTAGAGCCAATACAGGGTGAGGGGGGCGTTGTTTTACCTGATCCTGATTACCTAAAAGGCGTTAGAAAAATCTGCACAGAGCACGGTATGCTCTTAATCTTGGACGAGATACAGGTCGGCATGGGAAGGACAGGGCGGTTCTTTGCATATCAGCATTTTGGAATAACGCCCGATATCATAACCCTGGCCAAGGCCCTGGGTAATGGAATACCCATAGGTGCAATGCTGGCCACAGAGGAACTAAACGACGCATTTGGTCCCGGAAGTCATGCAACCACATTCGGGGGTACACCCCTTATTACAGCAGGAGCTACTGCCGTTATAAAAAGTCTTTTGAATGATGGTTGGATCGAGAATGCCAAAGTGATGGGAGACTATCTCAAAGATGAGCTCAAAAACCTTCAGCAAAAACACGGCATCATTAAGGATATTAGGGGGTTAGGCCTTATCTTTGGGGTAGAATTGGATACGGAGGGTGCTCCTTTTGTTAGTGCCTGCATGGAAAGGGGTTTTTTGATTAACTGTGTACAGGAAAGAGTGCTCAGGTTTGTCCCCCCTCTGATCATAGGGAAAGAAGAGATTGACCTCCTCATTAACTGTCTGGATCAGATATTCAAGGAAACCTAGATATAAAAAAGGCTCTGTCAACCTTTAGACAGGCTGTTGCCCAAACGGAAATCCCTTTGAGCAGTCATTAAAACGCTTTTTGCCAAGAAATCTTGGCGAAGCGGAAGATAAGCGATGTCAACTGTTTGAGCCCTAAAGGCGAGTTTTGACATCGCCTGGAGCGAGCCTTAGATTTATCAAAAAACGTTTTAGACCAAGAGAAAAGGGATTTCGGCAACAGCCCGTGAGAGACCTCACCACAGATGACATCGTTGCTGTTATTAGAGAAATTCAGCGTTCAGTACTGAACTGATACGTCCTGAGTGAAACCACAGAACATTTTCTGACAAACAACCTCGAACAGAAAGAGAAAAAATGACCCAAGAGGTAAAAAAGATTGTACTGGCCTACTCCGGTGGCTTAGACACAGCTGAAATGAAACGATTTAGTCCCCTCATTGACGATGATGTGTACAGATGGCTAGATCCATCTCTGTGTATTGAGCGGAGAAATATTCATGGGGGCACCGGGCCGGAGACAGTTAAAAATGCACTAAACAATGCAAAACAAGAGCTAAAAACATGACCAAAAGAAATGTGTTGTGGCTCCTCCTTGTTCTGGTACTACTTCTCGTATTATTGGCAGGCTGCGGTAGAAAAGGGCCACCTTCCCTGCCCCAGAAGCCCTCTTCGTCAATCCCTATTGAACACAAGGCCGAGCTTTGGTGCCTTATCCTGGACTGGAATAATGGAGGGATCAATTAGTGGGTCATAGAGGATCTTGGTGTTTTCAATCGTCTGTATTGCTCCAAACCTCCCTTATTCCATCGTTTTAGATAGGTGTATAGGTCGATGGCGAGTAACAGCCGATGAGTTTCCGCCACAGGCGGATAAAACTTTCAACCCGTTTAACGGATTTATATGGAGGTCACGTTGATGAAAGGGCTGCCTGATATGGGTAATTTGCTAAAGAAGGCGCAAGAGCTTCAGGAGAAGATGGCAAAATTACAAGAAGAGTTAGGTGAAAAGACGGTTGAGGCATCTGCCGGAGGCGGAATGGTTACCGTTGTAGCAAATGGAAAACAGGAAATCGTTTCGATAAAGATTGATCCCGAGGTAGTGGATCCGGATGACGTTGAAATGTTAGAAGATCTTGTTTTGGCCGCAGTCAACGATGCATTGTCTCAAGCAAAACAAATGGTCAGTGAGGAGATGACCCAGTTGACCGGTGGAGTCAAGATACCAGGCATAATATAGAGTTTGAATTATGGGAGTTTATCCTCCATCACTCGGAAGATTAATCGAACAATTCAGTAAATTTCCCGGCATTGGAAAAAAATCAGCAGAGAGATTAGCCCTATACGTTTTGAGGAGTCCAAAGGAACTCGCAGAGGGACTGGCACAGAGCCTCCTGGACGTAAAAGAAAACATCAAATTTTGCTCTGTCTGCTTCAATCTTACTGATACTGACCCATGCCCCATTTGCACCGATCAAAGAAGGGCAAACGGCATTCTGTGCGTTATCGAAGGGCCTGGAGACCAATTGGCCATTGAGAAATCAGAGGCCTTTAGCGGCAGATACCATATCCTTCAGGGAGTTCTTTCCCCTTTAGACGGTATTGGCGTTGAAGCTTTGCGCATATCTGAGCTTATGTCACGGCTGAAAAAGGAAGACATCAGAGAGATTATACTAGCCCTCAATCCAACCGTAGAAGGAGAGGCTACAGCTTCCTATCTTACTGATTTTCTGAAAGGAAGGGGTTTAAGCATTACAAGAATTGCCTTGGGTATTCCCCTGGGCGGCGACCTCAAATATATAGATAGCATGACCTTGAAAAGATCCCTAGACAACCGATCCCCCTGCGATTCATGATCCCCAAATCAGCTCTCTCAAAACTTACTCATATCGTTGGTGACAAGAATATCCTCATCAAGACAGAAGATCTGCTCCCTTACTCCCACGATGGAACTCAACACCAATTTATGCCTGATGTGGTAGCTTTTCCCAAAGATGCAGGGGAGATATTCCGAATCTTGCAGCTGGCCAATAGGGAGCGCTTTCCCGTTGTACCGCGGGGAGCTGGAACCGGTATGAGTGGTGGTGCCCTTGCTGTGCAAGGTGGGTTGGTAGTTGCAATGGACAGATTCACCCGGATCCTTCTAATCGATGAAGATAATTTGATAGCAAAGGTGGAGCCAGGCGTAATAACCGGCCATCTGCAGGAAGAGGTGGAAAAACGGGGCTTGTTTTATCCGCCTGATCCGGCAAGCCTGGATGTTTCAACCATAGGGGGTAACGTAGCCGAGTGTGCCGGCGGTTTAAGGGCGGTAAAATATGGGGTAACAAGGGACTATGTGCTTGCCCTAAAAGTGGTGCTGCCAACGGGTGAAATTCTCACCACGGGGGTGCAGACCGCCAAAGGCGTTGTGGGCTATGATCTTACCAGACTTATGGTGGGCTCAGAGGGCACCCTGGCCATCATTACAGAGATTACCCTCAGGCTTATCCCAAAACCTGCCATGAAAAAAACGATGCTGGTTGTTTTTCCAGACATATTGTCTGCCGCACGGTGCGTATCCATGATCATCAAGCAAAAGATTGTCCCAACGACCATCGAGTTCATGGACAGCCTATCAGTTGAGTGTGTTAGAGACCAGCTTAACCTTGACCTCCCAAAAGGTGATGTGACTCTCCTCTTGATAGAACTGGATGGGGATCAAGTCCTGATAGATAGAGATGTAAGGAAAATAGAGGCGCTCTGCCACAAAATGGGGACAGTTGAATTTCGCCTTGCCAGAGATAAAGGGGAGGCAGAGGATCTCTGGAAGGCACGGAGGAATTTATCACCATCCCTTCCACAATTAAGGCCTCACAAGATTAACCAGGATGTAGTTGTTCCGAGGAGCTGTCTTGCCGATTTTGTTACACGCCTTTCGGATATCGGGCGGAAACACGATTTGCCTATTCCTTCATTTGGACATGCTGGAGACGGGAACATCCATGTAAATATCATGTTCAACAGAGATGATAAGGGTGAAGCAGCAAAAGCGGATAAGGCCTTGAAAGAGATACTAAAGCTTGTCATTGACCTTAACGGCACGATCTCAGGTGAACACGGAGTGGGGATAAGCAAGAAACCATACATTGGTATGGAGATACCACAGATAGGTTTGGAACTTATGAGCAGAATAAAGAGCGCTTTTGATCCAAATGGGATCCTGAACCCTGGCAAGATCTTCGATGTAAACTAAGAAATTCTCTGTTGCAATAGCATCCTTGGATAAGATGATTCTATAAACGGAAATGGCTTGTAGCTCCAAAAAATGCTCAAAAAATCTCGACAAGTATTGCACCAGGTCTTATATTTGGTGTATAAAAACGTAGCAAATGAGGATCTGACATGCCTATATTTGAATATCATTGCACAGAGTGTGACGAGGATTTTGAAGTCTTAGTATTCGGTAACGAAGAGGTATCTTGCCCTACCTGCAAAGGCAATAAGATTAAGAAACTCCTTTCCGCGTTCTCCCACAAGAGCGATGGTGAGTTCTCAAGTTCACATGGCTCTTCTTGCAGCACGTGTAGCGCCACAACCTGTAGTACTTGTGGTAGTTCGTAAAGAGCTCAGGCGTGATTGAGTTCCTTAATCCATCACGAGCTCATCTGCCCTCGCTACCAACGGAAGGACGATAATCTCCACAGAGGTGTAGCGAGCGTTTCTATTCACTGCGTCATAACCTGCGATATCGTGTAAGGAGGTATTATGGATGTCAAGGAAATTACACTCGAGGAATTAGACACTGAGAAATTCATCGCGGAAAAGGTACGGGAGATCTCCTCCGTAGTTGATGATGGCGTTGCTATCAATGCCCTTTCTGGAGGTGTTGACTCGGCAGTTGTCACCATGCTCGCTCATCGGGCATTGGGTGACAGGGTCAAAACCTATTTTGTTGACAGCGGTCTGATGAGGGAAAAAGAGCCTGAAGACATTGTTTCTGTGTTTAAAGATCTAGGGGTACCTGTTGAACTGATCAATGCCCAGGAAACCTTTTTTGGGGCCTTAAAGGGTCAAACTGATCCGGAAGACAAACGCCAGGCAATTACCCGGTCATTTTATAGAGATGTCTTTGCCCAGTTAGTGAGAGAAACAGGTGCAAAGCATCTGCTACAAGGCACGAACTACACGGATATCGAGGAAACTGTTGCCGGGATCAAACGGCAGCACAATATCCTTGAGCAGCTTGGAATAAACCCAGAAGAAGCTTATGGTTACCGAGTAATAGAACCCTTGATTCAACTACGGAAATCTTCAATCAGAAAGCTTGGTAAAGCCCTGGGATTACCAGAAGAGACCTACAGTCGGCCTCCTTTTCCAGGACCAGCCCTAGCCGCCAGGGTAATCGGTGAGGTTACGCCCGAAAGAGCAAGGTTGGTGAGAAGTGCCACGACGATTGTTGAGGAAGAACTCTCTCAGAGTGGGGCATTTCAGTATCTGGCTATTCTCCACGAGGACAAGGTTACTGGAATACGTGACGGAAGGCGAGATTACGGTTTTCAGATAGAGGTTAGATGCTGGGAGAGCACGGATGCCAAAATAGGATCACCAACAAGACTTCCATATGAGGTCCTGGATCGGTTGGCGAATAGAATCACCACTGAGGTGCCCGGCGTCGTGAGTGTCACCTATAACATAACCAGAAAACCACCATCCACGATCGAAGCTGTTTAATTGCCGGGGTGATTTCATCTCCGGCTCTGCCTCTATCATCTACCACACCTCTTATTCTCTCCTGTTTCTTCCACTCCTTGGATCTTTTCCGCTCCTCCGGTCAATTCCGCTCCTTCGGTCAATTCCGGTCCTTTGATCCTCTCCCCTCTTTTGATCCTTGACCCTTCGCCTCTCTTTCCTTTCAACGATGTGTTCAAGCCCATGATTGAACTCAGATTTATCTGCACTATGATGGGCTCGCCTATGACAGCTCGGGCAGAGGCCGATAACCCACAATGGATCATCCGGGCCACCATCACACAAACGACGCATATGGTGGGTTTCAAGGTAGGGTCGACCTGAACTGGTCCTGAAAGGGCCGTTCTTTCCGCACGCCTCGCACACACCATTGGCCCGTCTCAACGCATAGACTCTTATGGCCTTACTTCTCGATCTCGCAAGAGCTCTTCTTTCTGAAGGACTTTTTTTTGACATATACGAGGCGGTTGCCTGCTTTCGAAGCTTGACGAGAGGCTCCTTCCACATCCGTTCATATTCATCGTCCGCTTCAACTACACCATCCAAGGCATCAGCAGATGTCAGCTCAAAGACTATTACCCCACGGTCATTGCCATCGATGTCCGGCCCTCGCACTTCACGAAACCCTGTGCAGACCATTTCATCTACATAGCGAACATTACCTTTGCTGTCATTCTCAAAAAGGTGAATATCTTTACCATTCGCTGTGTGCTCGAGGATTGCCCAGTTTCCCCGCTCAAATGCCATATCCCCCTGTTGACCGACACCAGTGTAAAGATAAAATCCCTCCTCAGACCACCCATGATTATAGCCATATTGCTGTCCCTGGCTTCCGGTAAAGAGCATGATAAAATTTTGGCCGGAAGGCGTGCTTATTCCGCCCTGCCGTTGGCCACCGAACAGTTCATGGAGGTCACGGCGCCTGTATATTTCTCCTACAACAAACATGTATCATACTCCCAGAATTACCCGTTTCGGTTTGTCTGGTCACACAAAGTGCTCCGGAAACTTTGGGTCAGCTTGACTCCTTAAGGCAGGTATCACATTAGAGGCAAAGCAGTCAACTCCAATAAAAAGTAATTTCAATAATAGAAATATGTAATTAGGTTTCGAACAATTTTTTGGATTTCAAAAAAAGGCAACTCAAAAAGGAGCACAAGATGATCCTGCCATTAACCGGTCTTAATTTCGGAACAGAAGAAAAGACCTCATGACCATCCTAGACCCTTCTCGGTTATTTCCAATGCAAATAATAAAATGCTGTGCTTAACATATGCTGCAAGAATCATGCAAAATCAGGCCATTAAAAATTGCATTACATCTCAACCAGTTACGCAACGTTCCAGAAACCTCACATTGTTATATGTAATAAAATACCAGGTTTTTGAGAAATGAAATTCTACTTTTTTGGTAAACTTTTACATACCTCCTCAAACATGGAAGTTACTAAAATCAATTTTTGCTCACTGCCTACAGCCACAGCTATTCAGGATTCATTAGATTTGACGTGAGGTTAACATAACGTCATCTATAATAGCCATTGAAACCAAATCACCAAGATGCTAAATGTGGGTACCATTCACTTAATATTTGGTCCCGCAGGGTAGCTGCTGACTCAATAGATTGACACCTTTTAATTCAAAGGAGATTAAAGATGGAGAATCTGGTGAAATTAGATGTTATCGAAGGAATTGCAAGAGTGACACTGAACCGGCCCAAGGTCTTTAATGCATTCGGCCTGACTATGATTCAGAATCTGGCAGAGAAACTTATCGGTCTTCCTATGGACAAACGCGTGCGCGGAGTAATCATTACCGGAGAGGGCAAAGCCTTCTGTGCCGGGGCAGACCTGAAATGGCTTTCTGATTTTGGAAGAAGTTACGGTGAGGCCTTCCACGAGTTGGCGGCCCGTTACCATCAGGCCATTCTTGAAATACGTCGCATGCCTAAACCGGTGATGGCGGCTATCAATGGGATTGCTGCAGGAGGCGGTTTTTCCATTGCTTTGGCATGCGATTTTAGGGTCATGGAGGCATCTGCTGTTTTGCGCCAGGCATACACCTCGAACGGGTTGAGTATCGACGGCGGAGGTACATTCACCTTACCTAGATTGGTTGGGCTGGCAAGAGCCACGGAGATTGCAGCCTACGACCGCCCGATTTCCGCTGAACAGGCCCTATCGTGGGGCCTTGTAACGGAGGTGGTGGAAGATGGTCGAGCTGCACAAAGGGCCATTGAATTGATTGAAGAAATGAAAACCATTGCGCTATCCTCCTTTGCAGCTTGCAAAAAATTGATAAATGATTCCTTTAACACCTCTTTTGAGACCCAACTCGAAAAGGAGCGTGAGACCTTGTCGTGGTGCGCTGACCACCCCAATGGGCGTGAGGGTATTGCGGCCTTTTTGGAGAAAAGAAAACCACGATATGCCTAGTTTTTGGAAACCCCTCCCCTTCCCAGAGTCACTTCCAAATATTGGCTAGGAGAGAAATGGGATAAGGCGAGAGCACACAAAAATCCCCAAAATGTGGCTTTTTTTTGACAATACATCGCGTTGTTCCTAAACTCGCCATGTTTAATTTTTTCCCAGTGTCGTTTATGGGTGGCCTTTCGGCGAAAGCAATCAGAGGGTTCTTTCAAGCGTTCCTCCTAACATTACAGTCCCCTCATAGTCGATCTTGCCACACGAAAACCTCATGGCACGTATCATCTCCTCTTGCAATCATTATATCTTTTGTGTACTGGATTCTTGGATGGTAGCCGTTGAAGTAATCAGATGCAATATCGCACATCCACTGGGTAAGATCTCCTATTCCAAGCTCCATGAAGGTCTCATAAATAAGGCACCGCCTGATTACTATTTCGAATTTCTGGTGAGACTCCTCAATCACGTCGAAAACAACGTTGTTGGCCTCAAAGTCTTTATATACGGTAACAAAATCGATGAGATCGCCATCAGCGCCGAGGGGTGTGAACCCCCGAAAAAATGCCTGCCCACCTCTCATCAGAACCGTATGCATCACCTCGTTCGTTTTTTCAGTTCCAAGTTGCCTCTCGAGTTCTTTATACATAAAAGCCAAGAGCTTGAAGTGATTTTTTAACTCTCTCTTTTGCCTTTCAGCCTCATCAAGATTCTTATCAATCTTGTAATGAATCCTTAGTGACTTTACGGCAGCAGGGATAACCGCCCTTAGAGTAGACCAAAGACCTATTTCTCTGTTAAGCACCCGGAAGCCAGTTCTGTACTCTGGTTCGAGCATATTCTTGCCTCATTTTACTTCAGCCATGGGAAGATGTTTTCAGGTGGCTCAAAGAAGCTACTTGTTCATCAGAATGATGCTGCTGTAATGGGCTATGACTCCTTCGTTTGTCTGATTCGTATCTGTGAGAACAACAATCCCTATGAGATGAGGGGGAGTCGTCCTGAAGCATTGCTCAAAGTCTTCGATGAGATTACGCTCCTCCCATACCCACCTGTTTGCTTTTTTATTTCCGCTTTGAACAATTACCATTTTGTGATTTCTTGAGCCAGGAAAGTCGAGAACCTCCCCCTTGGCGATAGTATTTCCCCAGATATAGTCGATCTTAAAGCCACGCGGTTCCTTTCCTCCCATTTTAAAGCCGAAGGATTTGAAAAAGTCTGGAATCTCTGGTGGTTTTTTCTTGGAAGGGGTTGGCGCCGCCGTTCCGAAAATAACCCTGATCCGAGCAGCAGCATCGTTCCTGTCCTTGCGGCTTTCGGTTGCCATTCCTACAACCCTATTGATCTTCCAGCGCCACACAAGAGAAGGAAATGCTTTCAGATCAACATCGAGCCTCTTTAAGAGGCCCGAGGCACTACCGACACTTTTTACCTTGAGAACGGTCCGTTTATCCTCCTTACTCAGAGACAGCTTATTCTTTACCGTTCTGAAATAGGTAATAACTTCCCACCCTTCGGGCACAGATTTAGATTTTTCCCCCTGCTTGAAGCCAACAAAGAGGGTCTTCGCCTTTCCCTGGGACAGGTTCACCGAGGCCAAGAGGAGCCCCGAAACAATCATGAAGATCAAAATCGTTCTCGTCTTTGCTATCACCGCGATCCTCTCAAGTTTCTGCGGACATCAGCCAAGAAACCGACCATAGTATAATTAATTATTTCCCCTCTGATTCAGATGTCAAGACAATTTATCTGCCGAGTCTTAACCAGGCAATGTTCCCATTTCTTCAAGCAAGAACAGGAATAGATCGCCGCTACTCACACATAACATTATTGACATAATTTGTGCATCTAGATAATATCAAAAGGCTCCTGAAACATATAAAAAGAGATGGTAACTACTCAGGTTCAGAGGTTCACGGTTCAGCGGTTCAGGGTTTTCGAAAAGGTTTCGATTCCGAATCGAATACAGAATTCATCCGATTCTTACGATACTCCAAATCATTAACCGTGAAGTTTGAATCTTGAACCGGACAACCTGAGTAGTAACTAAAGATGTTAACCAAAGTTAGTATCGTTCAAAAGTGTTGGCATGAACCATAGTGAGTAGTCGTTCACGTTCTAAAGGAGGTCATGGCTGTTTTTGAAAGGCCTGCCCCCCATCTTCGGACCTTTCGCATGGAAATAAACCCTGATTACATTGCGCCTTGTGGCCTTTACTGCGGGGTTTGCGGCATTCTTTACGCGACCCTTGACCATAATCGAAAATTTAAGGAAAGACTCGTTGGAGTATATAGAGGCAAACTCCCTGAAAGCGAAAATCTATCAATTAAAGACATCCATTGCAGAGGTTGCTTATCTGCTGAACAATTTGGTTTTTGCAAACAATGCGCTATCAGAGATTGTGCTATAAAAAGGGGTTACATTGGTTGCCACGAATGCACGGAGTTTCCTTGTACCTTGATTGAAGAGTTTCCCATACCTGTTGGCAAGAAGGTAATCTTGCGGGCTATTCCCTACTGGCGAGAAAAGGGAACAGAAAAATGGATCAGAGACGAGGAGGCCCGGTATATATGCCCGGAATGCGGACATAAGCTCTTTAGGGGTGCTAAGAGGTGTAACAGGTGTAAAACACCTGTTGACTTGGACTAAATGCGCACGGTTGTGGAGGCATATCCAATAAGCTCAGATAACCAAACTTAACTATAAGGAGTTAAACCATGCAGCTAACAGCAATGATTGTGAATTTTGTCTATTCCATCATAGGTGGCGTGCTAACATTACTATTTATGTATTTGGGCTACAAGTGGTTTGACAGATTTACCAAGTTTAACACTTCAGATGAGTTGGCCAAAGATAACAGGGCAGTTGGACTGGTTGTAATGGGAATGTTTATCGGTGTTGGGGTCGCAATAGGCCTGGTTATCGGGCTCGGCCTTAATTGAGAACGATGTCAACCCACCGTTCTCAGTGCTTGTTTCCTGAATACACTAAGCAGAGCATTTTACTGTTTCCATTGGACAAAACCGATAAGGGTCTAGGATGGTCATGAGGTCTTTTCTTCTGTTCCGAGGCTCCCAGCCTGGTCTTTTCTACGACTTATCAACAGGGGA
>JAUVXZ010000026.1 GCA_030603345.1 Pseudomonadota bacterium
CCTTACCCTGAAGAGGGCGGAGTTTTTCGGAAGTGACTGGTGGGAGGGTGCTGTCTTTTCGCTACTTATCAGTGGGGGAAGCCGCAGGTCCCCTGCTCCAAAGGAGCGGGGGACAATGCGGAGGGGGCAAGAATCCCCCGCTCGTAAGTAGCTGAAAAGACCAACCCGGGAGCCTCGGAACTGACGAGAAGCCCCGCCCTCGGGGTAAAAGCTTGGAGTTATACAAAGCTTTCAGCATATCTACGGAGCTAAAGCAATAATCAAATTCTTTATATATTGACTTTTGAGTCGGGCTTTCTTAAAACTCACCTTGGTCTCTATTTGGAAATAGAGAAAATTGAGTAAGGTGGAAATATATGAAAATCATTATTGTCGGCGCTGGCGAGGTAGGTTTTAATATCGCCCAGAGGCTCTCCGAAGAAAATCATGACGTGGTTGTGATTGACAAGGATCAGAATAAGATCAACCATATTCAAACGGTTATCGATGTTCAAGCCATCGTGGGCTCAGGCACGAGTCCCTCGGTACTAACCGAGGCAGGCATAAGGGAAACTGATATAATCGTGGCAGCTACCGATAGTGACGAGGCCAATTTGATCGCGTGTTTTTATGCCCAGTATCTCACCGATTACATAACCAAGATAGCCCGCGTAAGGAATCCAGACTACATGGAACACACAGAGATCTTCAAGCAGGATTTCTTGAATATCGACTTGATTATCAATCCTCAATCAGAGATGGTCAATTCTATGCTCAAGCTCATGGAGGTGCCTGAGGCCTCTGAGGTCATAGATTTCGTTGATGGCAGGATCAAGCTCATTGGCATAACCATAAAAGAGGACTCCCATTTGGTCGGGCGAAAGCTCTCCTCTTTTCAGGATTTTGAGCACGCACTCCTTGTTGGTGTGATTGTAAGAGGTGAAGAGGTTATCATTCCGAGCGGGCAGGATACTATCCAGCCAAAGGATCTATTATACTGCGTAACCCATAGAGACGAAATCTCAACGCTCTTTGGACTATTAAACGTCAGGGAGGGGGGATTGCATCGGATTGTCATTGTTGGGGGCGGTACCACTGGTCTGGCCTTAGCAATGTCACTCGATAAAACGAACATAAATACCAAGATAATCGAAAAAGATAGCCAGAGATGCCTGGAGCTGGCTGAAAAACTTGAAAAGGTGATTGTTTTGAATGGTGATGGCACCGACCGGGACTTCCTGACAGAGGAGAATATTACTGATGTGGATGTCATGGTTGTCATCACGGGCAATGAAGAAAATAATGTTCTTATCTCTCTGCTGGGTAAGGCCCTCGGGGTCAAGAAAACGGTTACGCGTATAGGAAAACTCAGTTATATCCCCCTTGTGTCTGCCATCGGAATTGATACAGTGGTAAGTCCACGGCTCTCAGCAATCAGAGCAATTCTCCAGTTTATCAGGAAAGGCAAAGTGGTTTGTGTGGCACCCCTCAAAGCAGAAGCTGCAGAGGCTATCGAGTTCGAGGCACTTGAGACTTCGGACATTGTGAATACGCCTCTCTCGAAGGTAAAATTCCCCAAAGAGGCCATCGTTGGTGCAATTGTCAGGGGAGAAGAGATCATTATCCCCCGCGGACACAACATGATCAAGCCTCATGACCACTTGATAATCTTCGCCCTAAAAGGTGCAATACCAAAGCTTGAGAAACTATTTACCGTTAAACTGGAATACTTTTAATGCGTTTTCGGCAGATCTTCCGGCTCATCGGAATCCTCAATGTCTTCATCGGTCTTTCCATGCTTGCTCCCATCGGCATCTCTCTCATCTATTCCGATGGGAGCACCTTTCCTATCCTCTATGCTTTTATGGTTACCTCGGGAATTGGCTTCATCCTCTTTCTTGTTACCAGAACAAGTGATTACTCCTCTCTCAGTCAGAGAGAAGGCATAGCCGTCGTCACCCTCAGCTGGTTGAGCGCTGGTCTTTTTGGCTCTCTCCCCTTTTTGTTTTCGGGTTCTATCGCCACATTTACCGATGCCTTTTTTGAATCGCTTTCCGGCTTTACAACCACAGGGGCCTCCATTCTGAACAATATCGAATCTCTCCCAGAGGGAATATTGCTCTGGAGAAGCCTCACGCAATGGATGGGAGGTATGGGGATTATTGTGCTCTCCATTGCCATTCTTCCCTTCCTCGGTGTAGGAGGAATGCAGCTTTACAAGGCTGAGATCCCGAGTCCGGTGGTGGACAAACTGCAACCTCGCATCTCAGAGACGGCAAAAACCCTCTGGAAGGTCTATCTTCTTATCACCCTGGTGGAGATTGGCCTCCTGTTTATCGGGGGGATGTCCCTCTTTGATTCCATGTGTCACGCATTCTGCACAATGCCCACCGGAGGATTTAGTCCCCGCAATGCAAGTATTGCCTACTATAACAACGCCTATTTCGAGGCTGTTATTACCGTTTTCATGCTCCTGGCCGGGGTAAACTTCGCCCTTCATTTCAAGTTCTTAAAGGGAAACTTTGGGGTATTTGGCAGGGATCCCGAGTGCCGCATATTTCTTTTTATTCTGGCTGCCCTTATTCTTCTGGTTACCTGCAATATCTACGGCACAGTCTATCATTCCATAGGCGGTGCGTTCAGACGTGCGGCCTTTCAGGTTACCTCCATCATCACTACAACCGGTTTCGTAACCAGCGATTATGCACAGTGGCCAGCTCTATCGCAGATCATTCTTTTCTTGTGTATGTTTATCGGGGCGATGGCAGGATCTACAGGTGGAGCAGTAAAGGTCATAAGGATCATTTTGCTTGTGAAATATGGCTTCAGAGAGATCTTCAGGCTCGCACATCCCCATGCTGTGAGATCTATCAAGCTTGGTCGCAAACCGGTCCCGGAAGAGGTATTGAGCAGTATGTGGGGATTCTTCATCCTCTATGTCGGCCTTTTTATTGTGGCTGTCATTGTTATGTCTGCTCTTGGCCTGGATGTTGTCACATCCTTCGCCTCTGTAGCGGCAACAATAGGCAATGTCGGCCCGGGATTTGGTCTCGTGGGACCGGTGAGAAACTACCTCACTATTCCTGATCTGGGCAAGTGGATTCTAACCTTCTGTATGCTTGTTGGCCGCCTTGAAATTTACACCGTTATTGTTATGCTTGCCCCTGCATACTGGCGTAAGTAACGCATGAGTCTCGTAACTATCTCTAAACTCTCGGTTACCTTCCTCGGAACGAAGCTTTTTCACGATATAGGACTTCAGGTCGAGCAAGCAGACAGGATTGGACTGGTAGGGCCAAATGGGTCCGGTAAGACAACACTTCTCAGGCTTATTACTGGAGAAATATCCCCTGAAGCCGGGGAAATTAAGACAGGAAGAGGTATCAGGATCGGATACCTCCCTCAGGATGTTCGTACGGCTTTATCCGGCAATGTTCTTCAATCGGTCCTGGATTCCATACCGGGAAGGGTTGAGCTCAGAAACCGGATAACCCAAACGGAAGAATCACTGAAGGATACCCAGAACCAGACTGACCGTGCAAGGCTGGCAGAAAGATTAGCTGAACTCCACCAGGAAATGAGCCATTTGGAGATGCACTTTCCTCCGCATGAGGCCGAAAGGATCTTGGCAGGCCTCGGCTTTGCACCTGATGATTTTTCTAGGCCGGCTTCATCACTGAGCGAAGGGTGGAAGATGCGGTTACTCCTCGGGAGTCTCCTTTATCAGGAACCTGACCTGCTCTTACTCGATGAGCCAACTAATCACCTTGATATTCCTTCTGTACACTGGTTGGAACAATTCCTCCAAACATACAACGGAGCCCTCATCCTTGTATCCCATGACCGGGATTTTCTGAACAGGCAAATTAATCGCGTCATCAGTTTGGAATTGGAAGGCATAAGGAGTTACCGGGGGAATTATGATTTCTATCTGAAGGCCAGAGATGAGGAAAAGTTGGCCCTCGAGGCCAAAGCCAGGAATCGGGAACAGAGGGCAAAAGAAGCCCAGAGATTTATTGAACGGTTCCGGTATAAGGCCTCAAAGGCCAGACAGGCGCAAAGCAAGATAAAACTGCTCAAAAAAATGGAATTGGTTGAATCGTTCCGGCCCCAAAAGACCATTCACTTTTCCTTTCCTCCTGCACCAAGGAGCGGAAGAGAAGTGGTAGCTATCAAAGAGATCTCAAAAACCTTTGGCCAAAAGACCCTTTATAAAGATATTACCCGAACTGTGTTACGAGGAGAAAGGATAGCGGTTATCGGTCCTAATGGTTCGGGCAAAACCACGCTCCTCAGAATGGTGGCAGGGGAAATCAAACCCGATTCCGGTGAGATAACACTCGGCCGGCAGGTCACCATGAGTTATTTTGCACAGCACCACCTCGAAATGCTGGATCCCAGAAAAACAATAATCGAAGAGGTAAGCCAGATAGTCCCTTATGAGGCAATAGGTTCCGTAAGGAGTGTGTGCGGCTCCTTTCTCTTTTCAGGGGATGATGTGAACAAGTCTATAGGTATGCTTTCTGGTGGGGAAAAAGCACGAGTGGCACTTGCAAAATTGCTCGTAAAACCGGAAAATCTCATGGTGATGGATGAACCGACTAATCATCTTGATCTCATATCTTCAGAAATTCTCACAGATGCCCTGGTTGACTACACCGGCACATTGATCTTTGTCTCTCACAACCAGGCGTTTGTCAACAGACTGGCAACAAAGATCTGGGATATACGGGAAGAAATGGTTGAGGAATACCCGGGAAGCCTTGACGAATACTACGATCACTTGGATCGGATCTCAAAACATCTGCCCTTAGAACCTGACAAGAAGCAAGTGCTGGAATCACCCCGGAGAGACAAGAAGAGCCGAAAGGATCAGAAAAGAACAGAAGCTGAGACGCGGAGACTTATGAGATCAACCCTGAAACCAATCCAGGATAAGCTGACCCTGGTAGAAAAGCGAATCACCGATTTAGAACAAAGGAAAAAAGACCTGGAAAAACTCCTTTCAGATCCGGATATTTTCACTGATAAAGGTAAAAGTGCGCCGCTCCTGAATGAATATAGCGAAGTCAGAGAAAAAATAGAAGAGCTGATGGCCCGATGGGAATACGGCCAGGATCAACTCGAATCTGCTAGAAAAAATCTGGGATTAGAATAGAGATGAGCGAAGGGATAAAACTAAAACGGAGAGGGTCAATCATCGAGTGGTGGTAAAACCATTCACTCACCTCTCTCGGAGCCTCAGCCCTTTCTCAAATTTTCTCATCTGACGGGCAAGATACTTCTTGTTTTCAGATGCATTCTCCAGGGCCTCTTGTATGGTCTGCAATGCCTCCTCGTAAAATCCATTCACATAGTATGCCTCGGCCAGGGTGTCCAGAAAGGTTGGTGATCTTTTTATTTCAACGGCCCGCTTTGCTAAGTACAGTGCCCGTGGATAGTCAAGCAGCGTTGTATCCTGAGCAGTGGCGAGAATCCATGCAAGGTTGTTCAGTGCCACATCATCATCAGGAACCAGTCTCAGCATATTTTCATATGCCCATTTGGCCCTGGCGATGTTCCCTCTCTGGTGATACACGGCGGCGAGATACCGGTAAATCTCGATATCCTCTGAGGACCCGGTGAGCTGCTGATTCAGAATATGTTCCAGAGTTATCTGTTCAAGATTTGCCTTCAGCGAACCAAAATTAAGAGTATATCCCAAAGAGAGAACGAGAACGAAAAAAACAGTAAGAGCAAGGGTCAAACGCCGTGAATGGCGTTTAATCAATTCAGGCTCTCGCCAGGCTTTCCACAAAAACTCGACCCTTTGAGCAATACTAAAATGATGCCAGGAAGGATGATGCCGGCTTTGACCGCTGAAGTGGACAATCTTCTCCAGTGACATGATAGTGGGTTCAGGTGTGCCCATCAGTTCAATCGAATAGAGATCTGCCTGGCGCTCAAAGTTCCTCATAAAAAAACCCATGATATATCGGAAGTAGAGGATAACGCTCACAATAATAGGCAGGGACAGCAGAAAATAAAAAATGCCTGTCTGGAACTCCTCATGGCTTTTCAATAGGTCAAATAGCCGGGGCTGCGCTGCCATAGCGTAGAAGAAAAAATCAAAGAGGCCAAATGAAAGAGCCATATAGCCCAAGAGAAAAAAAACGTAAAAGAGCAGGTGCCGGTACTTTATGTGGCCCATTTCATGAGCCATAACTGCATTCAGCTCTTCTTTTGAAAGGGCATCCAGCAAAGCATCGGTCACCAGAATATACCTGAGCTTTGCCACCAGCCCCATAACACCGGCTGTCATCGCCCTCCCCTCTAATAAGGGCCACCGCAAAATAGCTCGGTATTTGAAGCCCGCCTTGCTGAGAAAACCTACTATGCTCTCTTTCTTTTCTGTATTGGGAAGCGCTGAACAGCCCCACCAGTACTTGATAAACGGGGGTAAGAATATTACGAGAAGGCTCAGGAAAAGGGCCAAGAAAATAAATTGGCCCATCTCACTCTCAAACATTCTTCTAAGGGAGGGCCATGAAAGTAAGGTTATCAGATCATAGCAAACAGTGAGGATCGCCCAGGGAAAGAGGATGGGAAGATTGAGCTTTATGTTTGATCTTATGTAGGTCCATCTTTCCTCAGGAGAATGTGCAAAGGCATAATGTACAGGGTAGCCGTAATACCAGATGGTTGCAAGAAAGGCAAGGAAGATAGCAATTGCCGCACCACCAGAAAGGATGGAAAATGCGGTAAACGCGGGGATCTGAAGAAGCCAGTATTTCAGGTTTAAGAGGTAGACACACAAAGCAAATATGACTATCGAGAGAATGGAGAGTCTGGTGACCAACCACTGGTATGCTGAGCTCATCTGGCTCTGATCCAAGCCCGGGTAGCTGCCCTGGGAGGCCGCCAGAAGCTTAGAAAAGCGATACCTGCAGTAGATTGAAAAATTGAGCCATAACAAAAACAGAACGAGAATGGCTGTGAGGGGTGATTTGAAGAGGCCTTCTCCAGGATAATTGAAGTTAAATATTACCAGGACAACAATAATATAAATGATGTTATTAAACACTGATTCAAAAACCCCAGTCCTTCAATCTTGCCAACATCCTCTCTCGGTGGGTGCCCGGCCAATAATAGCGCTCACAAACGGGACAAAATTGAATTCTTTCAGGGTAGCGAAAGAAAACATAGTCTGGGACATGCGCCTGAGCTCCCTCTCGATCAACCCTTGAAAGGGGTGAGTTACAAATACTACATCTGGTGAACCATTTTTGTTGATCCCGGGATAGCCTGAGATTGCTGCCAAGCACCGTGAGTTGATCCTTAACCAGATCCTTATCGATAAAGATAACATGAGGATATTCTGTCGCCCTTACAGTGCTCCTTGTCAGGAGAACCCTTCCCTCCGCAGCCAGCTCAGATAATCTTTGATCCGAATAGCTTTTCTGGTAGATGGTATCATACCCCATAATCCTCAAGTACCGTGCTAGCTTCCCAAGCATGCTATCAGCCACAAACAACATTTGCTTTGTTGCGTTCATTGGGTTTGTTGCGTGTTTTTCAGCCCACCCTAGACTTACAGGACTCGCTCACGCCGACGGATCGCTTTTTTCACTCGTTCAGCTCAATAACTTCAAAACCCGGTGGAGGGTCCAGGGAGAAAACCTCTTCTGGGATTGGTTTGTTGCGAGTTAGATCCTTGTATCGTATCTGCACTGATTGATTCGTATCTTTCCGTGCTATCTCAATTTTCAAGGGCCTCGGTCCGAAATCATCTTGCTTGAAATCCGATAACATTATGGTAATTCCTTCATATGGAAAGAAGACCGATCGCGGCAAAAGGGAACGAGGAAAAAAGGAGATAACTTGTGTTACCTCTCCCTCCCCATTGTAGAGAGTGACCTCATACGGTTTTAAACTGGCTGCCTTCGAATGGGGCAGTACCGGCACATTACCAGACAGTAGTTCCCAGATTGAATCCAGATCAAGCCTGAGTAAAAAAAACAGATCCATCGGCAGGCGGTTTGATTGGCCTTTGAAGAACTTATGGTCAACAAGGGACAGCACCGACGTATTGTCTCCATCCAAGACGATAAAAAAGAGAGGCCTTCCCCAGGGGTGAGAGATTTCAATCCTGACCTTGAATGGTCTGCCACCAGCAGCAAGCAGATTCAACTCCGATTCTTCTTCCCTGTCTCTGTACCGTAGTCTCCCAGCTCCATGAAAGCTGGATATTCTTCTTCCCTCTGCTCTGAGGTTAGAAATAAGCTGAGCGGTCTCTGTTTGAGTAAAAGGTGCATAGGGTGGAGAAGGCACCAGTGGTGCACATCCTATCAAGAAGATTAAAACAAGAATGGTCAGATACGATAAGCCATGGGTCCATCTTCTATACGATAACGAACCAAAGTCCGAGAAATGTGTGATGTGCGATGTGCGATGTGTCAAGGGGCATAGCCTTCCAGATGCTCCATAACATCTTTGAGCTTTCTCTCTAATCTCTCTTTTTCCGCATTCTTGAGCGAAATCGCCTTCTCATAAGCCTTCAAGGCCTCTTTATAGTCACCTTTCTTAAGGTATACATCACCCAAATGCTCGGCAATTGCAGGATCGTCAGGTGTCAATTCAACAGCCTTTTTCAACTCCGTTAAAGCCTTATCGTAGAGCCCTTTTCGAAAATACACCCACCCCAGACTATCAATGATATAACCGCTATCAGGTTTGTACTGTACAGCCTTTTCAATGAGCTCCAGGGCCTTATCAAGGTGAATATTCTCATCTGCATATGTATAACCGATGTAGTTAAGGGCATCGGCGTGCCGGGGATCTATCTTGATAACTATCTCCATCTGTTTGATGGATTCTTCGGTCCTCTTTAACTTACCCAATATAATACCGAGTCTGTATAGAAGGTCAGTATTTTCCTCATTATACCGTATACCTTCTTTTAAAACATCCATAGCGCTCTGGTATTCTTCTTTAATCTCATAGAGTGATGCTAAAACCAGGTATAGTTGAGGAGGGTTATCACTCGTCTGATTGATGGTTTCTCTGAGGAGATCTATGGCCTTATCAGTCTTGTCTTGCTTTTCCAGTATATAGGCCATGTGGATCCGGGCGTTAATAAAATAGTTGCCTTTCGGATTAATCAGATCAAAGTTTCTGTATGCCTCAGCCAGATCTTCATTCTCTTCCAAGGCAGCTCCCAGGTAGTATCTGGCCTCCTGATCATCTGGCCACGCAGACACTATCGACGAGAGTTCGGCGATAGACTCGTCTAATTTTCCATACCTGAGGTATATCAAGCCCAGTCTTTTTCTTTTTACATCCTCCGGGCCTAATGCCTCTTTCATCTCATCCATATATTTTTCTGCCAATTTCACTTGACCCTTCTGATAGTACAGGGCGATCAGCCTTTCCCAGGCACTTGTATCGGTAGGGTATAATTGCAGTATTTGCTGATAGGTTTCTATTGCCAAATCAGGATTACCTATCGTGGTGTATAAGGCTGCCAAATCGAAAAGGGCGGGAAGAAACCTTGCATTGATTTCCAGCACTCTCAAAAATGCCCCCTTTGCCTCATCATATCCTTTGAGCTCCAGATGTATCTTTCCCTTGTAGTAATGAGCTATCATCAGATCGGGTTCCTTTTCTGTCAAAATCGACAGCTCCTCCAGGGCAGCATTGTATTTTTTTAATCTGATAAAGAGTGTGGATAATTGAAGCCTTACCTCTTTATTGTCTGGATCCTGTGCAAGGATCTCCCTGCACTGAGCTATTGCCAAGTCAAATTCCTGGAGCTTGGAGTAGATCTCTGCCAGTAACCTTCGAGCTGCGAGATCACCTGGAGCCAGGTCAACTAACCTTTGGGCCAGAACCAAGGCATCTTCTATTCTGCCATTCTTTACCAGTACCTGGGACAATTTCAGGAGTAAATAGGGAGAGTCTTTGTCGTGTTCGAGGGCCTCTTTGAGATAAATCTCTGCATCCCGGTAGTTGCCATTGGTTATGGCCAGAGATGCAAAGGCATAGTTTTCATAGGCACCTTGGATACTATCCTTCTCGCCTTTCATCTCTGCTTTTTCAATGGCCCCTTGTTGCGAAGGTAATCTTTTTTTTATGCCTATGTCTCCGCAGGACAGGGCAAACGCAATAAAAAAAAGCAAAAACCAGATAGATACTATTCCAACTATTCTATTCATGTAGAAGATCAGAGAAATTTTCTTCAAAATTTGGTATGTTTTCCACGAGCCACTCCTTGACCTTTTTGAGAATCTTCTCCTGAATCTGACGCACCCTTTCCCTGGATATGCTATGCTTATCTCCGAGTTCCTGAAGGGTCAATGGTTGTTCGGTCAGTATTCTGTTATCAAATATATCTCTGTGTTTTCCGGAGAGCGTGTTTCTGTATTCCTCCAACTTTTCCCGGAGCAACTCCTTTCTTTCCTTCACAGAAATCAGTTCATCGGCGCCACTTTCTGGAGAGGGCAAAAACGAGCTATAGTCCTGTTTAGAATCCTCTTTAACCGGGGCATCAAGGGAAACCTCCCATCCACCCAACCGCTGTGCCATTTCAATAATCTCATCACTTTTTACATCCAGACGTTCGGCAAGGAGTTTGGGTTCAGGATCGTAACCCAAAGACAGCAACCTCTCTTTCTCCTTTGTAAGGTTAAAAAAAAGCTTTCTTTGGGCTTGGGTAGTTCCAATCTTGACAAGCTTCCAATTCTCCATAATAAACTTGAGGATATAGGCCTTTATCCAAAATGAGGCATAATAGGAAAACTTGATTCCCTTGTGTGGATCAAATTTCCTTATCGCCTGCATTAAGCCAACGTTCCCCTCCTGAATCAAATCCATGAGGTTTTTCATCCAGTATCTATGAAAATCCATCGCGATTTTTACCACTAACCTAAGATTAGCCAGAATAAGCTTCTGCCCAGCCTCCTGATCGTTTTTTTCTCTATATCGTATTGCAAGTTCGATCTCCTCCTCTTTGGTAAGGAGCCTATACCTCCTTATTTCCCATAAATACATCTGCAGAGGATCGTAGGCAACTAAAGAGCCATCTCTCTTGCCGGGCACAGGCTGCAGGTCATCCTGGGCCTTTGTGTCGAGACCTTTTCTCTTTTCTTGACTACCGGTAACCTTTTTCACGTTCTCTTATTCCCTCTGCTAACACTGAGTGGAGATTTAGGAAGTTCCCGCTGGTATCGAAATTTCTATGCGTCTTGAGAGGTAAATCATGAGCTATTCAGTGGCACTAGATTTCTACCATTCACACGGAGTGATGGGGAATGGATTAACCAGCTTTTTCATCTTGAACAGTAACAATGCGGTAGTTCTTTTTTCCTGATCTAAGCGAGATGATATTATTCTGAATATCACTGGCACCCACTATTGTCTCAAAGGACGGGACTCTTTTCCCATTTATATAGGCACCCCCCTGGGATATGAGCCTTCTCGCCTCACTTCTTGTTTTGCAAAGACCCGTTGAATTGAAGAGGATATATGCCTCAATGCCTTTCTCTAAATCAGCACTCGTCAGAGAGTACGTAGGAATTGCCTCAATATCATGAATACCCTCTTGACTAAAGAGCTGCCTGGCAGCGCTTCGGGCCTTATTGGCCTCCTCTTGACCATGGCATATTTTTGTAGCCTCATAAGCCAAAACATCTTTGGCTTTTCGTAAGCTCTCGCCCTCGTGCCGAGAAAGCTTTTCAATCTCCTCCATGGGAAGAAACGTAAAATAAGCCAGAAACCTCCTCACATCGCTGTCATCTATATTTACCCAGTATTGGTAGTATTCGTAAGGAGATGTCAACTCACGGTCAAGCCATATGGCCCCTCTCGCTGTCTTGCCCATTTTCGAACCGTCAGCGGTAGTTATGAGGGGAAAGGTCAGGCCGTGGATGATGTTCCCCCCCATCCTTCTCGTCAGGTCAGCACCAGCCAAGATATTCCCCCACTGATCGTTTCCTCCCATCTGCAGAAGGCAATCATGGTTCTGGGAGAGATACCAGAAATCGTATGCTTGAAGGAGCATATAATTGAATTCTAAAAAGCTGAGTCCGGATTCCAACCTCTGACGGTAGCTTTCTGCCGCCAACATCCGGTTTACACTGAAATGTCTACCGATATCCCTTAAAAAGTCTATGTAATTCAAAGGGACCAGCCAGTCAGCGTTATTGAGCATAAGGGCCTTGCCATTGGCGAAATCGATAAACTGAGACAGCTGCTTCTTAATCCCCTCAGCATTGCTGTCGATCTCTTCCCTGGTCATGACAGCTCTCACCTCATCCCTACCACTGGGGTCGCCTACAAGGGCCGTTCCGCCTCCAACCAAAACGAGGGGTCTGTGACCTTGTCTCTGCATGTGTGCGAGAGACATAATAGGAAGCAAACTGCCGACATGGAGGCTTTTTGCCGTGGGATCAAAGCCGATATAACAGGTAATTGGTTTGGTCAGCAACTCCCTGAGCATATTCTCGTCAGTTACCTGTTCAATAAAGCCTCTTTCATCAAAAATATCATATACATTTCTCAACTACAGCCCTCCCATAACAATAGTCAGCTCTCAGCTCTATTATGATGCTCCCCCCTATCCTTCCGGAAGCTTCAAACGCACTACCTTTCCCTCGGCCCCCAGATGACCGATCGGATTTCCATTCAGCGAGAATTCAATCCCCCCTGCATTTCCTATGAGAATGTCAAAACTATCCTCCGCCGTCCATCTCATCGTTTCCCCCGGCCGGAAAAGATATTCTCTAGATGATTCATTATCGATACTTATGGCAATCCAGGTACGGCTATTCACAGTGGCTGTAAGAACAAATTTTGGCAAAAGAGGTTGTTCATCCTTTACCTCTTCTGGAATTAACGGCTCCTCCTGAGCTGTAGCATCCTCACTAGATTCCAATTCCGTTGGAATCCCCGTCTCATCCTCAGGCATTGTTTCTTTCTTGGTAGAAAGTCCTTGTGCTCCTGCATTATCCTGTATCTGGATATCTTCCGTGGTTACGGTATCTCCTGCCTTCTTTTCCGTCGTGCTTTGGGTATCCAGGTACTCAAAGGCCTTTCCAGTAACCGAAACCTTCTGTCCCCTGAGATATATTATGCCAGCAACAAGGGCTATTGCCAAAAAAGAAACAATGATAATCAGGCGCCATCTTCCAGATTCAGCACTTATTCCCGGAAGCACGTGCGGCTGATATTGCTTAAAGGGACACCTCTTCTGATAAAGGCTGAGCACGAGTTCCTTATCCAGGCCTAAAAACTCAGCGTAGGATCGCAGAAATCCCTTAACAAAGACCTGGGATGGTAACTTGTCCCATTCCTCCTTTTCCAAAGCCTCCAGGTTATGCCGCGTGATCCTGGTCGCCTTGACTGCTGCATCCAAGTCTATATGGCGTTCTTCCCTGGATTTTCTTAACAGGCTCCCCAGGTTCATTTCTTCTGGGGTGTCAGGTGCCTGTTCACTACTGTTAACGTTATTCACCTTAGAATATCACCTTGATAAAAGATTTCTCCCTCAGTTCTTCAATCCACGCTGCATATTTTTTTTCTACCTTCTGTTTATACAATTTGGAACGGATAGCATCCCGTACCTCTTCAAAAGATTTGACCCCTCCTTCTTTCTCCTCTAAAACCTTTATTATCTGGAATCCAGAGGGAACAGGATTGAGACCAGTATACCCCCCTGGTGAAAGCTTGCTTATCGTATTTCTTAATCCGGTTTCAAGGTTATTGAGCGCTACCCACCCCAGATCTCCTCCTTCTGAAGCAGCAGGCCCTTGGGAATATTTTTTGGCCATCTCGAAAAAATCCCGGCCTTGTCTCAGTCCCTGCAGTATCTCACTCCCCAAGTGTCTTACCCGAGCAATTTCTTCCGCGTCATCTGGGGCTCTAATCCTCAAAAAAATCCTGGCCAGCCTGACCTCATAGACCGCCCTATATGCATCAATGTGGTTTTCGTAGTACCTTCTCACATCCTCTTCGGTTACAACTATCTTTGACTTTACCGCATAATTTATCAACCGGTAACGTTGGATCTCCTCCTTTATCCTCTCCTTGTACTCCTCTAGTGTTATACCTTCTGCTTTCAGGCTCTGTATAAGCTCTTCATGCGTAATATTATTTTCTCTTTTTACCTGCTCGACCGATTGTTCTATGTCTTTTGCTGTCACCTGGATTTCTAATCTCGCTATTTCTTGTTGAGCTATTTTTTCGTTGATCAGCGTATTCAAAACAGATCTGCGTAACTCAAAGTACTTTTCTACATCTCTTTGTCGTAAATCCCTCGGACTCCGGCCTGTTACCCGCTTCATTGAGGTATTCAGCTCATGGAGGGTAATGATATCGCTGTTAACCGTGGATACGACCCTGTTCGTAATCTCGGCCTGGAGATAACCGGTTGGCACTGCAAACACAATGACTGACAGCGCAAGGAGACAAATTGGTTTAGCTGCCCGCATATTCAGCCTTCTTTTTGTCTAATAAGGGGTAATCAACTTTGATGGGATATGTATCCCTCAGTTCTTGAAGCCAAACCCTATAACGCTGTTCTGTTGCCTCACTGACAAGTCTTTTTTCAATTTCCGCGACCACCTCCAAAAACCCTTTCCTCCCCGCAGGTTCTCTTTTAAGGACTTTAATGATGTGAAAGCCGTATTGGGTCTCAATGATAGTACTTGTTTTACCTACTTCCATCGAAAATGCTCTATGAGAAAGAGCAGGAGGGAACATACCACTGGTGCGCCACTCTGTACCATAATCGACTTGCAATGCAGAATCCCCAGATTGCTCCTCCAATAACTGTGCCATATCCTCTCCCCCTTTAAGACGGGCATACAGGTCTTCAGCCTCTTTTCTTTTCTTGGTAATGATGTGAAGTAGTTTAACCCGCGGGGGATGGCGAAATTCCTCTTTCCTCTCCTCATAGTAAGCCGTAATGGCTTGATGGGAAATGGGAGGAAGGGAGCCAGTCTGCTCCCGAATGATCTTTTCAATTAAGAGCTGTTCTCTGAATCTTTGCTTCCATTCACTGTAGTCTATGCACCTCGATAGGAGTGTCTCCTTAAAGCTATTATCCGGGTAGTCCTCAACAATATCTTGTATGGCCCTTTCCAATTCAATCTCCGGAACACTAATTCCCTGCTCTTTTCCATACGCAAGTATGAGAGAGTCATCCACAATTCTGTCTACAAGACTATTGATAGATAACCACACCGTCCCCTTAGGAATTCCATTTTCAAGCGAGGTAATAGTTACGATTCTCTCTAAATCTCCCAGGGTGATTGTTCGATCGCCTACTCTGACAACAACACTCTGACTTGATCCCCCTTTCGGAGAGCAGTTTGACCAGGTGAAAAGAACAAAGACGCAAAGAAGCAAAAAAATAAGATATCTCATAAAACTGGTACGTACCACAGGAAACCTTTGTAAACTATTTGGCTTTTTCCGTTATGTCACGCCTTCCCTTTCCACATGGGAGATAGAAAAATCGTTACTATTCAGCCACTAAGACACAAAGCCTTTCGGCCGTGAGCTCAAGGCCGAACGGCCACTAAGATTAGAAAATTATTCTTTTAATACCCTTTTTATGAGGGCCACCTTGTCTTCTTCCACGCCCGCCTCGCCTGAGCGGCTCGCGATGGCGGGCAGGCTTTTCAGATAAGGTAATAAACCCATATTTAGCCTTTGTGTCTTGGTGCCCCTGGCCCAGACCTGGCATGCAATGCTTAACTATACTATATAATACAAATAGCTACTATAGCGAAATACAATATATCCCAAGTAACTCGCGCCAGGGCAGGCTTTGTGGCTGCCTGAACAGTTACGAAAAATTTATCGTTTCTGGCCCGCCTGTGGCGATCGGTCAGCGGGCTCCACCATACGGCCAGGTCACCATGGGAAGAGGCAGAGAAAGAGAGACCTAAACCTTTTAAATAGCAATATTATTGGAAGAATTGCAAGGAGAATTTGGCTATTCTTTGGTTTTACACCATCCTCAATTGTTACGAGCACACGTGCCAAATTGAGCTATCACCTCCCCAGCCTCTTCAAGGGTAGCAGGGAGACCCTTTTTCTTGCTCGCAACCTCAAGTTTTTGGTCGGATAAGAAGCGGAAACTCTCTGGACTGTGAGCAACCAGATCAAGCAACTTACGGGATGATAGAGGGGTATCCTTAGAGAAGGAAAAGATCATTGAGCTATCATTAAGGTCTAATCTCGGTGAGCCTATCTTTTTGAGCCCTATTTTGATCTTGATAACAGAGATAAGGTTTGAAACCTCTGGTGGCACGGGGCCAAACCGATCTTGAATCTCTTTTACCATCTCATCTAATTCCGACTCCTCCCTTATAGTAGACAGGCGTCTGTATATCTCGAGCCTGATATCACTCTCCTCGATGTAGCTATGGGGAATAAAAACCGGCAGATCAGTATTTATTTCGGGGAATATCTCTTCCTGCCACACCTCTCCTTTCAGCTCTGCAATCGACTGTTCTATTAGTTTGAGATACAGTTCATAGCCAATAGCCTTGATATGACCTGATTGAGCAAAACCGAGGATGTTTCCCCCTCCTCTTATCCTCAAATCATGTAAGGCGATGTTGACTCCTGAGCCTAACTGAGAGAAATCCATCAGGACCTTGAGCCTTTTCTGTGCATCATTTGTGAGGGAAGAGCTGCTCGAAATCAAGAGATAGGCGTAAGCCCTCACATCAGCTCTGCCAACTCTGCCCCTGAGCTGATATATCTCAGCGAGGCCAAAGCGATCAACCTCATGAATAACAATCGTATTTGCCGACGGTATATCCAGGCCTGAATCTATTATGGTAGTACATACCAGAACATCTGTCTCCCGAGCCAAGAACCTCATCATGGCCCTTTCGAGATCCCTCTCCTTCATCTGGCCATGGGCAATCTCAATCCTGGCTCTGGGCACAAGCCTTCTCATTGTATCCGCCATTGCCTCAATGGTTTGGACCCTATTGTGGACAACAAAGGCCTGTCCTCCCCTGTCCAGCTCCCTTTCGATAGCATGCGATATGACACCTTCATCAAATCCGGCTACATAGGTCTGAATAGATAACCTGTCAGCAGGCGAGGTTTGAATGATGCTTAAATCCCTGACGCCCATCAAGGACATATGGAGTGTCCTCGGAATAGGGGTAGCAGTCATAGCGAGAACATCAACAGAGTGACGGTATTTTTTCAATTTTTCCTTGTGCCTCACGCCAAAACGCTGTTCCTCATCGATTATTAAGAGGCCCACATCCTTAAACATCACCCTCTCAGAGAGGATCTTATGGGTTCCGATGACAATATCAATCTTGCCAACATGCAAATCACGAATTATCCTGTTCTGTTCCGAGCCGGAAATAAAGCGGCTCAGAACAGCGATCCTGACAGGATACGAGCTAAAGCGTGCCGTGAAGGTCTGATAGTGCTGCTCAGCTAAAACAGTTGTTGGAACAAGCATGGCCACCTGTTTTCCATCCATGACCGCTTTAAAGGAGGCCCTGATGGCCACCTCAGTTTTACCAAACCCCACATCACCGCAGATAAGCCGGTCCATGGGTTTTTCTGACTCCATGTCTGAAAGCACGTCATCAATAGCCTTGATCTGATCCGGGGTTTCCTCATACTCAAAGGTTGCTTCAAACTCCCTGTAGTAATTATCTACCTTTGAAAAGGCAAAACCCTTGAGGAATTTTCTCATGCCATAGATTTTAACCAGGTCTTTGGCTATCTTCTCAATCGCCTTCTTGGCCTTCTTTTTCGTAAGCATCCAGGATCTTCCACCGAGCCTATCCAAAAGGGGACTCTCGTCATCGAGCCCGATATATTTCTGGATACGGTCTATCCTGTCTGCCGGAATGTAAAGGCGATCACGATCGGCATACTCAATGGTGACAAAATCCCGTACCCTCTTGTTGATCTCCATCTTTGAAAGTCCACCGTAGCGCCCAATGCCATGGTCTTGATGCACAACGAGATCACCCACCTGCAGCTGACTCAGTCCTGTCCATGGAATGCCCTGCACCCGTTCCCTTTTGGCCCTCTTTTCTCTCAGCTTCTTTTCCCCGAAGATCTCATCTTCGGTAATTATGATCAGGCCAGAATCTAGGTGCCTCAATCCTTGAGAAAGATAGCCCAAACAGATATATAATCCCTTTTTCTTTTTCACCTCAGCCCAGCCTGGAAGTATCTCTTGGACGGTAAGGTGATAATTAAGCAAGATCTCTTTCAGGCGCTGCGCCTGCTGTTCTGTTCTGCAGATGAGTATGATTTGGTTTCCTTCCTCAACCCATTCACCAACGTTACCTGCCAAGGGAGCAAGTGAAACCTTTTGACGACCAATATCCTGATAGTCAAACTGGATTCCCGGTTTCACGGATTCCCTGAAATCTACCACTAGCTCTGTCTTTCTCTGCCCACTGCTGATAGCAAGATCCAAAAAATCAATCCGGGGAAATCCTTCAAGGGCGTCTTCCAGTTCTTTTTTTGGGACAAAGACCTCATCAGTTTGAGGAAAGGGTTTACCCTCCTCTAAGGCCTCATTCTGAAATCTTTGTGTCTCCCGGGTATATTTATCCACAATTGATGAGGCGCTCTCACCAAATCTCTCTGATTTGATAATGCACAGATGAGCCTGCTCGGGCAGGTAGTCAAAGACGGTATCGATATGGGAATAAAAATGTTGCAGCCATGCCTCCTGTCCTGGAAAACTCCCACCGGTTTCCGAGCTTGCTGGAAGTCTCCCCATGGACCGTGCCCTTTTAACATTGGAAGGGCTCATGATAATTTCATTGGCAGGCAGGATAGTTAACTCCCTTAAATGAGTCTTTGATCTCTGATTGACTGGATCAAAAAGTCTTATGGATTCTACTGTGTCGCCCCAGAATTCTACCCTGACAGCTGAATCGTACAGAGGCGGGTACAGATCAATGACCCCGCCCCTTACAGAAAAATCACTCCTTTCTTCTACCAAAGAGGTCCGGAAATAGCCAAAAGCGAGTAATTTTCTTATCAGATCATCCCGATCAATCTCCTCGTTAACCGCCAGATACTCAACTGAAGAAAGGAGAACCTCTTTCGGCACGAGCCGCACCATAATCGCCTCTAACGAGCTAACAACAACGGAATCTTTTTCAGTTGACAGAGCATAGAGCGCCTCTATCCTCTGGCTGATCAACTCTTTTGGCGGGCTCAATCCTGTGAGCGGTGAGATGTTATAGGAAGGGAAGAGAAGTACCCTTTCACTGTTCTGGTTGGGAACAAAAAAATCCAGGTCCTTATAAAATGCCCCTGCTTCCTCTGAGCTGGGGAGGATTATCAAACAGGTATGGTCTATTTCGCTCAGGAGTTGAGATAAGAGGTATGCGAGACCAGAGCCGCTAACCCCGGTTACCTCTGCCAGGGTGACCTTATCTTGTATACCTTTCTTTAATAGCGATAGGTTATCTCTGTTGTGTGACATTGACTACCCTGATAACTCAGTACCTGAATAATCCTAAGACTCTTTTGCTTCTGGATTTTCCCTGATTAACAACCAAAAGCGGTACGTTAGTTGTCAACAGCCTGTTGCCCAAACCGTAATCCCTTTGAGCGGTCATTGAAACGTTTTTTGCAAACAAATCTTGGCGAAGTGGAAGATAAGCGATGTCAACTGTTTGAGCCCTAAAGGCGAGTTTTGACATCGCCTGGAGTCCCGCCGATTTTTGGCGGGATCAAAAAACGTTTTAGACTAAGCGAAAAGGGGTTTCCGTTTGGGCAACAGCCCCTAGATATATTTGTTGGCCAGTTCATCGGCCATCCTTTTCCTTTCTTCTAAATCTGTTATCCGGTAAAGGACTAACATCTGGTTTTGACTTGGTCCGGCCCCCTGATAGGTGCCCACACCATGCAATCCTGCAACCCAGTTTTGAAGGAACTTAACCATTCTCATTCTCTTCTTTGCAGAAGCCGAAGATTTAAGAAATTTAGATACATACTCCCCTATCTCAGGGTTTTCCAATTCTCTTTCACTTGGCATAGTAACTGCGATTCCGCCGGCAATATCCCCGGCTAAGGCTGTTACCTTCCAGAAGCCATCATTCGTATTGAGTTTTGCCAGATTACTGATTGCCTCATCTGGCATAAAAACGCCAGAACCAATTGGCTCCTCTTTTCCCCTGTGGGCAGCGGCTATGGCACAGGCAAGTGATGTGGTACTTAACTGGACCATTCTGGTTATCTTATCTACAATGTGAGAAGCCTTTGAAATGCCATGGTACTCGGCGATAATTTGAGTTGCACCAATGATCAAATCCATAAAACCTACCTTGCACGCCCCACCGCAGTTCATCCTGTGGGTCTTGGCAAATCTTGTAATCAGCCGTTGAGTATACTCAATTTCTCCGCACATGAATACCCTTTCCCAGGGAACAAAAACACGATCAAAGATGATCAGACAGGTTTCTCGCTGTCCATATATGGGATTCCCAATATACCGGATATCATCTGTATATTCTCTTTCTATACTGTATGGATTATACTGCCCTATATAGGTTACTCCTTCAGATCCATTTGGTATGGCAAATGCACGCGCGTAATCTTCTTCCCCTCGTCGGCAAGATAGGCCAGGCAGTATCAAGTTCATATCAGCAGCATATGCTCCGGTTGCATGCTGTTTAGCACCACTAACGATAATACCATCGGATCTCTTTTCTGCCACGTGGACATAGGAGTCGGGATCCTGATCAAGCGGCCTCTTACTCCTATCTCCCTTTGTATCTGTAACAGATCCACTCACCACCAAATCCTCCCCCTGAACATACCTCAGGTATTCGGTAAATCTCTTGTGGTATTCGGTCCCTTTGTCTTGATCTATCTCCCATGTTGTAGCTGCCAGAGCTGGAAGCATCTCATTACCGGGACACCTGTAGTTACAGGTCCCTAACTTTTGACTGCTCAGCCTTGCCATCTCTAAGCGCCTTTCAATGTCCTGACAGCTCTGATGGATATGCAAACTCCGGCTGATAGTCTCACCGGTCAGATGTGATTGTGCTGTCATAATATCGGAATACCGGGGATCCGGGGTTAGTTCATAGATCCTTGCCGTTGCCTCAACAACCCCTCTGGTAATCGGGTGATCGGGGAGTTTCTCAACCTTCTTACCTCCTATAAAAAGCCTTGGTCTCAATTTCGAAACCCTTCTTCTGTATTCATTTGCTGTTTTCATGGCCATCTTTTACTCCTCTATTTGACTCCGATTCCCTTTTATAGGGTAAGAAAATATAGATTAGCAGGGATTAGTGGTCAAGGGATTAATAAGCACATGTATTAGCTTAATTAAAATGTTCCCATTATGGAAAGGGACTATATTTCCTCCAGTAACGCCACAACATGATGAGCCCTGATCTTTATTGACACACAACCCCAGATTCCATATACTCCCACCCATAGAAAAAAGCTCTCAGCAACTCGGAATACTCACACGAAAAGGAGACAACTCATGACGGAATCATTGATTCATGCCCTGGTGGAAATGCAGGAGACCGACGCGCTTCAAAAGGCCACACCATGGATGGACGAGGGGACCGACCCCACGAACATCCTTGAGGCCTGCTCAGAGGCGATGGAGACCG
>JAUVXZ010000144.1 GCA_030603345.1 Pseudomonadota bacterium
CCTTACCCTGAAGAGGGCGGAGTTTTTCGGAAGTGACTGGTGGGAGGGTGCTGTCTTTTCGCTACTTATCAGTGGGGGAAGCCGCAGGTCCCCTGCTCCAAAGGAGCGGGGGACAATGCGGAGGGGGCAAGAATCCCCCGCGAGTAAGTAGCTGAAAAGACCAACCCGGGAGCCTCGGAACTGACGAGAAGCCCCGCCCTCGGGGTAAAAGCTTGGAGTTATACAAAGCTTTCAGCATATCTACGGAGCTAAAGCAATAATCACTTGATTATAGTTAGGTGGCTCATCATGGTTTGGCGTTCAGATTTTGATCCTGTAGAAACCGAGATATATCAGAAACGTCTGACAAAGGTAACCTTTCTGGTGTTGATCGTGTTTGGGGTTTTGTTTGTACGGTTGTGGTTCTTGCAGATCATACACGGTGCCCTATATAGGACAGAATCAGAGAATAACAGAATTGATTTGCGGGATGTTATACCCTTTAGAGGTTTGATTTTCGACAGGAATGGTCACCTGTTGGTGGATAACAGACCGTCATTTATCCTTGGTGTGATACCAGAGAATATAAGCAACCTTGATGGTTTGCTAACAGATCTATGCAGGCTCGTGGAGATTGACCGTGGAACTGCAAAAACAAAGATACAGGGTGCCCTCCAGGGGAATCCCTTTAGATGTGTTTACCTCAAAAAGGGTCTTACGAGGAATGAGCTGGCCAGAATTGAGGCTCATATTCTGAACTTGCCTGGTGTGACCATCGAAGTGAAGCCCCAAAGGCACTGCATTTACGGGACGCTCGCTGCCCATCTCATTGGTTATCTTGGGGAAATTGATAGAGAGCAACTCGGCAGGAAGGAATATGACAAGAACAAACTCGGCGATTTTGTTGGAAAATGTGGGATAGAGAAAAAATGGCACAGGTATCTGAATGGCACGAGGGGCGGGCAACAGGTCGAGGTCAATGCCTCTGGCCGAATACTGAAAGTGCTCTACCAAAAGGAGGCAGAGCCAGGAGCTAATGTTTTTTTGACGATAGACAAGGATCTTCAGATGTTGGCAGAAAACTCCCTGTCCAACAAAGTTGGTGCTATTGTTGCCATGGATCCACGGAGCGGCGAGATACTCGCTATGGCAAGCAGCCCGACATGTGACCCTAATGACTTTGCTAAAGGGATGGATAAGAGAGTATGGGAGCGTCTTGTTTCTAATCCTTACTTTCCATTGCAGAATCGGGTAATATCAGGACAGTATCCACCAGGCTCTATTTTCAAGATCGTTGTAGCCTTGGCAGGATTAGAGGAAGGGGTAATTGACCCCTTTGAAAAGATTTTCTGTGGGGGGAGCTATACGTTTCAAGGAAGGGAATATCGCGATTGGAAAGAGGGAGGGCACGGGTCTGTTGATTTGCACAGGGCCTTAGTGGAATCATGCGATGTGTATTTCTATAAAATGGGCCAGAAGATAGGCATTGACACCATTGCAAGATATGCTAAGAGGCTTGGCCTTGGCTGTAACACGGGCATTCAAGTAGGAGATGAACAACCAGGGCTTATTCCAAATAAGGCATGGAAGTTGAAACGGTGGCATGTTCCGTGGCAGGATGGAGAGACACTGTCTGTGGCAGTAGGACAGAGCTTTGCCCTCATAACACCGATTCAGCTTGTAAGATGTGTTTCAGCGCTTTTCAATGGCGGCATTCTTTTCAGGCCCCGCGTAACCAAACGGGTAGAAGGAGACGGTAACAAGACAATTTTTGAGTTTAAGCCTGACATATCAGGCTATTGGGATCTCAATGAGGAGAATATGGAATTGGTCAAAAAGGCCCTGTTCGGTGTAGTGAATGAGCCTCGTGGGACAGGATGGAGGGCACGGTTGCCCCGCATTGGCGTAGCCGGTAAGACAGGAACTGCCCAAGTCATTGCCTTACCAAAAGATAGGGAATCGGTGGAAGAAGAAGATATTCCCTATAGGTTTAGGGATCATGCATGGTTTGTGGCTATTGCTCCGGCGGCTGAGAACCCGACAATAGCAGTGGCCATTCTTGTGGAGCACAGCGGTCACGGTGGGGCTGTAGCAGCTCCAATCGCGAAAAACATGCTCTCAGGTTACTTGAAGCAGTGAGGCTCTGAGCCTTTGCCCCAATTGGAATATGAGAGTAATCCCGCCGGATATAGGCGGGACTGGCACCCCATTCGTTGATGCTATACCAGTGGTGACAAAAGGGATTCTTGGAAGCGAGTGGCGTAAAAGGAGTAGTCAAGGAACATGATCGATCGCCGATTGATAGATAACTTTGATTGGATACTGTTAGCTGTGTTGATAGTCTTAGGGCTGCTGAGTGTCTTTAATCTGTACAGTGCCACCTATTCAGTTCGGTCGCTGGGTGGAGGCCAGATTGTTGTAAAGCAAATCTGTTGGTACGCTATTGGATTTTTGATTCTTCTGTTGATGACAACCTTTGACTATCATATTTTGAGTCGGCTTGCCTATCCATTGTTTTTTGTCTCCCTGATTTTTCTGGCAGCTGTTCCGGTGATAGGTACGGCTGCCCATGGTTCTCAACGCTGGCTGTGCTTTGGTTATTTCTGTGTTCAGCCCTCGGAGATGGTTAAGGTATCTCTCATTGTGGTACTTGCCAAATATTTCTCTGAGACAGAAAGAACGGGAAACTACCGGTTGAGAGATCTCCTGAGGCCGCTTATCTTGACTGCCATACCGTTCATAATGATAGTCTATGAACCTGATTTGGGAACCGCTTTGATGCTGGTCATAATATCGTTCTCGATTATTATGTTTGCTAATACAAACTGGAATTCAATACTGATTTTTCTGTCCGCTGCTGTTGTTTCGGCACCCTTCTTCTGGATCAGCCTCCAGGGATATCAGAAAAAACGGATAATAGCATTCTTGAGACCCGATCTGGATCCATTGGGCGCCGCCTATCATGTTACCCAGTCGAAGATTGCGATAGGCTCAGGGCTCTTTTGGGGGAAAGGTTTTCTTAAAGGGACCCAGACACGATTACATTTTCTGCCCCAACAGCATACCGATTTTTCCTTTTCCGTGTTGGCAGAAGAGTGGGGGTTTTTAGGCTCGGCTGTCATTTTGTTCCTCTATCTATTTTTGATACTGTGGTGCCTCAATATAGCCAGAAACAGCAAAGACAAGTTTGGCACCCTTGTTGTTATAGGAGTTTGCGCATTGCTTTTCTGGCACCTTACGATAAATGTCAGCATGGTAACCGGACTGCTGCCCGTCGTAGGAATACCGTTGGTCTTGTTTAGCTACGGTGGATCGTCTCTCATTTCCACTATGGCCGCCATGGGCTTGGTAATGAATGTGAGCATGAGGCGGTTTATGTTTCAAGAATGACCACAAGAAAAGGTGTTCTTCTGGCGAGCACGACCGCATGGAAGCCAAAACAAGGCAAAGTGTTTTTTCTTGCAATAAACAGAAAGATTGTGGTATTAAGCCGCTGAAAAATCTTAACGTGGGAGCATGATGTAATGAAAACATCCAAGGAAGAAATTAATGCCTTTCTCGGCAAGGACACAGAGTTTGAGGGTAAATTCTCCTTTACGGGTGCTGTGAGAATAGACGGAAAATTCTCTGGTGAAATTGAATCCAGCGGAACCTTGATAGTAGGGGAAAGCGCAACGATTACATCCCAGATACATGTTGCTGATATGATAGTAAGCGGAGAAGTCAATGGCGATATATTCGCTGAAAATAAGATTGAGATCAATGTCCCCGGCAAACTCTTTGGCAACATTCAAACCCCAAAGCTCGTCATTGAAGAAGGGGTTATCTTTGAGGGAAATTGCAAAATGAAAGATCTGGGGAAAGCAACAAAGAAAGATCTTGGCCCATCTCCTAACGAGACCGAAAACCTTTCCATTTTAAAATAGCCAGCATATTCTCGTTACAGCACTCTAGAAAAACCGTGGCCAGCAATAGAGGTCCAGAATGATTTTAGAATCCTTGCAAAAGATAAAGCAGGCAGAAACCGAGGCAAAAAAGAAGACACAAGAAGCTGGAGAAGAGGCAAAAGAGCTTATTGAGAGCGCCAAAAAAGAGTCAGAGAAACTCTTGGCGGAGAAGATGAAAGAAGCTCAGAAGCAGGCAGAGAAAATGAGAGAGGATGCGGGAGATATGGCAAGGAAAGAATGTCAGAGTCTTGCAGCTGAATGGAACAAGGAAACCGAGGAACTCAGAAAACAAGGCCAACGGAACATGGAAAAGGCCAAGGACTTTATTTTACGTTCTCTGTTAGGTTGATGTTATGTTACGACCAACGCGGATGAAAAAACTGCAAATACTCGCACTCGAGGGATATAGGGATACCATAGTCAGGGGGCTCCAAGGGCTCGGTACTGTCCATCTTACTGATTATTCCGAAAAGCTTTCCGATCCCCGCTGGAAGGAGCTGTTACAGCCTCACCCCCTGTCTCCACATGTTCGGAAAATAGCTACACAGAATATCGCGCTGAATCGTTTGCTCGATCTTTTTGAACGCTATGATCCCGAAGCAAGAGAGGGTTTTTTCAAGGCTGTTTTTGCTCCCCTGCCACCAAAGAAGATCGAGAGCAGAGAGGTCTTTGGTTCAGAGCTTATTGATACTGTTGACGGAATTGTTGAAAAGGTCGAGGGTGAGGTGGAGGATCCTGTTAAGGATCTGGAGAGGATCGAAGAAGAGATAGCAGACCTACGGAGGATCAGAGGATTACTGGAACTGGTTTTGCCTTTAGAGATTGACCTAAGAGACGTTGGTGAGGCGGACTACTTATCTGTCTCTGTAGGCATTGCCCCGAAGGAAGCCTTAGAAAGCATAAGAGAGAGGGTAGAGGACCTAACAGACAATACCTATTATCTTGGGGCTCGCGAGACAGCTGAGAACAAGCTGGTAACAGTAATAGTTTGCCTCAAGGAGCACGCGTCGACCGTATTACCGAATATTCGCCGCCTGAACTGGGAAAGGATTGAATTGGAGGGGCAGGAGGGAAAACCACAAGAGGCAATGGATTCCATTGATACCAGGTTAATGGAATTGGGCCAGCACAAGACAGAAAAGGAGCAAATTATTGTTGCTGCTGCCCAGAGATGGCGAGACGAGCTCAAGAAGTATCAGGAATTTCTCATGATGGAGCGGCAGAGGCAAGAAAGTCAGACCAAATTTGCGAGGATGGAGCACGTTGTGGCTCTTGAAGGGTGGATCCCACAATACTCGGTTGCTCAGGCCGTTGAAGAGATACAAGGGGTCAGCAATGGGGCATGTGTGGTGGATGTATCGGATCCCGATGACAAGGATGATGTGCCAGTCCAGTTGAAAAACCCTAAATTCTTTAAGAGCTTTGAGTTGTTAACGCGTCTGTACGGTTTGCCAACTTACAATGGGGTCGATCCTACCCTTTTCTTAGCTCCAGGTTTCCTCCTGTTTTTTTCAATTATGTTAACCGATGCGCTGTATGGGGTAATTGCCCTTGTTCTGGGCATGTCATTGATAAGGGGAGGGGGAAAATATAATGAGGCCATCAAGGATGGCGGAATCATCCTTTCCTCTGCCGGAGTTGCCACAATCATCATAGGTGCCCTGTCTGGGGGATGGTTCGGGGGGTTTGGCCTTAGGGTGCCCCCTCTAGCGGCGCTCCAGGTATTTGATCCCATGGTTCAGGTCACCACCTTCTTGCTGATTGCGCTTATTATTGGACTCACTCACGTTAATATAGGTGTGGTGATCAATGTGGTGGACAGGCTCAAAACAGGACAGGTGTGGAAAGCCATTAGCGGAAATCTCTGGTTTTTGTTTATCCAGCCAGGGCTTTTCTTCTTTCTGACAGGTCATAAGCCACTCGGCTACATATTCATCGTTATCTCGCTCTTGTTGCTCTTTGCGGGACATAAAGCCATGTCAATGTTCCAAGTAACCGGATTCATGGGGGATATTCTCTCTTATGCCAGGCTCATGGCCTTGGGGCTGTGTACAACGGGGATTGCCATGACCGTTAATGTGCTCGCGGGCATGCTCGCCATGGTTAGTGCAATCGGGACAATTTTTGCTGTGATTATCTTTCTCTTTGGGCACCTCTTCAATTTTGTCATTAATGCCATGGGAGCCTTTGTTCACGGCTTAAGGCTGCATTACGTAGAGTTTTTTACCAAATTTTATCAGAGCGGGGGAACAGAATTCAAACCCCTTGAAATGAGATTTGACATAGTAGATATTAAATAGGAGGGAGGTTTTTATGGAGTTATCATCAGGAACAGTATTGGCAATTATTGGGGCAGCCATTTCGATGGGCTTGGCCGCGATTGCCTCTGGGATCGGCGTGGGGTTAGCTGGAATTGCAGGGGCTGGCGTTATTTCAGAGGATCCAAAGAAGTTTGGGCCTGTTTTAGTGCTCCAGGCCTTACCACAAACCCAAGGAATATACGGGTTCCTCGGGGCTGTGTTGATTCTCATCGGGGTCGGCGTGCTCGGGGGAGCGGTCAAGGAAATCCCTATGGGCATGGGGTATGCTGCACTGGGAGGCGGCATCGTTATTGGTCTCAGTAGTTTTACGGCAGTTGCTCAGGGAGCTATTGCTGCGAGCGGCATGGGTGCGGTTGCCAAGAGGCCTGAGACATTTGGCCAAGCGATTGTCCTGGCAGTCATGGCAGAGACCTTTGCCATTTTTGGTCTCCTTATAGCTATCCTGATCTTTGTGGGAACCAAGATCATGGGTGGTTAGATCAAACCCCTTCCCTGAATACCGTTTCTATACAATAGAGGAGCAATTATGCCAGAACCAGGGGTGGAGAAAATAGTATCTCACATACAGGCCGAGGCCGAAAAGGAGATATCTGAAATACTGCTTACCGCGCAAACAGAGGCAGCAAAGATCAAGCAGGCTGCCCAGGAAAAAGCAGACCAGGAGGTTGAGAGAATTCTCTCCAATGGTAAACGCCTTGCCTCCCTTGAAGAGCAAAGGATGTTAGCTGAGACTAAAATCGATGTACGACGAAAGCGGATGGATGCCCGGGAAGAGGCGATCGATAGCTCATTTTCAGAGGCCAAAAAGGTTTTGGAAGCGCTAGCTGCAAAAGGGAAGCAGGACCACTTTGACTACAAGGATATCCTGTTCAACTTGATTGCCTCTGCCTCTGAAGTTGTTGCCGGCGACAGGCTCGAGTTAGTCCTCAATCACAGGGACAGGAAAACCTTCGATACAAAAACGTTAGAAGAGGTGGGCGAGCTGGTCAAACAGAGGACCGGAAGAAACATATCTCTGGTCTTGGCCGATGAACCCATGCAATTCCTGGGAGGTGTGGTTGTTCGGGATTTGGAGAAATCGGTGGAAATCGACAATACCCTTGAAACCAAATTGAACCGGCTCAAAGAGGGCATACGGGTAGATGTGGCCAAGATCCTTTTTGGGGATAGGCTATGATTCGCGATGTTCTTTCGTACCTGTATGTTAACGCAACAGTAATGGCGAAAGAGGGAAAGTTCATTTCTGCAGGGAGATGGGATGATCTGTGGGGATGCGCTTCGCCTGGAGAGGTTGCGTCTCTGCTGGAAGGAACAGATTATTTTCCGTATCTCTCAGAGGGAGCAGTTCATGAGGCCCAGGCATTGGAAAGAGCTATTCTGGAAGAATTTTCCGCATTAGGGCAGGAGATTTCCAAGATTATTCCGAAAGGGGCTTGGCCAATACGAGAGTATCTCCTGAAAAAATGGGATGTTATCAATTTGAGGACCGCACTGCGGGGAATGCATGGAGGGCTACAAAAGGAGCATCT
The DNA here is from genome assembly GCA_030603345.1 of Pseudomonadota bacterium. Classification (GTDB taxonomy): domain Bacteria; phylum Desulfobacterota; class DSM-4660; order Desulfatiglandales; family B25-G16; genus JADFWK01. The sequence continues at coordinate 7,777 of JAUVXZ010000144.1, forward strand.
CATGGATTCCTTTCTCGAGGGAGGCGAGTTGAGTGTTACCTTTTTCGAGACCCTCCTTGATGCAGAGGGTATGGACGATTTTGTGGCGCTGTTGACAGGAACCCCGTACCAGGCATTGAGTGAGGGTTTGGCTCGATACTATGAGACTCACAATCTGTTTTTTTTGGAGTCTTTACTGGATAAGGTTTTCTGGGAAGATTTATGGACAAAGGTTTTGAAGGCCAGAGGCATCAAGGAATTCAGAGCATTTGTAGAGGTCTGCGTTGAAACGCATAACCTCAAGATCATTTTGAGGGCCAAGAGTGACGGTCTGCTTCGAGAAGATATTGATCCCTTTCTCATACCTGAGCGCACAATCATCGATGAACTGCTCTCCACCTTTGATGAAGAGGACCTGCCAGGCCTTTTACCGCTCCTGGAAGAAACACCATATTTTGAACCCCTTGTAGGTGCACAGCATGAGTATGAAAGAACCGGCTCTGTTGTGGCCTTTGAAGAGGTGCTCGATAGCCAGGTCCTTAATAAGGCACAAGACATTAGGAAAAAAAAGCCGTTTGGCCCCGGTCCGCTCATCGGCTTTCTGGTATCAAAGGAAACAGAGGTAAAGAATCTTCTGGCTATTGTGAGGAGCACAGAGATTGATCTGAGCAGAGATGAAGTCAGAGAGTCAGTAATGAGGAAATGATGGAAACTGCCCTGATCGGAGATAGACATACTGTTTGTGGTTTCAAGCTCGCAGGCGTTAGAAAAACATTTCGGATGCAGGCGTTGAAGGGAGAGAGCATTAGAGCCATACTGAAGGATCTATTTGACGGCACTGTCGGCATAATATTGGTTACTGAAAA
>JAUVXZ010000230.1 GCA_030603345.1 Pseudomonadota bacterium
TAAATATTCATCAGGCCCTGCGCCACTTAATAAACAATCAGGCGACAGCTGAGGTCAGTGGTACCACCGTAGGTGAGTGCCTTGCTGACTTGGTTAGACGGTTTCCCGGCATTGAGCCCAAGCTCTTTAATAAGAAGGGCAAACTGCTCCACTATGTTGATATCTATGTTAACCTGGAAAGCTCTTACCCGGAAGAGTTAGCCAAACCTGTTATGGACGGAGACAAGCTCTCTGTTACCCTTATGATTGCCGGGGGGTAGAGTCGAAAAATAAAAGATGCGTCAAATTTGATAAGAAATAGGAGATTGTCTCGCCTGGCATGAGGACTTCGCTTACTGCAGATGACGGAAATGTAGTTGGTAGACGTCGCCCCTGATGGTGTGGTGAAGGTAGAATTTACTGGCTCCTGTGGAGAGAATGCCCGAGGAGTGGACCCCAGAAGATGACTATAGAGATCATTGCTGTGCAGGAGACTCGAGAATTGAAAGGGATTGTGGAGCATAAGTAGGCAAGTAACCAAGAAATATACGAGGAGGTTAGCACAATGGCTTCAGAAATTATCCCAGATGCAGAATTGGACTGCGTGGGTCTCTATTGCCCGATGCCGATCGCCCAGACGAAGCAGGAGATAGATAGGCTCGAAGCAGGTCAATTGCTTAAGGTAGAAGCCGATGACCCGGCAGCAGAGGAGGATATAAAGCGATGGGCTAAAAGGGTTGGTCATGAGGTCTTGAAATTCGAAAAAGAAGGCACGGTCATGACCTTCTATATTAAAAAAATGAAATGAGTTGGCCTCGTTGACGGCTGGCTCTAAAAAGGAGGTTTATTATGAAAGACGAGAAGTTTATCTTGTATGTTCAAACAAGTGATGTGCCGGAACGACAGTATTCCCCATTGGTGTTGGCGCAAACGGCAAAAAATATGGAGCTCAATCCAAAGGTATATTATCTTGGCCAGGCGCTGAAGATGCTGCTACCCGGTGAGGCCGAAAAAGTTAAGCTCGGAGCCTTTCCCAGCATCGCAGAGATGATGGATAAGACCCTCGAGATGGGTATCGAGATTCTGGTGTGTGAGGCATCAAAGCAGATGTTTGGTTGGGAAAAAGTGGATTTGAGACCGGGGGTCAAGATAGTTGGCGCCGCCACCCTGAACGACTTGGCACTGGACGCTGCGGCAACAATGTGGTTTTAGGAGCGCAAAAATGGAAAGGATATACCTAGATAGTGTTTCGTCCAAGCCCGTCGACCCACGAGTGCTGGCGTTTGCAAAACAGTTTCTCGAACAGGGTTGCGGTAACCCATCCTCACTTCATTCGGTGGGACTAGAGGCGAAACGTGCGCTTGAAGACGCCAGAACAAAAGTTACAGAGCTCATTAATGCGGAGAACGATAGAACTATTATCTTCACGAGCTGTTCAACCGAGGCCAATAACCTGGCTATCAGGGGAACTGCATTGAGAAACATAGGTAAAGGAAAAGAGGTAGTGGCAAGTGCGATCGAACATATATCGGTACTCAATCCCATGAAAGAGCTTCAGAAAAATGGATTTTCGCTCCATGTAATCCCGGTTGACTCAATGGGCATAGTGGATTCTAAGAAGCTTGATGAAGCACTGACGAAACAAACCACAGTAACCTCGATCATGTACGCAAATAACGAGATTGGGACCATTGAACCTATCAAGGAGATAAGCGCAATAGTTCATGATAAGGGCCTGTATCTGCACGTGGATGCTACGGCTGCTGCAGGACATATCCCGATAGATGTCCAAGCCGACGGTATTGATCTGTTGACGCTATCTTCCAACGATCTCTATGGTCCACAGGGCGCCGGGGCACTATATGTAAAACCGGGGATAAAGCTTCAGCCGGTATTGCTTGGCGGTGGTCAGGAACGGGGACTCAGGTCTGGAACAGAGAACATATTCGCTATTGCAGGGATGGGTGAAGCGGCGCGGATCGCCAAAGACGAAATGGCACATGAAACCGAGCGACTAAAAGGAATGAGGGATAGGTTAATCCAAGAGATAACAACGATTGAGGAATCCTACTTGACCGGTCATCCTACCCAGCGGCTACCGCACCATGCAAGTTTCCGGTTCAACCATATTGAGGGTGAGAGCATACTGCTAAACATGGACATGTATAACATGCAGGTTTCCACTGGCTCAGCATGCTCTTCTAAAACTCTGGAACCATCACATGTACTGCTGGCGATAGGTCTGAAGCATGAAGAAGCTCATGGGTCCATGGTCTTGACTTTAGGAAGATCAAACAAGATGAAAGACATCAGTACAATAGTAAAGGCGGTCAAAGAGACAGTCGAAAGGTTGAGAAAACTTTCACCGCTCTCTAAGAAAGGGGTGATTTAGATGGCTCAGATAGGGTACAGCAAAAAGGTAATGGAGCATTTCATGAATCCCAGAAATGTTGGCACCATAGAAAATCCTGACGGATACGGTAAGGTGGGAAATCCTGTGTGTGGAGACCTCATGGAGATGTATATTAAGGTAAAAGACGATATCATCACCGACATAAAGTTCCAAACCTTCGGCTGTGGTTCGGCGATTGCCACGAGCAGTATGGTCACCGAGCTGGCAAAGGGAAAGCATGCCGATGAGGCAATGGAAATAACTCGGGGTGATGTAGCCTCTGAACTCGACGGCCTACCCCCACAAAAGATGCACTGTTCCAACTTGGCAGCCGATGCACTCCATGAGGCAATCAAAGACTACATGAGCAAAAGGGAAAGCTCAGGGAAAACGGGGATCAAGAGAGGAAAGGCTACCGGATAACATAAGAGATTACAATAACAGTGACAGGCTGCGGACGGTAGGCGAACCAAAGCAGTCGGAAACTCGAAGCTTCATCCACATGATACAAATGAGGCCTCACAACAGACCACTGGCATAATTCTACTCAGTCTTGAACCTTAACGGGAAAAAGGAATGAAAAAGGTATTGACCAGCCTTGATGAGGCGGCCAGGCTCGTCAGAGATGGAGATCTGGTGACCACCGGTGGCGCCACTTTCCACCGGGCCCCAATGGAGTTCGTGCGGGAGCTGGTGCGGCAAGGGAAAAAGAACCTGAGCCTGGTAGATCGCGAACCAGCCATGGACTTTGATCTCTTGATCGGTGCCGGCTGCGTTGCCAAGATACGGGCCGGCATGCTAGCCTTTGAGGGACTTGGCCTTGCCCCCAATTTTCGCAAGAAATCGGAAGCACGCGAAATTATCACAAAAGAAGGAGCCTGTCAGCCAATCATTGCCGGATTTCGTGCAGCAGCCATGGGTTTGCCATCACTGCCGGTGAAGGGGATGCTGGGCTCTGATCTCCTCGATATCAGCGAAGAGATTGGGGGTTACAAGCAGGTAGAGGATCCGTTTACCGGTGAGAAGATGATAGCGGTCAGGGCCATCCAGCCAGACCTGGCAGTGATCCATGTCCAGAAAGCCGATGAGTACGGGAATGTCAGGATTGAGGGACCTGTTTACGAGGATGTGATCAAGGCCAAGGCGGCTAAGACCGTGGTGGTGACAGCGGAAGAGCTGATTCCCAACAGCGAGTTTCGGAAGATGCCCGAGGCCACGACTCTGCCACATTTTATTGTGGATGCGGTGGTGGAGGCACCCAAAGGGGCATACCCATGCTCATGTTTCAACTATTATGATGTGGACTATGATCACATCAAGGAGTACCTCAGGGTCGCAGCCAAGGGTCAACTTAAGGGCTACCTGGATAAATATGTCTACTGGGGGAAAACTGATGAATAACGATATCGAAATGCCAGATCTGATGATATATGCCATGGCCTCGGAGATCAAGAATTTTGAGACCGTCCTGCATGGTGTCTCTTCTCCCCTGCCTGTTCTGGCTATGAGCGTAGCCCGAAAGACCCACGCCCCAGACATGGCTTACATTTCAGGAGCCGAGGGAGTGGATCCAGAAGTGGATAGGGTCTACCCTTCATCCTTCGATGCCCGGATGAACAGGAATGCAGTGGGCTACTTCGGGCTTCACGAGGCATTTGATCTGGCCCAGCGTGGGGAATTGAACGTGATGTTTCTGGGAGCGGCCCAGATCGACCGTTATGGAAATACAAACCTGAGTGTCATCGGCGATATCGATCAGCCTAAGGTCCAGCTTCCTGGTGGTGCAGCATCAGCCTTCCTAATGCCGATTACCCCAAAGGTGGTGATCTGGATCACTCGCCACTCCAAGAGGGTCTTTGTTGATGAGGTAGATTTTGTGACTGGCCAGGGCTACAATAACCGTGCCGAAGCGTATAAAAAAAACGAGTTGGTGGTCATATCCAGCCTCGGGGTGATGAACTTCAAGAACTCCGACCGGGTGATGCAGATCCAGTCTTATCATCCGGGCCACACCCTTGATGAGATCAAGGAGAACACCGGATTTGATCTACTCGTGGCGCCTGATGTTGCTGAAACCCCTGCTCCTAGTAAAGAAGTTATTGATCTTATTCATAATGTAGACACAGATGGTGTCCGCTGGACCGAATTCCGTTAATGAAAATGATCAAAAGACTAAAGAAAAGGCAGGCTGATCGCTTGCTTTTTTTGGAGAACCTATCTGGTTACACCTGTCCACCTATTGGGAAGACTGATCTTCTTACCCGCCTTGTAGCATAGCTGTTTGGGGGCCCAATAGACAGGAATTTTTGCAGCAACGTCAGGAGCTCAAGAATCGCGGTCGTGAACTTTCAAAGGCTTTTGGAATTGAAGAGAACTCCCACATGGTTGCTAAGAAATAGGCGCTTAGGCGGTGAAGCATGAGGCAAGAACTTTCAGATGCCGAATTAGAGACATATGCAAGGCAAATTGTCTTAGCTGACATAGGCTATGAGGGGCAGCTCAAGCTCAGAAATGCTAAAGCCTGCATAATTGGATTGGGTGGCCTCGGGACGCTCATAGCCCCTAAACTTGTTGGAATGGGTATCGGGTATTTGCGTATAGTTGACAGAGACATAGTCTCTCGTTCAGATCTACACAGGCAATACCTGTATGATGTGGACTCTGTGGGCCTCCCTAAGGTTGAGGTGGCGCTCCGAAAATTGAGCAGGTTAAATCCAGACGTGAGCCTTGATCCATTTCCCGAGTCGCTTACTTCAATAAACGCTAGCACAGTGATTAGTGGTGTAGACGTTGTTCTTGACGGCCTTGATAGACCTGAACCCCGCTACCTTGTTAACAGAACATGCCACAAGCTTAAAATACCCTATGTTTTTGGAGCAGCAATAGAGGCTTTTGGAAACCTGTCTACAATTGTGCCAGGGCGAACCGTCTGTCTAGAATGTTTCATGCGCGGGGTCAAA
>JAUVXZ010000094.1 GCA_030603345.1 Pseudomonadota bacterium
GCCTTTTTCAGCTCATTGGTTAAGCCGGCAACGCATCTGACAAACTCGCCGTGGTTCTTCACGTCGGCCGCACACCCACGGATCAGCTCTGAAATGAGCTTATCCTCGTAGAGCCGGTCCACTACTCCTGTGTCACGCTCACCGATAACAATCCTTCTGCTCACATCCCTATCAGGTTCGTGATCAGGCCCGCCTGCCTCAACCGCTCTGCCTCTTACAAGGACTGTTTCCGATAAATCCCCGCCATAGATAACATGGAGGATGTCTGAGCATATACCCACCTCCGACGGCGTCCAGCGAATCTCTACATCTACGATTTTGCCAGGCTGAAGAACTATCTCCTGTCGGGGAAGTGAAAAGTTGCAGCTGTAGTTTTCATAACGGAAATAAAGAATGAGCGTGCTTGATCCAGTGTTGGTAATGTGCAAGGGAATCGCACTTGTAGAACCCACCGCTACATCCCCAAAGTCAGCAGTCTCTACAAGGACTGACCCATTGGTGAGGCCTGGAAAAAACACACCCCAAGCAATGAAGGCTAAGAAAATCGATACCACCACTAAGGGTTTCTTCAGTGTTGCCATCTTTTATTCCCTCCTTTGGACAGAGATATATTACAATACGCCCTCTGAATTGGACCGACCGAGTGCCCTGCCATGCTACAGTATAGAGCAAACCCTCAACCAGTCATATTAGATGAGGGCATACCGGAGCTAAACAGCTCTTCGGCACAATTAACCGAATTGTTTAGAAAATAATTTACCTTGGCTGATAGAGGTGGAAGCGAGATCGGGGAGGTATCCTTGGGAGTTTGATTGGGTGGCGCCTTCCTTTGCGCCCAGTATCTGCGTCGTTGGCCTTGTGGAATTGAAAGCCGGCTTTAGCAGCTTTAGCTTCTTGCGAGGTAGTTTCGATGCGTTTGTTTTTTTCTTATCGGAGTTGATCGGATGATCCGACAATCACCTTGGTGCAGAGCGTGCTCCCTCTCTCCTTCCCTCAGTCCGTGGAATTTATCCTGAGCATAGTAGAAGGGCCACCCTACTCCTGAGAGGCCTTTATCCTCTTGCTCACTTTGTCCCAGCTGGGAGTGATGAGGAAACTCTCATCCATGTCATTAACCATCCGCTTGAATTTATTAATGGGTACGGCAAAGGAAAGTCTGTCTTGAGGCACATAGGGACGTGCTGAAACATCAAACATCCCTATCACGCCCCTTTGACGCTCCCTGTCCTTTTCCATGTAGGGATACAAGACAATTGACCCACACCCGGCTGCAAAGGGTGCAATAACCCCATCTGGTTCAACCTCTCAAAACCAGCCAGGGTGAATAGACCGGACAGGACATCCGGGCGGGGGAAAAAGATAGCCACCTCAGGCTCGTCCTCTTCCTTAAGCTGATCCCATCTCTTGAAGATAATAAACCTGGCTGGCGCTTCAAAGAACGGAGCCTTCTCCATGATCTGTTTCACAATTTCAGGCGTTTTCTTATAACGCTCGCCTTCTATCTTGCCTTCAATACCGCAAGACAGAAAATACTCAAAGCCCGGCATGATTTCAGGCGCATAACCCAGATACCTTTTCGCTCCACCGCACCCGATGGAGTCTGCCTCAAAACACAGGGAATTCCCTTTTCTGACCTTCCCCAGTACTCCGATAAGGCACTGATGACCTGATGGGGCAGGCACCAGCTCGCCCCGTCCTTCCTGATCAGTGTAATAGAACGTAATGGGCAGTTCGGCGCCGCTAAAATACTTTTCCCACTTCTCCGTGAATCTTTCCATTAAGTCCATATCCATGAAAATTCCCTCCTATCCAATAGCGTAATTGTGGGACCTTGGTGCAGGGCGGGATTTGGCATACACAATATATGGGAATTTGATCTAAGTTAGCCCAGATTGTCTCCTGACAGGATTTGGTCAATCTGATCCAATGGGACAGGATGACATGCATTCGGAACAGCTATAGAAAAGGCCGGAAGCAGTGGCTTGCCAAATGTCCCAGAAATCAGGGCTATACACTACGCCTTTGACTGCATTTTCGTCAGCTCCTATTAATTTCCTTGTGGCGGTGATGACCCCGGGCAGGCCACTGCGTAGCATACTGGAAGCACAAGCACGGGAATCAAGGGTGCCGTCTTCCTGAATGGCTTCCACAGGGCAGGCTGTTCGACACAAGTCGCAATTATCACACGGATTTTCATCCAAGGGTTGGTCAGCACCAAGGGGTGCATCGGTAACAATAGTGCCCAAACGCACAAAAGGACCAAACTCAGGCGTTACTAACAACCGGCTTAATCCGATGCTGCCCAGACCTGCAATGGCCGCAACAGTTTTGTGGTTGATGTCACCCTTCATACCCTTCGACTCACCCCCCATATCCAGAGGGAGATAAGGAGATATGCTGATACCTTTGGCCCCCTCCCTGGCAAGCAGTCGGACTGTCTCCAGGCTTATATGATTAAGGCGCTCATAAACGCACATAGAGTCATACCGGTTCAGGCGAAGGTTGCCGGAACATACAGCAACCCGGTTCAAGGCAACACCAATGCTGATAAGAGACTGAGCCCCGGGTAAAAGTTCCTCTGGGTCTTCGCCGTGCTCTCGCAGTAGGGGTGAATCAACCCTTGCCACACCTACCAAGTCTGCACCCATGGCCTGAACCTGCTCTTTTACTTCAACAGTAGATAGCATAGTTCCTCCTTTCTTTGAAAAGGGCAATTTCGAATGACTTTATGAGGATATGGGATTGTCTGACCTTAATTCAATTCTTTACAGTATGCAAACAGAATACTTCAATTTTTCCCCTATCAATTTTTCAAGAAGTACAGCAGTTATGTTTTCGATGGAAACGGCCATATACAATATGTTGTATAAGGTCTAATCATTTGGAATCGAGAGGTCGTTGATTTTAGGAATGTGATATCAGGGTGGTATGAGCAAAATGCGTGAGTCCGGCATCCATAGCAGTAAACGCAACTGTAGCCTTTCAAAAGGAGAGTTTGGATATCACAGGTTTTAATTACTATTAATACTTACAAATACGTTGGAGGTATCTGCAATGTGTTGCATAACTATTTATACTTTTGGGTGAATGTTATAAGCACACTAAATCAGCGATTACTCGCTTCCATCTCATCAATAAAACGATTGATTGTTTTTTTCGCAACCATTGCACCAATCCATCCAGTTCCGGGAATTTTCGGTGTGAATTTTACGTTCCAACGAATTGCAGATTTCTCATCTTTCGGAGTGATTTCAACGGTACCAAGGTAGTCTTTCGTTGGTGCACCCGACAAAAGAGTGTAGGTAAATGAATTAGGGGGATTTACAGATTTCAATTGTTCACGCACTCGAACCTTCCCAATTGTGATAACTCTAATTGTGCCAACACCTTTTGATTCGGAATCACCTTCTTTTTCAACCTCAACTTTAATTGCAGGGCCTGGAGAGTGAGTAAAGTCACTACTGATTGCAAATGCTTTTTCCGATGGTAAATCCAATTCTCTTGTAATTGTAAAAGTTGTCATGCTTCCTCCTTATTGAAATAAATTGAAGAAATATGAAAAACTTGACCAAATAGAGACTTTTTATCAATAGGCTGGTAAGGATTCAGCAATTAAACAAAATCAGCAGAGAGTCCATGGGAGATGTAAGGTGTGATTGTAATTTAGTCCATTATGTTATTGCCTATATCAGAGAGTAATGTCAAGTTTTGATAAATTGAGAGTATCACATGAAGGTATAAACCTGCAATACCTCATGGAGTTCACATAGAAATCAGACTTTTCAAATTTTGTACAACTTGCCATGACCACGTTCTATCAAATTCCCTTTTCATTGTGGGTATGTCCCTCTTATCTTAGACCTAAGAACAGCAAATGACCCGCCCCAAAAAGAGGCTTTCGGAAGGATGGTTTTTCTAATCTACATCATTCACGAAACCAGCAATAGTTAAGGTTTGAGCCCCATTTCACCATTGATGACGATTCGCCTGCGCCTTTTATTGATGACTACATAATCGATGCCGATCGTTCGACCTTGAGGCTCTCGACAGGTTATCCGGCTGAACCATACCTATAAAAAATAGCCGGCTGCCGGTAGAGCGGTGAGCTATGCTCAAATTGGCCGTAAATCTTAGCCCCCTCCTAAAAAATCGATATGGACAAAAAACTACGCTTTCGTTACTCGGATGCTAACCGTCTCCGTTTATTTGAGTTTCCATATGTTGGGCTGCACCTGATTCCGATACACAATTCAGAGTGTTAAGTTAATCTGCTCTTAAAAAGCGAATTCTTAACAATTCAATATCAATAATCAACTGGTAGGCACCTGTGGTGCTGGCTTACCTTCTAAACTGTCAGAAACAAGGCGCCCAAGAAAAATTGCAAACGGCGCGATATCCTGTTCCACGCTCGCGCTTTCCAACGCAGCCATATAGTCGTCTCGCTTTCCCAATGGAATAACGGTCCAGGGGTACCCGCCCCCAGCGAGCATCACGTTCATAAGAAATCGTCCCATACGGCCATTGCCATCCATGTACGGATGGATATATACGAGCACGAAGTGCCCCAGAACAACACGCACCGATGGTTCCGGCTCTTCTCTCAGCAAATCAAAGAATGCCGGCATGCAGTCCTGCACCGCTTCATGGCGCGGTGGCACATGCATTGAGCGGTGGATATATACCTGGCCGTTGCGGTAGCCAGCGAGGTCCGCTGTCCGCAAGAGGCCGGCTGTTACGCTCGGCCCAAACATCTCACGGTACCAGGCACCGTGATCATCATCGCCAACTGCTCCGGAATTAGCGCCCTCTAGTACCTTGCGTAGGCTTTCGCGGACTGCCTGATAGGCCTGCCAGTACCCGCGTGCAGCTAAGGCATTACGGTGTTCGCGGTCATCCTCGTTTTCATTCGGATTCCACTCGCCTATGCGGACCCGTTCGATCAGCTCAGGGCTGACCCGGTAGCCTTCAATGGACAACGAGTGATAAGCGTCCGTAACGTAAATGTCATCGGCTGCCTTGAGATAGGCAGCGATGTCGGAAGGCCGGCCAGGGGCGGCCGGAAATTGTTTGAGGATTGGTTCTCGCATCTGTTGCCACATTAGGCGAATACGGTTCACGTACGGCGACTGTTCACGCGCTGGCAGGATCAGATCTATTGTATCTTCGAATGGATCTTTTTCACGAATGTCGTAGTCTGCGGTTTGCATTGTTTTGACAATATCATCGGCAATACGGTCACGTCCGATATTTCGGAACGCACCTGCGAGACGGCCGGCAACCGTGGTGCGTCCACCTTCAAGGAGCAATGCAAGCACATCAGATGCATCGCGCACCATGGACAGAGCCGCGCGTGCGTCCGTCGCGTTCTGTCGAAAGAATCCAGATCTGCAGCTCACCAGGCCCGCAGGTACAGAGAACAGACGCAAGCCGTACTTCTCTGCAGTTTGTCGAGCCTCGGGCAGGGCCGCACGCGTATCTAATAACGACGTATCGTGCGGCAGCGTTGTGATCTTGTTGCGGGCCTTCGGTGATCGTACAAGCAGTTGGCGTGGAACCGTCATGTTCCCGGCATGCAGCAGTAGTGACTGCTCAGGAGAGAGGCTCCAATTCGTCCCAAAACGCTCCTGCAAATAGGCTGCACAGAAACCCCAGAACGATGCGTACCATGCCGTGCTCTCTCCCATGGCCTCGTCCGGGCGGGCAGGGATGTACCAGCCCTTCATGACCTCTTGCAAGAAGCCGTTCTTGACCAGGCGTTCCCGATGCGTCCTGGTCAGGTCACCTGAACGCACGGCGACGACACCGCGGTCTTGCAGTGCTCTCAGGGCCTCAAGGGATTCGGCCAGTTTTTCATGTGGGCTTGCCATAGCTCTCGTGCTTTCGTTAGCTTATTGCGCCGTACAATGTTTAGCTTTTCATGCATTACCAAATTTAGCTCATTTAATTGTATCATTGTTAGCTTATTTTGTCGAGCACTATTTAGCTTATTCTGTCCTGCAATTATTAGCTTTTCCTGCGTGCCCGTCAAAGAAGCCGCCACCGAGCGTGGCAAGCGGGTCGTTGGTTCTAAAACAACTTATTTCGTATTGTCTTACAAACTACGCTTTTCTTGAGCGAAGACCAGGAAAATAGGTTTTAATATCTTGCCACTGTACGTAATAAAACGATAATTGACTCTCAATATAGGAAGGATCATTATCTGCACCAATCTCCCTCTCTCCTTCCCCCCCCTCCCTGGAGTTTATCCTGAGCATAGTCGAAGGACTACCTCCTGCAGACCTTCTCCAGAAATAAAAAAGGCGTTAAGAGAATATCGTAAACGCCTTCTATTCGAATACTTAATAATTAAGATGTGACCCTGGCTTTCCAAAAGGCTTCCAAAAGCGGCTCAGCTCTTCATGGATGGCTTTGTTACTCTTTATCGTTGGATATTGGCCGCAAAAACTGCACCGAAGCATGGGCGTGCCTCGGCCTGAACCAACTACGCTATAAGTATCCCTCACACGTTCCGCTGCTCCTCGGCCTCTAGGCTGTCTTGTCGTACTAGCCGGAATGCCGAAATTCCGGCATTGCGGATTCTTGCAGAAATTGACCTGAATCGTGCCGACCTCTATCGGGACACGTTCATCGAATTGGTTTGGTCCTTTGGGCAAAAAATCCCCCTACCAGATTCTACCCGATAGGGGGACAAATGTTAAGAAGTTTTCAACACGTTAAGCGATCGGCTCGCCGTTGATGGCCCTACCTTTTGCCATTTAGATTCTACAGTCCTTTTATTTTGTTAAACTTGTTTTTCAACCCCACAAGGCCGATTAAGGCAAAGCTTAGGAGCAGAATTAGAGCCGTTGTTTCTTGTGGGATAGGGGACCCGTCGGCTGCAGTGGCGATCAGGCACCAACCACTGCTACTGGAACTGGGGCTGGAGGAGTCGGAGGGGCAGGAACCGATTGTATCACTTGAATGGGCGTCCCATTCGCTATCGGTTGGATCGCATAGGACATTGCCGCCCATTGAAACGAAGCCAGCATTTACAGACGACTGATAGCAATCAGGGCCGAGACCTCCTGTGCTGGTGTTGTTTTTGATGACGTTGTCTTTCATGTAGGCTTTGTAGGAATCGTTGTATATACCTCCGCCGTCACCGGAGCCATCGTTGTCAAAATCTGCGGTGTTGCCAGTTACGGTGTTGCCTTCAAACCAGTTTGGTTCGTTACTCATGTATACCCCGCCACCACTACCGTCAGAAGTGTTGTCTGAGATGGTCGTGTCCAAAATTGTTCCTGAGTATCCAGAATAGATGTATAATCCACCACCATCGCTTCCAGAGTGATTTTTGGTGAAGGTGCTGTCCTCGATATAGGTATCGTAAGAGTAGTCGTCGTACAGACCGCCGCCGTAGCCATCTGCGGTGTTGCCGTCGAAGATAGTCCGCAGTACGGTCAGGTTGCCGTAGTCGTTATAATAAATATATACGCCTCCGCCATCAGAGGTAGCTGTATTGCCGCTGAAGATTGAGTCCTGAAGATAGATATCCGCATAGCCCCAGTATTCTTCGACGTACAATCCGCCGCCGTAATCGCCCGTATTATTTTTGATGGTACTGTTGATAATGTCAACGCGCCCGTTATAATTTTCAACCGCATAGAAACTGATGCCTCCGCCATAGGAGGAAGACGTATTGTCGTTGACTGTGCTGTTCTCCAGCCGAAGCGCGGAGTTGGCTGAGTAGGCCTCAAAGTGGATGCCACCGCCATCGCTGCTGGCTGAATTGTTCGACACTGTTGTGTTGAACAGTTCGACGGAAAGAAGGTATTCGGAGTCATCACTAGAGTCTGCATAAATACCACCACCATAGCTACCAACATTTTCTGTAACAACACAATCTATAAGGGACAATTCGCCGTAACCATATGCGTAAATACCCCCGCCATCGGATGTGTTGTTGCCATGCCGGATTGTAACTCCTATCAGCGTGATCGCCACGTCGTAGATGTCGAAGTTAAACACACCTGTGCTAGCCGTTGCAGGTGTTGTGGCAGCCTGGATTATGGTCGTGCCAGCACCTTCGCCGACCAGAATAAGGAAATCATCGTGATAGATGTCTCCGTAAGTGGCAGTATCAAGCGTATATGTTCCGGCGGGTACCATTATGGTATCATAGCTGCCTACTTCGTCAAAGGCGGCCCGCAGGGTGCAGTCTCCCGCACCAGCGGTAGCCTCGCATACACCATCATTGGCCAGGTCAGGGGCATCGGTTGTGGTATTAACGACGATGATTTCTCCGGAGAAAGCTTTCTGCACAGGCACGAACACCAGCACAAGTAACGCCACGAGCATTATGACTTCGGCGTATTCCAGTGTAAAAAACGATTTTTTGTGATGTTGTGTGGTCATGTTCATATCCTTTCTTTTGTGTTTGTTGGTTACGCTCCGAGCGTCAGTATAACCACCTGGATTTCAGGTAGCTGGTTTCAACATTAAACCGCACTCGACCCCATAAGCCTCTAAGTTAATTAAACATTACAATTGTAAATACATAGTTAAATTGTGTGTTCCAGATTTTTTTGCACATTCCGCACAAATTTATAAATCAGCATAAAAGCCGCACGAGACTTTCTTAATGCTCAACGATAAGAAGTTGATTCCATTTCCCCCAAACCTTATATAAAAAACCTGAGTTTTTAAGTCAAGAATTTACTGGTTCTTTCAATAGGGCAAAAAAGGGGTTAGAATATTTCATCCAACCTCTTGAATAAAATGGTTATCCCCTCCCGCCATGGCTGGTCCCTCAAAAAGAAAAAGCCTCATCTTCGAGGCTCAGTCTATTTTTTGGTGAAAAGATAAGGGTCAGGTCTTCATTCTTGACAGAATATTGTGATTTTAGGCTTTAGTGCAGAGCGTGCTTAGGTAACGCAACTTCTGCACCAATCTCCCTCTCTCCTTCCCTCCGTCACCGGGATTATTCTTCAGCATTTTCCTTGTCATCATCATCTGGGATGCCCTTATACCTTTCCGCCTGTTGGTCAGCTATCTTTTCAATGTCTTTCTTCGATTTATGGTACTGTTTCACGGCTCGGTTCCCGGTAATCTCATCTACTGCCTTTTCGCCGCTATCGCACCCCCCGATCATGCCAAGACCGGTTAACACGATCACGAGCGCCATGAAAAGGCGACGCCAATTCAAAAGCTCCATTTGTAGACTTCTCCCTCAATAATCAGTTCTTAACGTGGGTAAACGGGGAATGCCCTTCAATAGAGTAACCTGTTTGATCACTTGCCAAATCCAAAGAAGCCTGGCCAGGTCTGTCGTCGTTATCTCTGGCTCCTGCATAGCCCACTATTGGGTCATTTAAGGGCGGCCCGCTTTTGCCTGGTGAGCCAATTTGTCCTTCAGCAAAGTGCCAGCCCTCGCTTTCAAGCTATTTTATCGGTAACCTCCGTAGGATTCTTTAGGAATTCCTGTCTTGCCACATACTTTAATTCCAGAAACTTGGCGACATATAGTAATTGAAAGTTCAATATCGGATTGAACCCTGGCAGCAAAAAATCTCCACAAAAAACACACACATATCAAGATGAAGGAATTTATATTTAGCCGATCAGCTATTCTTGCTATGATTTTGTGATTTTGGGGCGCCTGTGCAGAACGTGCTTAGGTAGCGCAATTTCTGCACCGAAGTCCCTCTTTCCCTCCGTCCCTGGAATTCATCCTGAACGTAACCGAAGGGCCACGTCCCGCAGCCCTCCTCCAAAAATGAAAAAGCGGCTAAAGAGATAAAACCCTTAACCGCCTTTAGTTAATAGTTAAGTTTTGATCCTTGATCTTACCTTTATCCTTTATGAAAACTCTTTTTGATGCTATGGTAGTTGTTAAGCTACATCTTTGGAAATGGGAAGTGATATTAGTCACAAGAAAGATAGTAAATGGAGATAGAAACATGAAACTTAAAATCGTTTTAGAAAAGGGAATGGATGGCTTTATTGTCGCCTATTGCCCCGCCCTTAAGGGCTGTGTTACCCAGGGACGCACAGAGGAACAAGCCATAAAGAATATTAAAGAGGCTATCGAGCTTTATCTTGAGACTCCGCCTCAAGATATTCAGCGTCCAGCAGAAGAATATAAAGTCTATGAGATTGCCCTGTGAACCCCAAGCCACCCCTTCTCTCTGGGCGTAAGCTGGTTAAGGTCTTTGAAAATATGGGATATGAGAAAATCTCTCAAAGAGGAAGCCATATCAAAATGAAAAATTATGAGACTGAAAGTGTCATCATAATTCCTGACCATAAAGAAGTTGACCGGTGGACCTTGAAAACCATCTTAAAACAAGCGGAGATCTCTGAGGAAAAGTTCAAAGAATACCTATAATGCGGTGCGTCTGCATGTTTGGGATACGGCCCCTTTGCAAGCTCAGGCGCCGGAGTTTATCCCGCCGAAGGGCGGGGCTGCCTGCGCTCACAGCCGGGCTATACTTTTAGATCCCGCCATCTTTGGGCTGGAGTTTATCCCGCTGAAAGCGGGGGCCATCTGATAATGAACGTTATGTAATCGATTAAGACAATAAACCGTGCCAGTTCTGAAAACCCTGAACTGACCACGGCTTTTGCACCTTCTTGCATAAGATTGATAGATTATCAAACACGCTCAGGCCCTTTTCCCCCCGACCTACCACCCCTACATAAAAGGAAAAGCGATTAACGGTAGAACCTGAAACCGCCTTCTATTTTATCAAAAGTGTAGACGTGATAATCATATAAAGGGCTACCTCCTGCAGACCTTCTCCAGAAATGAAAAAGGCGATTAAGAAAAAATCTCAACCGCCTTTAGTCAATAGTTAACGTTTGCCCTTAATCTTCACACAAAACGTTGTTCAAGCAATAACCTCGATCACTTCTCAATAAACAATGCCTCTTAGAAAATCCTATTTTAGTAATTGTAGCTGTCAATAATTTCCTGTCTCACAAGATTCACCTGTATCGTGTTCTCATCAATCACTTTGGCGACAACACTATGACTATATCCTGCAGTACCCCGACGAGTATGACTGGTAAAATTCGTATAAGCGAAATATCCGTATAAATAATTATCCTTTCCTCCAGTAATCGTATATGGAGATGCTTTGCCTGGAATCGACCCCATCAATCGTGACAACGTTTCCTGATCTTCAACTTTAAGCCAGATATCTCCTACCATCCTTTTATTGTCGTTTCTTGTGTCAAAAATAATCCCTATCGGCCGCGCAGTAGAACCCGCATACGAAATGTCGTATTCCTTCCAGTTTTTTTGCAGATCCTGAATGGTCATTGCCTCTTTCCCCAATGGCTGTGGCCTGATTTTTCCACGGCTTGCACACCCGAACATAAAAAACACCAGAGCAATGCTTAGCACAAAAAAGGACATATTCTTGTTAATTATCATATCTACCCTCCTATTCTCTTCCTGAGAAATTTAGTTATCAATGGTCTTTTCTTATCTGACAGGATTTACTGGATCTATTGGATTTTATTTTCTCTTGCCGCCTTTGGCGGCAGCATCACCCACCCTCGTTTGTAACGACGGTCTGTGCATATCCTTGGAGTAATCAATCCACCATATCTTGTGCCTGGTTCCTATAACTCAAAATTAGAGACTTGCCACGTACTTAAATTCCAGAAACTTAACGATTACATATCGGAATTGAAAGTTCAATATCAAATTGAACCCTGGCAGCAAAAAATCTCCATAGAAAACACACATCTCTCAAGATGAAGCAATTTATGTTTAGCCGATCAGCTATTCTTGCTTTGATTTTGTGATTTTGGGGCATTGGTGCAGAGCGTTTTTAGGTAGCGCAACTTCTGCACCAACTTCCCTCTTTCCATACAAGAGAGACGATCGTGGAGCCCTACTAAAGTACTAGACTGATAACTCTCTCAGGCTCTGAAAAGCTAATGTCAGTTTTCATTGGCGGGAGAAGGACCCCGTCAACATTGATTTGCACTTCGGCCTTACAGGTAATTTGATAAACGGCGATCTCGTTTTTCGCCAAGAA
>JAUVXZ010000250.1 GCA_030603345.1 Pseudomonadota bacterium
TTTTGCGGTGAGCATGATTATCTTGACCTTCCTCATTTCGTCATCTCGCTTACGCACCTCTCTGGCGAGATCAAAACCGGTCATTTTGGGCATCACTACATCCAGAATCAACAGGTCAAAGTGTTCTTGATCCAAAATCTCCAATGCCTCCTGACCTCGGGTAGCGACTCTTACCTCACACTCTGAAGAGGTGAACAGTTCCTGAAGGGCCTCGAGCACCAGTATGTCGTCATCAACAATCAAAATTCTATGGGGCATTGCTTCCCTCCGGCTCGTGGTTGGTACTATCTCGCCCACCTCCACCTAGATAAACCGGCAGGCCTACAACAAATTTTGTACCTTTATTCAACCGGCTCTTAACCTCGATTTTACCCTGATGGGACTCCACAATGCGATAACTAATGGAAAGCCCGAGACCGATACCCCTATCAGAGTCTTTGGTGGTAAAAAAGGGGTTAAATATCTGTTCTATCTCCTCTGCTGTCATGCCGGTACCTGTATCGGTGACCCTCAGCTCAACCTGCTGGCCCCTTTGATTGAAATCTGTTTGAATGGTTAATACCTTTTGCGAGCTCTCCTTCATGGCATCTCCGGCGTTGGAGATGAGGTTCAGGAGGACCTGCTCGATCTGATTCTTGTCCCCCAACACCCGAGGTAGATTCTCACCCAGTTTAAGCTCCAGTTCTATGGCCTGATTGAGCAACTGTTGTCGAGTGATCTCCATGACCGACAATACAGCATCATTGAGATCCATTGCGGTAAACTCAAATTCAGAGTGTCGGGAAAACTCCCTGAGTTTTTGTACGATTTTTTGGATCCGCTTGTTACACTCCTTGAGCAGCACGACCCTCTTTTTCAACTCTGGGCTATCATCTGTTTCGCTTTCTAACAAATGGAGAAAGGTATCGGATGCCATAAGTGGGTTATTGATCTCGTGGGCCACCCCAGCTACCAGATCACCCAAGGCTCTCATCTTAACTGCCTGGATCAATTCTGCTTGGGTGGCAGACAGTTTTTCCGAGAGCTTTTTCTTGGCCGTGATATCCTGAAAAACCCCCATAGTTCCTACAATTTCGCCATAGTCATCATACAGGAGGGTGTCGGAGGTTCTGATGGGGATTAATCTATCTCCAACCTTTATGTCGAAGACATAATCCCGTATCCGTCCAAACTCCTTAAGTTTATCCATAATTCGACGTGCCTGATCAATGCCGTCCTTATAATAGTCGGATATATGTTTCCCGACTATCTGGTGGCCACGTAACCCTATAAGCTCCCTAAATGCCCGGTTGGCATAGGTTATGTACCCCTTCGTGTCCGTTGTAACAATAGCGTCAATAGAGCTTCCCAGGATGTTTTCCATGAAATTTTTTGAGCTCTTGAGCTCCTTTTCCAACCGAAATATGTTGGGCATGTCCTGCGTTATCTCAACGATGCCTTCGGGTCTTCCTTTAGAGTCTTTCAGGCAGGTAATGGTGGAGAATGCAGGGAAGAGGTGTCCATCCTTATGCTGGCGAAGCAGTCTCTCTTCTGCCCAGCCTTCACTCCTCACGCGCTCAGCAATATCCTCAAAGAGATGCGCCTTCTGGTCATCTTCTGAAAAAGTGAGTTCCGGCAGATACCTATCTTTTGCCTCTTCTGCCGTATATCCAAACAAATTGGCTGCCCCCTGATTGAACACGATAATTTTGCCATCAAAATCCATAACGACAATAGCAGTATACGTTGCAGAGTCAAGTATACTGTTCAAAATCCTGGGGGCAGCCATATATTGTTATATATCTTTCTAGTTGACGAGAATTCTTGCCGTTCCCCTATCTTGCCCTTATAAAGAGGAAAGGTCAAATCGAACGTTCCTGTTTTTCTACACAACCCTCTCGGCTACCAACTTATCAACAACACTGGGATCGGCCAGGGTAGTGGTATCACCGAGATCGTCTATGTGCCCAGAGGCAATCTTCTTTAAGATTCGACGCATAATCTTTCCGCTTCTCGTCTTGGGAAGACCATCAGCCCACTGGAGCTTTTCTGGTGATGCAATAGGCCCGATCTCTGTCCTCACATGTTTTACCAGTTCCTTTTTAAGCTCATCGGTTTTTTCTACACCACTATTCAAGGTGACAAAGGCGTAGATAGACGTTCCTTTTATTTCATGCGGGTAACCTACCACCGCTGCCTCGGCCACTTTGGGGTGGGAAACAAGGGCACTTTCGACTTCTGCTGTGCCCATCCGGTGGCCCGAAACATTGATAACGTCATCTATGCGACCGGTAATCCAGTAGTAACCATCTTCATCCCTTCGGGAGCCATCCCCGACTGCGTATTTCCCTGGAAATTGGACAAAATATGTCTCCTCGAATCTTTTCGAGTCACCATAGACTCCTCTCATTAATCCGGGCCATGGTCGCTTTATACACAGAGCGCCTGAACACGGCCCCTCGAGCTCTTTGCCATCATCGTCCACAATACATGGCTCAACTCCGAAGAAAGGCACGGTAGCCGAACCTGGCTTAATATCTATAGCACCAGGGAGGGGTGTTATGAGAATCCCCCCGGTCTCGGTCTGCCACCAGGTGTCCACTATGGGGCATCGACCATTGCCAACGGTGTTAAAATACCACAGCCAGGCCTCGGGATTAATGGGTTCACCAACGGTTCCCAGGAGTTCCAGAGTGCTTAGGTTGTGTTTCTTCACCCATTCATCGCCCTCTTTAGCGATAGCCCGGATGGCAGTGGGGGCTGTGTAAAAAAGGTTAACCTTGTGTTTTTCAACCACATCCCAAAATCTTCCTGGATCCGGATACGTGGGAACCCCTTCAAAGATAATAGAAGTTGCACCATTACAGAGTGGTCCGTACACGATATAAGAATGACCCGTAACCCAGCCAATGTCGGCGGTACACCAAAAGATATCCTCTTCGTGGTAGTCGAAAACGAGCTTGTGGGTTACGGCCACAAAAACAAGATAACCCCCGGTAGTATGCAATACCCCTTTTGGTTTCCCCGTGGAGCCTGAGGTATAGAGGATGAAGAGAGGATCTTCCGCATCCATCTCCTCGGGCGGGCAGTCAGCATCTACCTTTGCCATTTCCTCATGATACCACGTATCTATCTTATCATTCCAGTTTACCTCAACGTTTGCCCTCTTGACCACGATATTTGTCTCAACAGTAGGGCATTCTTTTAGTGCTTCATCGGCATTGTTTTTGGTGGGCACGGCCTTTGCGCCTCTGAAGGTCCCGTCACAGCAGATCAGGACCTTTGAGTCACAGTCCTGGACCCTATCCCGGAGGGAGTCTGCAGAAAACCCGCCAAAGATTATGCTGTGGACAGCCCCGATTCGAGTACAGGCCAGCATGGTAATAGCAAGCTCCGGGATCATTGGTAAGTAGATAGACACCCGATCACCCTTTTTGACCCCTTTTGCCTTTAAGACATTTGCAAACTTGCATACCTCTTCATGAAGCTTTTTGTAGGTATACGTTCTGCCATCTGATGGATTATTGCCCTCGAAAATAATGGCGGTTTTGTCACCTCTTTTTTCAAGATGCCGGTCAAGGCAATTATACGAGACATTCAGTTTCCCATTTATAAACCATTTGTGCTCGGGGGATTTGTCCCAATCATATTCACAAACCTTATCCCATTTCTTGAACCAGGTAACATATTCATCGGCTATTCCGCCCCAAAAACCTTCCGCATCGTCGATAGAGCGCTGCCACATCTCCTTGTAT
Source organism: Pseudomonadota bacterium (assembly GCA_030603345.1). Taxonomy (GTDB): domain Bacteria; phylum Desulfobacterota; class DSM-4660; order Desulfatiglandales; family B25-G16; genus JADFWK01. Next base: position 3,735 of record JAUVXZ010000250.1, read on the forward strand.
TGTTCCACGCTATTAATATACGCCCTCTTCTTCCATTTCTCCGATACCGGAAAGATTTTCCCTTCGAGAGATACCTCTTTATTCATGTCTAATTCTCCTTTCTAAAATCATTTCTAACGACTAGTGTATCATTCCTGAGCTATGGTTAGAATCATCTCCCAGCAATCGCCACTTGATCCAATACGTTTAAAGCCAACCTTATGGTAAAGGGAAATTGCAATAAAATTTTTTCTCTCTACACTCAGCCAAAGGGTGGACAGTTCTTCCTGGTGTGCCCAGTCTATAACGTAGAGGGATATAGCGGTACCAATTCCCTGTCTCTGAAAATCCTGGTGAACAAAGATAAAGTATTCAGCCCAGTCTACCGGCATAGAAAAAAGGCTGGCATGTCCAATTACCATATCTTCGTGCAAGGCCAGGAGATTTGTACCATTGCCAATCATATCTTGGGTCCATTGGTGTCTTTTGTCTTGATCGATGGGGGGGAGCCCCTGCACGGACCCAAGTGGGCTGTAGGTATCATACATCCGTATAAGCGATGAAAAATACCTCTCTTCATAGGGGATTATGGTAATAAGATGGCCCTTTTGGCTCTCTACGCTCTTTGTTGATGAAAAAAATCTCATTTCTTGTCCTTACCATATCTCGGCACTCCTCCTCACCTCAAGCCAGCGCCTCTGGGATCGGGTGAGGGGTCCGATCTGCTCTTCGATCCACTCAGCATCACCGGTCAGGAGGGCGAGCTTCTCGGGCCCCGTTAAATTGTACTCATCCAGGGCATCGGCGGCATCTTCCAGGAGGCTGGTGAAGAAGAGCGAATCAGATGAAGCCCGTTCCAGGACCTTGATCATCTCCTCTTTGTGAATCAGTTCCTGTTCTTCAGGCACCTGGGTAGAAGCCATCTCAAGGGCTGAGGCAACTGCCTTGAGAAGCTGATCAGGGGTAAAGGGTTTTTCCAGGTAATCTGCTGCGCCCAGCTTCATGGCCTGTACTGCTGAGCGGACCGTGGCATAGCCGGTGATGATCACTACCGGAAGGGATGGCTT
>JAUVXZ010000270.1 GCA_030603345.1 Pseudomonadota bacterium
TTAGCTCACTTTTATGACTTTTGCTCACTTCACACTTCTTACTGGAAGGGCCCTATAGTTTTTCTTAGTGAGCATAAGCGTTGAATAGTGATATCCCTTTCTCAAACTGAAGGCATAAGCCGAAATAGCCTGACTATCAATAGTCCAGACCCACGCACAGCTCAATCTAATGATGGGATTCATCCTCACGTTGAGCCCGCAATCTGTTTCCTCCTTGGGCAGATCTTTATTATACAGGGTCTTGAGTTCCGCGATAGTTGGCAAACGCCAATCCGAATATTTATATCCGGCTATTGGAGGGTTTTCACAATACACCTTTGCATCATGCCACGTGATGTCCCCCATGTTGTCCGCCGCAGCCCACATCAGACTGGTGAGTGTATCAGTGACCGTTCCGTCACCATTGTCGATGAAGCGTTCATCGGCCTGGACCGTGCTAACGAGAAAAACCATAAGTAGGCAAAATATTACTGATATGGTAAAAGATTTTTTAATCACCTCTTTTCCCTCCGTCTAAGAATTCCACGCCTGAGGATTGGCAGCATAATGCAACTATAGGTCAGAATCGGTGGCCCCCTTTGGAATGGGGACCACAAGCACAGGCCACCTGCTTTGCCTGAGCACCTTTTCAGAAACCGATCCAAGGAAGGTATGACTCAGTATTCCCTTGCCATGGGCCCCTAAGAGAATAATATCGCTGTTTAGCTTCTCAGCGGTTTTCAAGATTTCATCCACTGCGTCCCCCTCATGAACCAGGATGGAGGAAACCAGGTCACTTTCACCTTGGAGATCCTTGAGCTCTTTTTGGCTAAAGTCATGTAACTTTGTTTTTATACTCTCGATGATCTCTCTGGATCTCTCCTCTCTCAGTTTATAATACTGTTCCTCCCCCATCTGGGTAATGATGGGGACCTCCATGGCTGAATCTACTACAGGCAAAACATATAAGACGGTTATCTTTGCATCCAATGCCTCTGCCAAGGTTATGGCATAGCGAAATGCAAAGGTAGAATTCTTGGAAAGATCCGTGGCGTATAGAATCTTCTTTATTGATGGAAGCATTTTTTTCTCCTCTCTGGCATCCCCTAAACGGTTTCTCTGGCCAAAGCCCGGGCTCGTGGTAATTGGATGAGATAGAGGAACCCAATCAAGCCTACCCCGATAACAGGCCAAACAACTTTATTCCCAAAATGCAGGTACTCCATAAATATTTGTGGTCGAAGTCCCATAAGCACTATCGCAGCTAAAAGAACAGATTCGTAGATCCTGTTTTTGACTATGAAATAGTTTTGGGTCAAGGAGGCAAAGGCAAACATGGCACAGACTCCAGTTATAAATATAAACGCAACATGCCACAACGAGGTTATGCCAATCAGGAGCAGGTCGGAATTAAAGATAAACATAAAAGGAAGAATGGCTGTCCGGATATCGTAGGTAAATCCCTGAATCCCGGTTCGAATGGGGTCTGATTTTGCAATGGCCGCAGCCGCGTATGCAGCAAGGCCCACTGGCGGTGTATCATCAGCCAGGATGCCAAAAAAGAAGCAAAAGAGATGGGCTGCCACAACCGGTATTACCAGACCGTAATCCTCCCCAAGTTGTAAAATGACCGGTACCGTTAAGGAGGCCATAACAATATAATTGGCTGTGGTAGGAAGCCCCATGCCAAGAATAAGGCTGGCAATGGCAGTAATGACGAGCAAGAACACAAGATTGCCCCCGGCAATGGTGTCAATCACCTCAACAATCAGTCCTCCCAATCCCATAGCAACCACACCAACAATGATGCCAGCAGTAGCCACGGCAACGCCTATTCCCATCATGTTTCTCCCGCCTGCCACCAGCGCCTCCCAGAGCTGGCGAAGGCTGAGCCAAAAGGCACCCCAAAGAGACTCCTTGGCGATATATGCCCTGACAAAATTTTGCACCACAATCAATATAGCCAACACCTGAATTGCCCGATAAGCGGCAAGTTGTGGGCTATGGCGGAGGATCATCAATTCGTAAATAAGGTAAAACATGGGGATCAGAAAATGGAGTCCCCTCAAAAGAGTTCTAAAAAACTGAGGTAACTGCTCTTTTGCAACTCCCTTCAAACCAAGCTTTGAGGCCTCTAAATGGGTGATATAAATCAGAGCGATATAAGAGATTATAGCTGGTATGAAGGCGGCCTTTACCACCTGAAAGTATGGAAGATTACAGTACTCGGCAATGATAAAGGCAGCTGCACCCATAATGGGAGGCATGAGCTGGCCGTTGGTGCTCGCAGCTACTTCAACGGCCCCAGCCTTGTAATCCGGATAGCCCACACTCTTCATAAGGGGAATGGTGAAGGTCCCGGTGGTTACGGTGTTGGCAATACTCGATCCTGAGACCAGGCCGGTCATACCACTCGCCAGAACCGCAGCCTTTGCCGGCCCCCCTTTAAATCGTCCCAAAAGAGAGAAGGCGAGATCAATAAAAAATCTTCCGCCGCCGGCCTTGTCCAGCATTGAGCCAAACAGAACGAAAAGAAAAACAATCATGGCTGAAACATCCAGGGGGATACCATAAATCCCTTCGGTAGAGATAGTCATCTGGCTCATAAAGCGACGGAATGAAACCCCCTTAAAGGCGATAACATCGGGCATATAGGGGCCGAAGAAACTGTAAAAAATAAAGCCACATGCAACAATAAGCAGAAACGGCCCGAGGGATCGTCGTGCTGCTTCTAAAAGCAAAACGACAAGTACAACTCCTACAATAATGTCCATAAGAATGGGTGCCCCTTGTCGCTCAGCCAATTCCGCGTAATTTATGGCAAGGTAAAGTGCTGCAAAGGCTCCGATAATGCCCAGTCCCCAATCAATAAACGAAATCCTGTTTTTGACCGACAAAAAGGAAAATATGCCTTTGAATTCTCTCTTTTTAAAGGCAGGATAGCTTAAATAGACCAGCAGGATTGCAAAGCCCAAATGAATGGAGCGGACATAGATTGAATCCAGGATAACAACCTCGGGAAGAGATAATTGAAACAGTGACCAGGCAGCTGCGATACAGGGAATGATATATCTGGTTACCCCTGAAAGTCTTCGTGAGCCAAACTCGGCCTCTGCAGCAATTCTCTCGGCGATTTTAGCCCCTTCATCAGCCTCTTTGTTCTGATGTATGTCGGGTTTTTCCATACCTATAAATCCTCGATTAGTAATGATAATTTCTCTATCATCTCTTTTCGACCGGACAAATCTTAATGAAAATCGTTATCTTGATTGTATAGGAGTTTTCTTTTTTGGACAGGCCCGCCCTGGCGCGGTATAAGAAGTTTCGTTTAAGTATCGTTATTGACTACTAAATAACGGCTTCAGTCAACAAACTCCTTCACACAGGTCTGGGCCAGGGATAGACCTGCCCGCCATGCGAGTCCGCAAGGCGAGCCGGGCGGGTTAATCCTGTTAATCCTGTCGAAAAAGTTCCGCCGCAGGCGGCTAAGTTCATATATGTCGGTTGCAATTCTCTGTTCAGACAGCATCCAAAAAGGGCGTGGTCAATACCACGCCCTTTGTACATTTACTTCAGGCCAACCTCTTTGTAATATCTCATGGCACCCGGGTGAATCGGTGCGCTCAAGGCCTCCAACATGTTCTGTCTAGTTAGGATACCGTAGGCTGGGTGCAACTTCTTGAATGCCTCCAGATTGTCGAAAACCTCCTTGGTGATCGCATACACGACATCATCAGGGATGTCAGCATTCGTACAAAATGTTGTTTTCACAGCAAAGGTGTCAACATTTTCCTTGTTGCTCGCCATGGGATAAAATTCCATCGGAATATAGGCCTTTGCATAATAGGGCCACTTGGCAACGAGCTTATCGATGCATGCGCCTGTTATGGGAACAAAATGCACCTTTCTTCTTCCGCTTGTAGCCGCTTTAATGGAACCATTAGGGTGACCTACGGTGTAGAAAAAGGCGTCGATCCGGCCATCCTGAAGGAACTTGGCCGACTCATCAGCCTTGAGGCCCTCAGCTCGCATATCAATTTTCCAATCCATGCCACAGGCAGTAAGGGCATCTGTTGAGTTACCTCTCTGGCCGGAACCGGGGTTTCCAATATTGACATGCTTGCCCCTCAGATCCATAAATGTCTCAATCCCGGTGTCATCTCCTGCCACCAATACAATAGATTCGGGGTGAAAACTACAGATAGCGCGGAGGTCTTTTTGTGGCCCCTTGCCTTTCCAGTCTTTGGTGCCATTCCATGCCTGGTATTGCCGGTCAGACTGAACGATACCAAACTCAAGGTCTCCGGCCATGACTGC
>JAUVXZ010000100.1 GCA_030603345.1 Pseudomonadota bacterium
AAGCAAGGGTGGACCCGGCCTGGCCGAACGCACCCTGTGGGAGTCTGTTTCCAAAGAAAATAGGGCAGATGGCTACAGGCAGTACCTCTCACGCTATCCTGAAGGTCGATTTACCAGTACAGCTAAGGCAAATCTCCAAGCAATTGAGGAGAGAGAAGCTCAGAATAGGGAACTAGCCCTCTGGAGTAAAATCAAGGACAGCACCGATCCGAATGATTTTGAATCTTATATTGCCCAGTATCCCAAGGGGCTCTTTGTCGATCGAGCCTCACTTCGGGTACAACGGCTCAAGGCTGCCACTACCGAGGCTGCGGCGATGGATGCCGAACTGGCATTGTGGGACCAGGTCAAGGGCAGTACGGATGTGGCTGAAATACAGGTCTATGTCAAACGCTACCCCAGCGGCCAGTTTGCAAGCATTGCTCGAAATCGCACAAAGAAATTGACCGCTGCCTCCAAAGAAACGCACGATCTCGAAATGGAGATGTGGAATAAGGTTAAGGATAGTCGCAAGATTAGTGATTTTCAAAATTTTCTTCAGACATTTCCAAACGGCATTTTTGGCGGTATCGCAAAGTCCCGAATAGAAAACCTAATCAGACTTGAAGCACAGACCGAAGAAATGGCATTTTGGAACAGCATCAAAGACAGCTCGGATCCAAAGGATTTTGACGAATATCTCCGCCGCTATCCCACAGGGCAATATGCAGATCATTCCCGGCGCTTATCGCGGTACCTGGCTTCACTTAAAGCAGAACGTGAGGAACTGGAACTCTGGGAGTCCGTCAAGGACAGCAAAAATCCCGATGACTTCGATGTATACCTCACAAAATACCCTGAGGGGCGCTTTACCAAGGTCGCGCGTGATCGGCAGAAATCGGCGGCACTGGCAAAATCTATGAGCGAGATCGACTTTGGGCGTTACTATGCACTTATTATCGGAAACAGCGATTACCAGCATTTGAGAAACCTGGTCACGGCAATAGACGACGCAAACGCGGTCGGATCCCTTCTTGAACAGGCCTATGGATTTGAGGTCACGTGCCTCACCAATGCTAGCCGCAAGCAGATCATTGATGCGCTGAGCCGCTGCCGGCATACGCTGACAAAAAAAGACAACCTTCTCATTTATTTTGCCGGGCATGGCTGGCTGGACAAAGAGGCCGGACGCGGTTACTGGCTGCCGGTCGATTCAGAACGCGACAGCCCTGCCAACTGGATCTCGACTGGGGACATTTCAGATATGTTGAAGGCTATGGCGGCCAAACATGTAATGGTGGTTGCAGATAGCTGTTACTCAGGCACGCTTACGCGATCTATCAAATTAAGTATTCGAACCTCAGAATATTTCTGCCGCATGGCAAATAAGCGAACAAGGGTCGCCTTGTCATCAGGTGGACTCGAGCCTGTGCTGGACGACGGAGGTTATGGACATTCAGTCTTTGCAAAAGCCTTTCTTGAGGTGCTTGAAAAAAACAGCGGCATTATTGAAGGCACCCGCCTGTTCAACGAACTTCGCCGTCCCGTGATCTTGAACGCTCCGCAAACCCCGGAGTATGCGGATATCCTCTATGCCGGACACGAAGGTGGTGATTTCCTCTTCGTACGCAAGTAGTGCAACAAAGCCGGCGTCAAACCCACAACTTACATCCAATCTTACCTATCCCCGTTGGTAAAATCCGCCCTCATACTCAATCCTTGGTTGCCGTGCCATAGGCAAGGAGTCATCATGAGGAGTACTTTGTTTTCAACTGTGTTTTGTAGGTTTGCCCCTTGTATTTTTGATATTTGAGGTGAACCCCGATCTATTTGGTTGCAGCCATATTTAAAGTTGAAATTTAAATCTGTCCATGAACCCTATCCCCTCGTGAGCACATACCTGAGATGGCGTTGAAATCAAAGATCCCTGATATTTTTCAGGTAGCTTCCAGTTTCCCCCTAAAACTCTCGCTCTCTTGTCCGGATATGCATCCCTGTTTCATTTAGCAATTCAGAATATCTCGGGCATTTTAACCTGAACCTGAATTTCCCTTTGACATTCTGGCCTGTCTTGATAAAAGAAACATGCAGACTTCATATAATACCACATACGCCACTAAAACATGAACTTCGACAGATTAGGATGAGAGCAGCCTTTGTTGAACCTCAAGATTGAAGGGAATAAAGGGAAATGAGAAAATTCTTCTACCCCTCCAGCATAGTTATCTTTGGTGTTGCGGATAATCCGACAAACCTGGCAAAGAACATCATCCTGAATTGCCAGGAGATGGGTTTTCAAGGGGAAATCTATCCGGTAGGAAAAACCCCGGGCACGGTTTATGGAAAGGAAATCATAACCGATCCGGAGTCTTTACCCAGCGGCGTTGATCTAGCGGTGATCCTTGTTCCAGCCAATGTTGTAGCAGAGATACTCGAATTGTGTGGACAAAAGGGGACCCACCACGCCATTATCTCCACCGGTGGCTTTCGGGAATTCAGCCACCAAAGCAATCAGGCCGAGGCAGATGTGTTGGCCGTGGCGAAGCGATATGGGATTCGATTCCTTGGCCCGAACTGTATCGGCGTCATGTGCACTGGCTCCGGCCTTTGCACCCCGTTCAATCCACTGGAACCAAGGAGATTTAAGAAAGCGCCCGTAAGCCTCATCATCCAAAGTGGCGGCGTAACCACGCAATGTGCTTACTACTTCTCCGATGAGCATGTGGGTTTTTCCAAAATCATCAGCGCAGGTAACAAGCTCACGATAGACGAGATCGACCTCATGGAATATCTCATGGAGGACGACGAAACGGAACAGATTCATCTCTATCTGGAAAGCATTGAAGATGGGAGGGAATTGACACGGTTGGCAAGACAATCAAAAAAACCGATCGTAGTCTTTAAATCCAATGTGAGCCACACAGCATCAGAAATAGCCAAATCACATACCGCTGCCCTTTCGAATAATGACTCAATCGTAGAGGGTGCCATGCGTCAGGCAGGGATCATCCGTGCACAGGACATCCACGACATGACTGTCTGTGCCAAGGCGTTGAGACTCCCGCCCTTACAAGGGGATCGATTAGTGGCGCTCTCTATGTCAGGTGGTTTTTCTGTGATCCTGGGAGATGCGTGTGAAAAATACGGCTTTACCTGCCCTGCACTGCCCCGTGACCTCCTCGATAAAATCGAAGGCTTCCGCCGGGGCGGGGTGATCCGCATGTCAAACCCCATGGATCTGGGCGATATTCACGATATCGGGGCTTTGATCTTTACGCTCAAACAGTGTCTTGCCCTGGATCATATTGATGGTCTGGTCTTATCGTTTTTATACGAGCCGCAGTTGATAACCATTTTTGGCCGTGGAATTGGTACCCCTGGACAAATCATGATGTTTTTCAGAAGCCTGAGTGAAGAAAGCAACAAACCAGTAGCAGTCAGCCTAATTGGCCAAAGACAATACGTTGAGGAGTTCAAAAAGATAAGCACGTTTCCCGTGTTTGACGATCCTGTGGAGAGCGTCCGGGCCTTGCGTGTGTTACGGGACTATTGGCGAGGAAGAAGCGCTGATCGCTCCTGAGTTGTTGAGGACTTGTGTTCTCCTGATATCTGAACTATTTGTATTTTAGGTCCGATTTTGGTAGGCTACCTATACTGGAAGTGGCTATGCTATGGCCAAGAATCAAATCGACGCCTGAGATCTCACGGTGATCGATTCAAAAGCAGAAAACCCTTACTCAATATAGAGTAAGATAACAAAAGAGGAGGGACCGATGAACTGGAAGAGACAAATCGTCTTTTTGCTTTTGCTGACATTTGGCGTGCTCGCTGCAGGGGGATGCATTGTCAGCAAAAAGGAGTATACGCTCAAAGTCGAGGAAAGCCAAAACCTGTCGCGTGAATTGGCAGCCTTGAGATCCGAACATGATCGGCTCAACGGAGATAAACAAGCCCTTGACAAACAAGTGATAGCCCTCCAGGAGCAACGGAATGATCTGGAGAATGCGAGAACCCAGTTACAGCTCAAGAACCTTTCCCTTGAGAATGAGGTTGCCCTTGTAGTAGACGATAACGTGAAACTCGAAGAGATCCTGCGGTCCAAATCGGATACCCTGAGCAAAAACATTGTAGACCTCAGGGACCATGTTGCTGACCTGAAAACGGAAAACAAGCTCCTCAAAGTAGAGAATACGAAACTGAGCCAGAACATAGAAACCCTCAAGGTTAATGTTGGCAGTCTCCAGAATCACATTTTAGCTTTGGAGAAAAAAAACGAAGCACTCCAAGATAAGGCCAATGCATTAGAGTGCCAGAGAAAAGAAGAAATCCTTGAGATGAAGGGTACCTACGAATCTCTCCTTGAAAACATGGAATCGGAGATTGAGAAGGGTAAAATTACCATCACCCAATTGAAGGGCAAATTAAAGGTGAATATGCTCGACGAAATCCTCTTTGACTCCGGAAAAACTACCATCAAGCCCCAGGGTGTTGAACTATTAGACCGAGTGGGGAAAATTTTGTTAAATGTGGAGGAAAGGGCTATCAGTATAGAGGGCCACACAGACAACGTTCCTATTGGGCCTGAGCTCGGGAAAAAATATCCCACCAACTGGGACCTCTCAGCGGCCCGGGCGACAACGGTAGCCAGATATCTGCAGGAAAAAATCGGCATCAATCCGGGTGTACTTTCTGCCACAGGTTACGGCGAATACCAGCCGATAGCCTCTAATGAGACCAAAGAAGGGAAGGCTAGGAATCGGCGGATTGAAATCGTGCTTATTCCAAAGGAGATTTCACCGATCTCCAGAAAATAGCGGAATAACAGGCGAACCATCCTTCTGAAATCATCCGGAGAGGCTCAAACCTGTACCTCGCAGACCATACCACCTCCTGTTCAATGGATAAGAATCCAGGCCCACCGGAAAAAAACAAAACGCTCAATAACCCCTTTCATATGACCGCCAGCAACGGTGGGGTGATATGGAAGCCCTCAGAGGAGGTGATGATATCTGATGCTTTACGGTGCCATGAATTTCCCCATCAGGCCGATCCTTGAAGAGCTTGAGGCAATTTCAGGGTTGGGATTTGACTACCTTGAGCTAGCCATGGATCCACCTCAGGCACACTACAAGAGCATCCATCAGCACAAAGAAGAGCTCTTGAGGGCCTTAGATCACACTAACATGGGACTCGTTTGTCACCTCCCAACCTTTGTGTCCACGGCAGATCTCACCGATAGGCTCAGAGAAACATCCCTGAATGAGGTGCTCGAATCCCTTGACGTCGCGGCGCAACTTCGTCCCCTTAAGGTCGTGCTGCATCCGAGCATTATGAGAGGACTCAGCGTCTTTGTCATGGATCAGGCACAGGGGTATGCCCTAAAGAGTCTCGAGGCCATTGTGGAAAAAGCTGATCATCTCGGCCTCTGCCTCTGCATCGAGAACATGTTCCCTCGATCCCATTCCCTGGTCGATCCAAAGGACTTTGATGAGATCTTTGAAAAATTTCCGACACTCAAACTGACCCTTGACATAGGGCATGCCCATATTGAGACTAAAGGGAGCAAGAAGACCCTGGATTTTATCAAAAGGTTTCCTGATCGAATCGCCCATGTCCATGCAAACGATAACCTGGGCAAGGATGACGACCACCTCCCTATCGGAGCTGGAACCATCGACTTTCCAGAAATCGTCGGCGCCCTTAAGGGAATCGGATACGACCAGACGATAACCCTTGAGATATTCTCACGAGATAGAGACTATCTTAGGATAAGCAGAGATAAGTTGGCAGCCATGGTTGCTGCTGTTTGAAAAGACGCCTCATTTGAGCAGGTTGTTGCCCAAACCGTAATCCCAAATAAATCTTGGCGAAGTGGAAGATAAGCGATGTCAACTGTTCGAGCCCTAAAGGCGAGTTTTGACATCGCCTGAAGTCCCGCCTATCTTTGGCGGGATCAAAAAAGGTTTTAGACCAAGCGAAAAGGGATTTCGGCAACAGCCTGTGAAGAACCAGCGCCCAGGGTTGCGGACCAAGCATCCCTCTCTATCCCGCATCAGGCATTTTGAGTTACGCACAGCACCGCGGGCAAGGTCCACGATGCTAACGGCCAAAAGGAGAACTTAGTTCGCTTCGCTCACAATTGGAATGTTGGAACAATGGAAAATTGGAATATTGGGTTCTGGGAAACTGCGGCAGTGGTTTATTGACAAAACCCTATTGACAAGGAAGTTAATAGATGAGAAACTTCCATATAAGATCATTATTCCAACACTCCAGTATTCCATTATTCCAGGTGCGAGGCAATACACAACAGCCTCAAAAAACTCCTTTAATTTTAATATGTTGTAGAAATTCCGAGACGTTAAATTATGAAACTGCATCACGTCGCAGTAGTTTGTAGTTCTCAGGAGAACGCTGATCGGTTTTACGAAGGTGTTCTGGGATTACAAAAGATCAAAACCTCTCCACTTAGCGAGGAGTTAGGGGGGCAGATATTTGACATCGCTGAAAAATGTCAAATAATCCTCTATGCCAGCGAAACATTTGCGGTTGAGGTCTTTGTGCCGGCCTCACCTCCCAAAAAAAGAGCACCGTTTGTGCACCTCTGTCTGGAAGTGGAAAACAGGCAAGAGTTCATCGGAAGATGCCATGAGATGGCTCTTCCGGTGAAACGGATCGAAAAGGGGGATTCGCTCCTCACCTTTGTTCAGGACTTTGATGGGAATTTGTTTGAGATAAAGGAAACGCCTGGCTAATTCCCCATGCCCTCGAGATGCCTGAGCCTATGTTCAGAGGACTTGGGTATGAGATCCTTATCTTCGACAGCATCGCATCCTCGCTGAATCCTCATGAAGAACTTAGACAGAACAGGAGGAGAAAAACGCGATGGGGTTCTTACGACGCCAAGAGGAGCGTCTGGCAGAACGTTTTTTGGTGTGGAAGTATCAGAGAATGAATCTTGCCGTGCCTACCCCTTCAATACTTCAAAGCCAAGCCGCCAAAATCGTTGATGATGCACACGGTATTGCTCGTGAAACAGGTGGTAATGTCATGTCTATCATAAAAGAGCTTATTGACGATCTGAAAAAAAAGTAGCGAATGAGGTGGTCACGGCTATGGGGCTTTCTTTACGAAAGCCTTTGAGATATTGGTAGAATGTATGCTAAAAAAGACCTAGGAGAAGAAAGGGACCCGTTATGGGAGGGAGTTGATGAAGATCATTGACTTACGAAGTGATACCGTTACGTTGCCAACACCCACGATGCGAGAGGCTATATATCATGCCGAGCTGGGTGATGACGTGTATGGCGAAGACCCCACTACAAACCACCTCGAAAAGCTGGCTGCAGAACGCGTGGGCAAGGAAGCAGCACTCCTGGTCCCTAGTGGCACCATGGGCAATCTAATATGCGTACTTACTCACTGCGCCCGCGGAGAGGAAGTGATCTTGGGCGATCAGTCCCATATGTTTCTTGCCGAAGCAGGTGGCATGTCGGCCCTGGGTGGTATATTTCCTCACATCATCCCTAACCAGCCTGACGGCACCATGGGCCTGGAGGACATCGAGGCTGCCATTCGCGCCGACAACATACACTTTCCGCGGACCCGGCTGATCTGCTTGGAGAACACCCACAATCGGTGCGGCGGTTCTGCTCTGTCATCTGATTATTTCGAATCGGTAGCAACACTGGCCAGACATTATGGCCTCAAGATACACCTTGATGGCGCCCGAATTTTCAACGCCGCTGTGGCACTAAAAGTAAACGTCAGGGAATTGACCCGTAGTGTCGATACCCTGATCTTCTGCCTATCCAAGGGGCTTTCGGCACCCATAGGATCAATGGTGTGTGGCTCTCAAGAGTTCATCGCCAAAGCGCTCCGAATGCGCAAGGTATTGGGTGGGGGGATGCGGCAGACTGGGATCATCGCGGCAGCAGGTACCCTAGCCCTGGATCAGATGGTGGATCGACTGCCAGAGGATCATTCAAATGCCCGTAGCCTGGCAGAGGGAATCGCCGATATCCCCGGATTGTCAATTGATCTGCCACGGGTGCAAACTAATATCATCTATTTTGATCTTGTAAGTGACCGGCTCACGGCCGAAGAATTAATAGCACGACTTGGGCAAAAAGGGATCAAATTTTCTCGCACAGAGCCATCTCGGTTTCGGATGGTCACTCACTGCGGAATCCGCTCAGAGGATATTGCCTCGACCTTGGTTTGCATACGCGAGGCAATGGAAGAGTAACGTCAAAATATGGAGGAGGTAAGATTATGGGCGAAAAGGTTACCATATTCGGTAAGGCAGGTTGACCTTACACTGATGAGGCTAGGTCAGCCTATGGCAATGCCGCAGAGTACTATGATGTGCACGCAGACCCAGCAAGACTCGATGAGATGCTAAAGTATTCGAAAGGCGTGCAGCAGGTACCGGTTATTGTTGACGGTGATAAGGTCAAGATAGGGTACGGAGGCACCTGAGGAGTCTAAATACCGGTAGTTTACCGGTGCGCTTCTTGTGTATATTTCCTGGCTCAGGATCAGGGGAAATCCTATGATGCATTGGTGAAACATCACACTCCCCCATAAGCCTTCTAGTGCTTGCATAAGGTCCAATCGCCATATCTTCGAACTGCTTTCCCGTTGACCCACAAGCCACCTTATCATATACTACCCTTGCACGAGGGGGAATTATTATCACCACCATTGGTTCGAGAGGGGGTGTATAGAATATGACAATAATGAAGGATGGTCTAACAATTGAAGACCTTCGAAAGGTAATGAGTTACTTGAGGGATGGTGACCGTGATCAGGAAAATATTGCCGAGGTTGTTCATAGCCTTCTCCAGAGACCAGAGAATGTTTTCTATAGAGACATTGGACACGGCAGAGGTATATGGGTAACGAGAAATAACACCATTATATGCCCAAGGACTCCTGAGCCAACTGCATGGTATCTCGGTGGGTGTAGATGGAAAGAGTATAATAATGAGAGAGAAGCGGAAGCCGATGTAAGAAATCTTGCGAGAGGCATGAGTTACAAATGGGCAATTCTTAATTTGATGTTTTCAATGATGGCACTCGAAGGGAAAGCAAAAATCGAAGAGGTCAGGGCATCCAGGATTGGAGGAGGAAAATCTGTTATCTATGAACCACATTATAATACACAAAACTTTTCGAGACCTGATCAGCCATTGTCTGTTAAGGAAAAAGAGGTACTAAGAGATAAAGTTGTGCCTGTTCTTCAGGGACTCGTTCAGTATATATTCGCACCAGATATGGGCACACGTTGTGCACATGTTGATTTTGTAGGAGAATATGCTCCACATAATGTCGCGTGTCTATGTTTGGAGAACGGTGGTTCCGGCGACCCTTCGTTAATTACCGCTCGAGGAGTGTATGAATCACTGTTGGAATCCGTGCTTTATCAGTTAGACAGAGATGGCCTTAATGGCTTAACTATTGCTGTTCAAGGTGTTGGTAAGGTCGGCTCACCGCTGATACACTATATTGTTCAGGATTATCCTGCTGTTAATCTTATAATCACGGACACGGACAAGGTGAGAGCAGAAGAAGAGCTGAGATTATTAGAGGGTAAAGGCATTAATGCCAGGCACGTTGGATCCAATGAGATTTATTATCAAGAATTTGATGTATTCACCCCAAATGCAGTGGGACAAATTGTTAACCCCTCGACTGTGAGAAGGATGGTTAAGGCCAACCCAGATAAGAAATTGATAATTGTCGGTGCTGCAAATAACCAAATAGACGACAGGCATAGAGGAAGCAGAAAAGAGGTAGAAGGATTGTTGAGACAATTTAACATACTGTATGCGCCTGACTTTGTGGCAAATCTTGGTGGGATCCTTAACTTAATCTATGAGTTCCCAATGGTGAAAGCGGTGCTCGGAGGGAGTTATGACCAAAAGAGACCACTGGAGGTTATCAGCGGAGTGAGACCAATACTGCGGCAGATATATGAGCGCAGTAGTAGGTTGCGCCTGTCAACCCAGGATGTCGCGGATCGACTGGCCGAGGAGCAGATTGCGAGATGGGCGCTCTTTAACGGTTTTAGTGCTGACGATCTGACAAATAGAGGCTATCTGGTAGATCTGTTGCCAACGAATTCCTGAACCCTAACACCTATCTCTTGAGTGTGATCTCAATATCCCAACACCCCCAACTGATCCTGCCACCAACTCATTCCTTGGCCAAAAGGTTGAGGAGGTCTTTCCACGTGGAAATCCGTGGCACTTTATTGTCCGGCTCTTCGGCACCGCTAAAGATGATACCCGGCGCAAGGGGTATATTATGATCCCGAACATACGTAAACCACACAGCCTGGAGCCCGGCCCTCTGGGCCCCGAAGATATCGGGCTCCGGGTCGTCGCCCACATAGAGAACCCGATGCCTTCTCACCCCGAGCTGCCTGATGAATCCCCTATAGATCAGAGGATGTGGTTTGCGGTAGCCCAGTTCACCGGATATGAGCACGACTTCAAAGAACGAGGTGAGACCTACCTGGTCAATGATCTCTCTGGCCGCCGGCCCGTGGGTGAAATTAGAAAGTAACCCGAGACGGTACAGACCTTTCAGGGTTCCGAGCATCTCTGCGGTTCCTGGGATAAGGTGGCAGTAGTCAAGAAAGGCCGAAAAATAGGCATCAACTGCTATGGCTATACGCGGATCATCCGGTGAGACATGGTACCCCTGGCTTTCGAGTGCAGCGCTGATCCAAAACCGGTTGTGCGTCTCCCTTCCATCCCGTCGGGCTTCTCCTACAAATTTCAGGGCAGCTTCCCGGTGGGCCTGCTTGAATGATTGGCTCTCAAGTGTGAAACCGCTTTGCTGGAGGCTATGGATCAACCTATCAACAGCCTTGTCCAGTGCTTTGGACTCCACGGTGATAAGCGTGTTGAAGAGGTCAAACCCGATGGCTGTTATCTGGTCCATGACGCCTTGTATTAACCGAATGGGCAGAGAAATGCAAGTTACCTAAAAAGATAAGCGCTCACATGGTTTTCTTTTGGCCGAAGGCAAAAACAATTGGCGGTCAAATTCTTACAGGCACTTGCCCAAATAACACGGTCACGTCATAGTGAAACCTAACCTATTGATTTTTAAGCTTCTTGCAGGGCATGGGTGTCTTTTTTTTGGTTATGCCCCTGGCCCAAATTATGCTTGCAAACACAATATATACAATATATAGTAGTATGAACTACAATATGTATGGTCTCTTTCCGCAATGACTAATCAGGCTGGTTACTCTTGAAATTATCACCTTTTTTCGGCTATGGAGTCATATCTTCTATGGGCTGTTGCCGAAATCCTTTTCCGTTTCGGCAACAGCCTGCTCTATCCTTAACAATTAAAGGAGGGATAAAATGAGTGATTATTGTGTTGTGGTTACCGGTGGCGCGCGTGCGCGCTTTTTTACCCTTGAA
>JAUVXZ010000133.1 GCA_030603345.1 Pseudomonadota bacterium
CCAACTGGCAACTATTCCTCAGTCAGGTAGAAATACCGAATTTAGGCAAAATGTATGCCTGAAGCAAGAACCAGATGGCAATTATCACCAGAATCCACCAGCCACTCATGCGCTTCTCCTTTTCTTTTTGTTCCCCTTCCACAAAAAAGCTTTTGTTGTCCCCATAAGATAAAACCTCACTGCCAGATGATGGCCACAGCTCACGGCTGCGAAGATCAACCTGCTCATGAAAACCCGCTCGAAGGCGAGGAACAGGTCGATGACAGCCCGGTGCTGGAGCCCTTGTTGGACGACCCGCATGAAAACGATGACATAAGCCTGCAGGTATCGTTTCCGCTACAGGAAGGACAGCCAGGTTTTTCCTCTCCATCAGAGGAAAAAATCAACTGCTCAAAGATAGTTCCACACTTGTTACATTTAAACTCATAAATGGGCATAATATTTGTCCTCTATGCTCGAAATTGCCTTTATCTCACAAATCGCTGATGTAGCAAACATTATACTCTTTTGCCATAAGTTAATCAATATAGTAAGCCTTTCTAAAAAATATTCAAGTATTCAACAAAAGTTTTCTCTGGACAAGGTGTGGGGCCAGCAATCCGCTTAGAAAAAGAACAAGGCAGTTAAACATAAACCTGCGAGCGCCTTCTGCGGTTTTGTCCGATGGCAGGGGCAGACCCCAACGCTTATGTAATGCCTTGGCATCGTTCAAAAGTGTTTACTCAATGGTATATTGGTTAGAGAAGGCGTATATAATTACCGCTATCCGGCCATGCCAATTTTCTCAAGGCGCTATCTATAAAGATCAAGGGATGTGGCCAAATATGTGGGGTTTCAATGAACCAGTCAAAGACTCCCAGGGCTTCCGAGGTGTAAACCCCACATATTTTGACCACTGCGAAACCCGGTGGAATTTTTTTTGAGATATCGCCTTTCAAAAACAGCCATGACCTCCTTTAGAACGTGAACGACTACTCACGATGGTTCATGCCAACACTTTTGAACGATACCAATGCCTTTAGACATGATGAGGGCTGTTTGGCCTTTGGGATAATAACCTTTGTGAGTTCCAACGACCTGAAAACCAGCCTCCTGAAAAAACAACTGAGCTCTTCTGTTCTCCTCGGCGGTATGGAGCAAAAGTATGCTCAGGCCTCGCTGGGTAGCAAGGAACTCTATATAGTTGAGCAGGGCAGAACCAATGCCACGCCTTTGATATTTGGGAGCTACCGCTATAGCCAATATCTCTCCAGTAATAACAGAAACAAGACCAAAGCCCAGGGGGTTTTGCCCATTATGGACATAAACGACGGTAATTACCTCTGGATTTGAAAACCACAGGCGTACTACCTCACGATAGTCACCAAATATGGAAAAGGCTTCACTTGAAAGCTCATGGATAAAACCTAGATCACCATCAATTGCGAGACGAATAAGGTCTCTTTGTTTGTCATATGTTCTTTCCCCTTTTCTCTCGCCACTTAGGCAATCCACATTTGAAGGTCGCTCTTTCATATGGTAACTTTTTCTTTAAGGCAAATGCTTGATGCCAGACACCAGGGTACACGTTGTCTTAGAACTGATATCGCTTTCCCCTATGGCCTCGTCCTTATGCACCTTATGGCTGGCCCGACGTGAAGCCTAATCTCCTTTTGATTTTTGAATATCTCCCCATCGATTTGAATATCGGCGGGCTTCTCCAGTTTGATAACGGATCTCCTTACCATACGATCGACAAGCCTCTCACCCCTCAACTGCATGCCGAGAAGCACCCTGAGCGCATTCAATCCACTCTTTTTGGGACCCGTACCCAGGCAAAGGGTTTGAAACAGACCCTCCTTTTCCCTGACTCGACGGGTCGGTTTGAATCCGAGTCCAACCTCCTCCACTGTCGCCCCTAAGAGAGCCGTATATCTCCCGCGGGGCAGCCTCTTCCCGTCAAGCCAGATCTCGGCCTCGAACGGACGGAAAAAACTGCTATCTGTGTCCCCCTTTTCCAACATCGATAGTAAAACCCTGAGCAGAACTCTGATGGCTTTCGCTGGACCCCTGCCCTCGCCCTGGTAGTAAGCCTTCAGCAAGTTTACGGGAAAGCCGAGTCCAAAGATAAAGCCATATCGATCGTTCACCTTAAGGGTATTCGTCCGCACAACTTCAAAGGGAACCTGCTCTCTGACGGTGCTTACGACTCGCTGAAGGATTCCCTCCGATGCGCCCCTTATCCCAAGGGAGTTAGCGATGGTATTCATGGTTCCGCCCCTTAGAAGGGCAATCGGTGGGAGATCCATCCCATCATAGATTGGGATGAAGGCGCTGAGGGCATGGTGGAGCGTACCGTCCCCGCCGTCAATGGCCAAGATACTGATTTCCCCGCGGCGAAATTCTCGGGCAATATCCAACATCTCCTCAGAGTTTTGGATCTCACAAACAACTCCGTCACTGCCGAGAATTTGCCTCAGCCTCTCTATCCGAGTTGGATTACCGGCGTTTTTTCCCGCCCCTGGATTGCTAATAACTCCAATCATTGTCACTTCGGCAAAACCGCAAACATATTCAAATCATCACCTAATCAAAGTCTTTTCCTTTAAATCTTAACAAAAGGAGTCCAGAAGGCAACCTTTTTCATCACTCAAAAGGGACTGAATGCTTGAATTGGTTGGCCTGAAGCATTCACAGAGGGTTTCCTTATGTCAAGAAAACACAGGCAGAGTAGTTGTGACAATATCAGGTGTAGCACTATTGGCAAGCCAGTCTTAGATTATCTTATCATCATATCTTTTACGAATTGTATAAGTTTGCTTTTTTGATTGAAATCCGGGTTTTCAGTGACTGTTTCAAGCAGCTGATTGAGGATCTTACCGATCTTGGGGCCGGGTTGTAAACCGAGCACATCCATTACATCACGACCATTGACTGCGAGATCCGAGACGCCGAGTGGTGGTGATTTCTTCAAGATAGCATCAATTCTCTCTTCAAAGGCGTTGATATCTTTTTCAAAACCCCTTCCCCATCCATGGGCCAGATCATCTGCCTTTCTGAGCCTCATAAGGTCACCAATATTATCTACACCTATCCGTTTGATAAAACGCCTCATTGCCCTGTCACTCAGCTCCTGCTTATAGTCAAACATGTGATGGGCAACAAGGCTTGTCACTCGATCGGTCCACTCGTTGCTAAATCGCAACCTCATCATGATCTCTTTGGTGAGCTCTGCACTCGCAGTGGCATGACCAAGGAATCTCCACCTCCCTTTGATCTTTTCCCTTACCCGTGGCTTGGCAATATCGTGAAACAGGGCAGAAAGCCGTAGTACAGGATCGGGCTCAACAGAATCAACGGTCTCCATGGTGTGCCGGTAAATGGTATGCCTGTGGTAATTGTTTTGTCGTTTTCTGTATCCTTCAACAAGCTCTGGCAAGATCCTGTTGAGGAGGCCTGTTTTCCTCATAAGGTTAAGGCCCCTTGAAGATTTTTTCAGCATCACTATCCTCCAAAGCTCATCCCGTATCCTTTCTTGAGCCACGGTATCAATAGCGGATGCCATAGAGGTCATGGCCATGAGGGTTTCAGGCTCAATAGAATATTCAAGCTCTAAAGAGAACCGTATAGCCCTCATCATCCTCAACGGATCCTCTTGAAAACGCTCAAGGGGGTCCAGCACTGCCCTCACAACCTTGTTTGCCATGTCTTTCTTCCCGCCAAAGGGGTCGATGATCCTCCTGTTGATGATGTCATATGCTAGAGCATTAAAGGTAAAATCCCGGTGGGCAAGATCCTCCTCGATGCTGTGTCCAAACCCCTCTTTGCCTCGAAAGGCCGTTACCTCGAAATTCTTCCCCCTATAAACCAGGGTAACGGTTCCGTGCTTTAAATGAAATCTCGTCATATCGGGGAAAAGATCATAGATCTTCTCTGGCATTGCATTAGTAGCTACATCCCAATCCTTGACCTCGAAGCCAAGCAAAGAATCCCTTATCGCCCCTCCCACAATAAACGCCTGGTAGCCATTTTTCATAAGCTTCCCTGAGAGATCAAGGACGATAGAAGGAATTCCCTGGCCTTGTATAGTTAAAGGTGCGTTAGCTTGCATAACTACCTAACATCCCGAGCGGTCTTGGAGTCCAGCTGCGGCTGGATCTCGGCAATGTACAGTGAACCAGATACACTCTGTTATATGCTGTTTTCATGCTTTTCTGCCCCTTAAATAGAGCGCCTTTGTCTTATCTCCTAAAAGCCGAACTTCTTCTACCTTAAAATCTATATTTTCTACAAAGGACACAAGTTCATCAGGAGATAAGTTGTGCCGGACATAACGTGATGGCATGCCCCACTTCTTGAGATATCTAATACCTAATTTCATTTTTTCAAACCAATTCATGCCGTAACCTGTGAAGTCTACAACAAGCAATAATCCTCCATGTCTTAGGATTTGATGACTTTCTTGGAAAACGTTCATGGGGTTTTCTACCACATGTATCAAATTGGCCATAAATACACTATCAAATCTTCCCGATGGAAAATATGTATCTTCACAATTGGCCTTTTGGATAGTGATATTTTGAAATTTTTGCAATTGAACTCTTGCCACTTCCAACATCTGATCTGAAAGATCTGTGGCAATAACATGTCTTGCTTTTCTAGCTATGACTTTAGTGAAATACCCTGCTCCACATCCAAATTCTATCACTTCTCCCAGATCACACTCCTCATGTAATTTTGTAGTAATTGCTTGTAGGATTGCGTTTCCAACAATGTATTCCTGATCGTTATCGTAAGTGGGGGCAAATTTGCCCCAATATTCTTCCTCTTGTTCTATCATGGCTCTATTTTCGGTAAAACAATTGCGTTTTTACCTTGAAAAATCTCTCCATAATGCTTGAATATAGTAATATACAAAGAGATACCTAGCATGCAAAGAAGTTTTTAGCTGAAAAGAGTGCTGTAACTACTAAGCAGAGCATTTTATTGTTTCCATTTGGACATAGCCGAGAAGGGTCTATAGGATGGTCACAGCAGAAAAGACCTCATGCCCCTCCCGATATTGCAAACTATTTGGTGGTCTCAGTAGTCAAACGAATCAATACGATAACATTATGAATCCAAAAATCCACATCGGTACCTCGGGCTGGAATTACGATCATTGGAGGGAAGTATTCTATCCTAAGGATGGTCCAAAATCAAAGTGGTTAGAGTTCTATGCCGAGCGTTTCGGTACGGTTGAGCTAAACGCCTCCTTTTACCGGCTTCCTAAACCCCAGACGTTTGAAAACTGGAGAGAAAAAACACCTGATAGGTTCTTGTGGGCGGTAAAGGCCAATAGGTATATCACCCACATCAAGAGAATAAAGGATGTTGAGGAACCCATAGAGAGGCTCTTCAGTGCTGCTGATTGCCTAAAAGAAAAACTCGGACCAATCCTCTTCCAGCTGCCCCCCAGCCTCTCGTTTGATGAAGCGGTGTTGAGCAGGTTTTGTGAAACCTTACCAGACGACCACCTCTATTCTCTCGAGGTGAGACATCCGAGTTGGGCACAAGAAAGGGTAATAGACATACTTAAGGATCATAACATTGCTCTGTGTGTTTCTGATACAGCTGGACGGTACCCTTATATTGAAGAGGATACAGCAACCTTCATCTATATCAGGCTGCACGGTTCCAAGAAACTTTATGGGTCTGAATATACTGAGGAAGAACTCCAGGCTGTCGCCCAAAAAATCAGGGACTGGGCCAAGGATGTCTACCTATACTTTGACAACGATTATGGCGGCTATGCCGTCAAAAATGCAAAACGGCTGAAAGAGATTGTTGAACATTCACCACGCGTTCGTTTCTCTCACTAGAGACACGGAGTCCGCAGAGAAATGTATTTTCTCCGTGCTTCCAATGATCCCGATAAATCGGGAGAGTGGGCGGTTAATAAACAGACCTTAAGACGTTAAACACATGGGCGTTTGCATACATTGCGGTACCTCTTCACCCCTTATCTCAAAGACCATTGGGGTCTGTGTGACATGCCTGAGGGCTGGCTATGACAGCCTGGCCGAGCACCTTCTCGAGGTCCACGAAAAATCGAGGAAACCATTTGGCCTCCCAGCCTTGCCACCACAAGACCCGGAAGGAATCACCTGCCAACTTTGTGCTAACTCATGCCAGATTGCCGAAGGCGGCATCGGATACTGCGGCATCAGGTCAGTTACTGGGGGTAAGATAAGGGGCGGAACACGAGAGGCGAATGTGGATTGGTACCATGATCCTCTGCCAACCAACTGTGTTGCCGATTGGGTCTGTCCAGGTGGCACGGGCAGAGGATACCCGCACTATGCCTACACACAAGGCCCTGAGCATGGTTACAAGAACCTTGCTGTTTTCTACAACGGGTGCTCCTTCAACTGCTTATATTGCCAGAACTGGCACTTTAGAGAGAGATTGGCCGCTCAAAAGAGGGTTCTGGCGTCCGAATTAGCAAGCGCCGTGGACAGCAAAACCGCGTGTATCTGTTACTTTGGTGGAGACCCAACACCTCATCTGGTTCATTCAATCAATGTTTCCAGAGTGGCAGTGCAGGAAAACCAAGGAAGAATACTAAGGGTTTGCTGGGAGACAAATGGTTCCATGAACCCAGCGCTGCTTTCACGGATGATCGATATCTCGTTAGAATCCGGAGGCTGCATTAAGTTTGATCTCAAGGCATGGACCGAGAATCTTCACCGTGCCTTGTGCGGGGTAAGCAATGAAAGGACCTTAGATAATTTCAAGAGAGTCGCCCAGAGTATTTACAAAAGGCCAGAGGTGCCTCTTGTTGTAGCCAGCACCCTGCTTGTCCCAGGATATGTCGATAAAAAAGAGGTATACCAGATCGCCTCGTTTATCTCTCGGTGCAGCCCTGATATCCCTTACACCTTGTTAGGGTTTTACCCCCACTTTCTCATGGGGGATTTGCCAAGAACCACCAGGGAGCAGGCAGAGGAGTGCCGTGAGGCAGCCAGGGAGGCAGGTCTTACCCGGATAAGAATCGGCAATGAACATTTATTGTCTTAACCTGGGGTAAAGAAGGGGTTTAGCGGTTGGTCTCGGTGAAGCTCTTTCCTAGAATCAGATTAAGCAAAAGCCAGAGTGTGCCAATGGTGACAGCAGAGTCGGCTAGGTTAAATGCAGGCCAGTGGTAGTTTTTCACGGAGAAATCCAAGAAATCGATCACATACCCAAACCGAACCCTGTCTACAAGGTTGCCCACAGCCCCTCCAAGGATAAGGGTCAGTCCCACAGTCAGCCATTTTTGATTCTTTTTTGTCCAGTAAAAAAAGAAAAATATTACAACGATGGCAGCAAGTATTGCTCCTAGTAAAAGGCAAAGAGCAACCCCGGGTCCGCTTCGGCCAAAAATACCAAAGGCCATACCTCTGTTGTGAACCAAGACCAAATCGAAAAATCCGGGGATTACGGAGAGGATCTGATGCGGTTCTAAATAATCTGCTATCCACCACTTAGAGATCTGATCGAGGAGAACTACGATCAGAGCTGGCACGATAAATAGGGAATAATCTCTTTTCAATGTTTACGGCTCTCGCTCTACTGCGTTGATACCCTTCAAACACCGTTTGCACAGCGAAGGGTGCTCTTTATCGTGTCCTACCGTAGGATCATGAATCCAGCACCGCTCGCATTTGGTGAAAGATGAGGGCACAACCTTGATTACCAGGCCAGGGTATTCCTCGCTCTCGTAGCCTCCGTCAAGTGTTCCCGCATCGACAAATTCAAGGTTTGATACAATGCAGATAGATGTTAATTCATCCCGGTAGTCCTGTAATCCCCTGAGAAGATCGGGGGGCAGGGCCAAACGCACTGATGCATCCAGGGAGTGGCCTATAACCTTGTCCTTTCGAGCTAACTCCAGGGCCTTGGTGATCTCTTTTCTGACCTTCAGCAGCAGATCCCATCGCTCAATCAATGCGCTATCTTTGTAATCCTCTCTACCAGGCACAAATTGGGCTGCATGAACGCTGACGGGCTTATCTTGATTGGGAGTATATCCCCATACCTCATCGGCGGTAAAGGGGATAATAGGAGCCACAAGCCTAACGAGACCCTCTAAGATCTCATTCATGACGGTCTGCGCCGCCCGTCTCTCTCGTGAGTTAACAGCAGTAGTATAAAGCCTGTCTTTCAATACATCCAGGTAGAAGGATGAGAGGGTGAGCACACAGAAATTATAGATAGCCTGGTATATGGTGTGATACTCAAAAGCCTGGTAGGATCTTAGAACGGTTTCCGTTAATTCCTGAAGCTTGTGAAGGGCCCATCTGTCAAGTTCCAGTAGCTCTTGATACGGTATGCTATCCTTCGAGGGATCAAAATCACTGAGATTCCCCAGCAAGTACCTGAAGGTATTCCTCAGCCTCCGGTACGCCTCTGTCAGCCTGTCTAAGATCTCTTGGGAGAGCCGTATATCACCTCTATAGTCCTCAGAGGCCACCCAGAGCCGTAATATCTCGGCACCATGTTGATTGATGACCTCTTCCGGAGAAATGACGTTACCCCTGGATTTAGACATTTTTCTTCCGTTTCCATCAACCACAAACCCATGTGTCAACACAGACTTAAAGGGGGCCTTATCCCGTGTACCCACTGAACATAACAGAGAACTGTGGAACCAGCCCCTGTGCTGATCGCTTCCCTCCAAATACATATCGGCAGGATAGGCCAGGTAATCTTTCCGGCGCTCAAGAACAGTAAAGCTCACGCCAGAGTCAAACCAGACATCCAGGATATCTGTCTCTTTCCTGAATGTGTCCCCGTGACAGTGAGGGCAGGTGGTGCCTTCCGGCAAAAGCTCGCGAGCAGAAAGGTCAAACCAGACATCGGTGCCATGTTTCTCTACAAGCCCCGCTACATGATCCACTATCTCCTGGTTGATTAAGTGGTTACCACACTTGAGGCAGTAAAAAATAGTTATCGGCACACCCCATGAGCGCTGCCTGGAGATGCACCAATCGGGTCGATGCTCAACGAGGCCATAGATCCTTTCCTCCCCCCAGCTGGGGACCCACTCTACGCCCCTAATGGCCTTAAGAGATTTCTCTCGCAACCCAACCTTATCCATAGAGATAAACCACTGCTCTGTAGCCCGAAATATTACGGGATTTTTGCATCTCCAGCAGTGGGGGTAGGAATGGGTG
>JAUVXZ010000055.1 GCA_030603345.1 Pseudomonadota bacterium
AGTCGAGGCTGCATCCAGGACCCTCCTCGATCCTACCCCTGCACGAATTCAGGGAATGGTGCAGAAGATCATGAATGGTGTGTTCTCAGACGGACAGCTTGATGAGTGCGAGTTGACATTAAAGGATCTAAACCAAATCGCCAAAAGCTTTACCAAGACCTTGAGCGGTATCTTTCACGGCCGGATTGAGTATCCAGAACCAATAATCAAAGGTGAAGCAAGCCAAAAGAGAGAAAATGGAGATTCAAATAACGTGCCGCCATCCCATGAAAAACGTAGATCCCGTAAGGGTAAGGATGAAGCTAACGAGGATCTTAAAAGACTTGGGATGCCGTGACGGTGAACTGAGTTTACTTTTTACCGATGATAAACATATAGCAGAGCTCAACTGCCGTTTTCTCAAGAGAGAGGGTCCCACCAATGTTCTTGCCTTTCCCATGAGAGACAGCGACGATATGGGGCTTGACATACCAATGCTGGGAGATATTGTCATATCCCTCGATGCTGCTATGAGAGACGCAAAGAGCATTGGAGAGACCCTTGATAAGACTATCAGCAGGCTCTTAGTTCACGGTCTTTTGCACCTTTTCGGCTATGACCACGAAAAGTCAGAGGAAGAAGCCCGGCGGATGGATGAAGAGACAGATCGGATTTTGCCGCTCATGGACTAGGTGACAAGGAAATGTCGAATACCAAAGTTGATGAACTCGTAAAAAGTTGAATTTTCCCATTTATCTGGATTCCCGCCTATGTGGGAATGACAATAAAGAACTTAATATCAAGCAGATACAATAGCCGTCATACCCGCGAAGGCGGGTATCCAGGCGTTAAAATGACTTTTTACGATTTCATGAACACTGAACCGTGAAATATTAGATGAGGAGTGAATAAGAATGGCGCTTTTATCTGTTAATGTTGATCACGTTGCGACAATCCGTGAAGCCAGGGGAATCGATGAGCCTGATCCCGTTTTGGCTGCTGGTATTGCTGAGTTAGCTGGCGCTGAAGGGATCATCTGTCATCTGAGAGAAGATCGGCGACACATTCAGGACCGGGACCTGAGTCTCCTCAGAAAAACCGTCAAAACCACATTGAATCTGGAAATGGCTGCAGTTAAAGAGTTGGTGGATATTGCCCTTACCGTTAAGCCGGATATGGTAACCCTCGTGCCAGAGAAACGGGAAGAATTGACCACAGAAGGTGGCCTCGACGTTATCCGCAATAAAGAGGAATATGAAAGGGTGACCGCCACCTTAAAGGAGGCGGGTATCTCTGTCAGTTTTTTTATCGATCCGAACCCTGATCAAATCCAGGAGTCCTTCAATGCAGGGGCAGACATTATCGAGATCCACACAGGGCTCTACAGTGACGCAAAATCAGAACCAGAGATGCTTAAGGAATTTGAAAAAATCTCTCAGGCAGCAAAGGTTGCAAAGAAACTCAAACTCAGAGTACATGCCGGACATGGCCTTAATTACGTTAATATAAAGAGATTTTCATCCATCCCTGAGATAGAGGAATACAGCATTGGTCACAGTATCATTGCCAGGGCGGTGATGGTAGGGATGGATCACGCCACTCGCGAAATGGTTAAACTGGTATCCCCATTTTAGGTGATGTCAGTCGTCCGTTGGGTCTGTTTTTCAAAGCACTGAGCATCTTGAGTGAGCAAGATCGACTTTTTGCGAATGCATCAAGGTCTTAGCATAAAATGATTTATGGCATCGGCGTAGATCTCGTATATACAACGAGGATGGGAAGAGTAATCGATAAATGGGGAAATAGATTCATACACAGGGTATTCACCACCCAGGAGATTACGTTCTGCTTTCACAGTGCAAAATCGGTCTCGCGCTTCGCACTGCACTTCGCTGCCAAGGAAGCCTTCTCTAAAGCCATAGGTTTGGGTATGAGAAAAGGTATCAGGTGGCGGGATGTAGAGGTTTTTCATCATCCAAGCGGTCGGCCAGACCTCACGATAGCCGGAGCCGCCCGTTCTCTGTGTCACAAGGAGGGAATAACCAGGTGGCATGTTAGCCTTTCAGATGATGGCGATTACGGGGTAGCGGTAGTAGTCCTTGAAAAAGCTGGTCCTGAGAATCGAGTGGCAGAAGCTCAAAAAGGGCCATGAGTTTGAAGAATATCTCCGTGAAATATGTGACAACTTCCGTACAAAAAACCGTTTGGTTAGGCCAGCAATTAGGCGCCCAGTTACGTGATGGTGATATTATCGCATTAGTCGGTGACCTGGGTGGGGGTAAGACATGGTTCACCAAGGGTGTTGCCATGGCCCTTGAGATTAACCCGGATACCATAGTGAGCCCAACATTCACCCTTGTCAATGAATATGACGGTAGGTGTAAACTCTTTCATATCGACCTGTATCGTCTCAAAGATAAAGCTGAGATTATAGCCCTGGATCTGGATGAATATTTTTCAGGACAAGGGATAGTTGTGGTAGAATGGGCTGATCGATGGCCAGGGGAGCTTCCAGGGGACACAGTTGAGGTTGCCTTACACATAGTCGATGAACATACCAGAGAGCTGGGGTTTTCCGCTTCTCAGGCCAGGGCCAATAAGATCATACGTGCATTAAAGGAGAAGGTAGGTTACTCTTTTTCGCAAGGCCCTTGCAGAGCTTTTCAAAGTGCATAGCATGCCTTTGAAAGATCTTTGGTTCTAACGAAGCTCTACCTCAAACCGTCGAGACACTATGTCAGTAAGAAAATACGAAATACTGGGTAACGTTTCTGGGTTACGGTTACGATGCCCGTTTCGTTTTTCGGTAACGTCATTCGTCTTTCTATTTCTACGTTACCTTAACCGTTACCGATACGGGCTTCGTTACCCTAACCGTTGTCCAAATAACCAGCAAAAAACTTGACATAAATTTTAAGATCTTGGCTTATATAGACACCTAGAAGAGAGTCTCAAACCCACAAACAAGTGTACAAGCTATGGGATTAATTGTTCAAAAATACGGTGGAACCTCGGTAGGGTCCATAGAAAAGATCAAAAGGGTTGCTGAGCGGGTGATCGAATTGTGCGAGAAGGGAAACAGGCTTGTGGTGGTTCTGTCGGCAATGGCCGGACAAACAGATGCCTTGATCCAGCTTTCTAAAGAGCTCACAGAAACCCCAGACCCGAGAGAACTAGATGTCCTGATGGCTACCGGCGAGCAAGTGAGTGTATCCTTGTTCGCTATTGCAATCAAGTCTATGGGTTATGATTCCTGCTCCATCCTTGGTTTCCAGGCAGGTATTCATACAGACCAGATATACGGCAAGGCCCGGATCAAGAATATTGATACCGACAGGGTGCTCACAGAGCTGGATGAAAACCGGATTGTCGCTGTGGCTGGATTCCAGGGTGTTGATGAAAACAGCAACATCACCACCTTGGGAAGAGGAGGATCAGATACTACTGCTGTTGCACTAGCAGCAGCGCTTAAGGCAGATATATGCGAGATTTATACTGATGTTGAGGGTGTTTTCTCAGCTGATCCAAACATCTGCACCCATGCCCGAAAACTCGACAGGATATCTCATGAAGAGATGCTGGAATTGGCCAGCTTAGGGGCCAAGGTATTGGACATAAGATCCGTTGAATTCGCAAAGAAATTCAATGTGCCGGTTCATGTTAGATCGTCTTTCACAAGAAATGAGGGAACCATGGTAGTAGGAGAAGAAAAAGAGATGGAAAAGGTGCTGGTCTCTGGTGTGGTATATGATAAAAGTGAAGCCAGAGTAACCATAACCAAGGTCCCTGACAGGCCTGGGATTGCCTCTAAGATATTCGACCCTGTCTTCAAAGCCGGGATTGTGGTGGACATGATTATCCAAAATACCAGTGTCGAGGGCATCACAGATCTGACCTTTACGGTCCCCAAAACAGATTTTCAGCAGACCTCGAAATTGCTCAGGGAGGTTGCTCAAGAAATAGGGGCAGAAGAGGTGCTTGGAGATCAGGACATTGCCAAGGTGTCTATTGTTGGGGTGGGCATGAGAAATCATGCCGGAGTTGCCTCTTTGATGTTTGAGACCCTGTCAAAAGAAAATATTAATATAAGCATGATCAGCACCTCGGAGATAAAGATTTCCTGCGTCATAGAGGAAAAATATACAGAACTTGCAGTAAGGGCCTTGCATGAGGCCTTTGGACTGGCTGATGAAAAACAAAAGGATGAATAGTCGCCAATGGGGCCTTTTCATCCTCAGTCTCATCCTTGTTCTGGCATGGGCAATTGATAGCCTCTTGTCTTTTCAGACAGATCGTGGCCCTGTCACGAACGGAAACAAGATCTATATCCTGATCACAGGCGAGGTAAAGAACAGTGGTGTCTACGTGTTTGACACAGAGCCTTCTGTAACTGAGGTGATCAATCGCACTGGTGATCATAGAGAAAAAATGACTGGCAGAGAATTGGAAACATATCCCCATCTTACCCAAGGGACAGGTATTCACGTTAGTTCGGAGGATGGGCACATAAAGATCATACCTCATTCTGTTCCTGCTTTTCATAAGGTAACCCTTGGCATCCCCATATCGTTGAACACGGCCAGTCAGGAAGAACTGGAAGCTGTTCCTTACATAGGGCCCTCTCTCGCAAAGAGAATCATTCAATACAAATCCAATTACGGACCGTTTACCGCTGTGGAGCAAATAAAATCTTTACCTGGTGTAGGAAAAGTCCGATACTCAAAAATAAGCTCTTATGTTGGAATCCAGAATGGTGAGGGAGAATGATGTCACTGAAAAAGGGTATTCCTGGATGGTCTCTTGGTTTAATCCTCACTCTTCTCTTCATTGC
This sequence comes from Pseudomonadota bacterium, assembly GCA_030603345.1. GTDB lineage: Bacteria > Desulfobacterota > DSM-4660 > Desulfatiglandales > B25-G16 > JADFWK01. The sequence continues at coordinate 4,811 of JAUVXZ010000055.1, forward strand.
AATGTTCGTGACCGGGTTTGGTGATTTTACGGATGTGATAGAGAAAAAAACATTTGACCTCCGCTCCAAGATTGGCGCCTCTGGAGAGAGAAACCCGGACATCGAGATAGTGGTTATCAGTGATGAGGACTTGGCTGAGATTGGTCGCTTTCCGTGGCCGAGAAATATTATTGCCCAAGGGATAAACAACCTTGCAATGGCTGGAGCTAAGGTCATCGCATTGGATATCATGTTTAATGAGCCAGAGGAGAGTGCCGGACTCAAAACAATCAGAGAGCTGAACAAGATATATAGTGATCTGGATTTAACTCCTGAAGACACGACGGCTACGACCTTTTCTAAACTACTGAAAGAGGCAGAAGCTGGTCTGGATAATGACGCCAAGCTTGCTGAGGCCTTCAAAAACGCCGGCAACGTAATTCTCCCCATATACTTTGACACGAGGAGCGCAGGAAGGGACCAGGGGGTTCCTGACTATATAGCCAAAAACTCCTTTAAAGTTATTCACGGCCTCAACGATGAGTGGTCCATGAAATCCATTATGTGGCGCTCCAAGATAATGCCGCTCTTGCCTTCCTTTGCAGATGCAGCCGCAGGCATTGGTCATATTAACCTCTTCCCTGACAGTGACGGATCCATCAGGAGTCAAATTCATGCCATTGGTTATCTGGACAATACCGTTGTTTCATCATTCCCCCTTGCGATTGTGAAGATCTTCAAAGGCCTAGATGCCAGTCAGGTAAGGCTTATCTTGGGCAAGGGAATCGATATGCAAGTTACCCCATCCAAAACCGGAGTAATCCCAGCCTCAGATCCATACATGTCAACCCTCATTAAATGGAATGAAGGCCCTGGGGTTGCCTTTCACACCACCCCATTCAGCAAGGTTCTGAACAAGGAATTTCAAACAAGCGTCTTCAGAGACAAGATTGTCCTTGTTGGACTCACTGCACCGGGGATCGGAGACAGATTTGTAACCCCTATTTCGAGTAACCTACCCGGTGTGGAGATAATAGCAAACGCGACCTCCAATATCCTGAAAGACAATTTCTTTGTAAGGCCGCAATGGATATTTTTCGTTGAACTCGGTATTATTTTTCTCTTTGGGCTTTATATATCATTCTTCCTTCCCAAGCTAAAGGCAGGTACCGGAGCTGTTATCACCTTGCTCCTGTTTTTGTGCTATGGAACAGCTGGGACGATCCTCCTTTTTCGGTCAAATATGTGGCTTAAAATCACACCTCAGCTCATTCTTCTTGTTCTGGGCTATATCTTGATCGTCAGCAGGAACTTCTTTATCATTGAAAAGACCAAAGAAAAGGTGGAGGCTGATTCTGTCGAAACGAACAAGGCTCTTGGCCTTTCTTTCCAGCAACAGGGACTGCTCGATCTGGCCTTTGAGCAATTTCGGAAATGTCCCGTAGATGAGCCTGGAGCAAAGGATCTTTTATACAATCTCGGACTCGATTATGAAAGAAAGAGGCAGTTCAACAAGGCCTTAGCAGCATACAACACGATTGTTGAAAGTGATGGCGATTTTAAGGATCTGAATAAACGAATACCAAAACTAGAAGGGGTTGAGAGCACCATGATCTTTGGTGCCCACAGTGCCCGTCCAGGTGAAATCGGGGCCACAATCAAAGACCTGGATACAAAACCGACGCTCGGGAGGTACGAAATCACCGGCGAGTTAGGCAGAGGTGCCATGGGCGTTGTGTACAAGGGAGTTGATCCCACCATACACCGCATCGTTGCCATAAAAACATTACCGTTATCTGACTTTGAAGAAGAAGAAGATTTAGGTGCCCAAAAGCAACGCTTCTTCAGGGAAGCGGAGTCAGCCGGACAGCTGAACCACCCCAACATTGTGGCTATATACGATGCTGGTGAAGAACACGACCTCGCCTATATAGCTATGGAATACCTGAATGGTGAGAATTTAGTGCAATATACCCACGAGGCAAACCGGCTTCCCCTCAGGCACGCGCTTGATGTTATTGCCAGGGTAGCCAGTGCCCTAGATTACGCTCATGGGAAGAGTGTCGTTCACCGCGATGTAAAACCAGCCAACATCATGTTGCTCAAAGAAACCAATGAAATCAAGGTTACCGATTTCGGCATTGCCAGGATCATTTCCTCATCTAAGACAAAAACCGGTGTTGTTCTGGGCACTCCCTCATACATGTCTCCCGAGCAGGTGGATGGGAAAAAGGCGGATGGGCGTTCCGATATATTCTCACTGGGAATAGTGATGTATGAGATGCTGGCTGGACAAAAGCCCTTTTTTTCCGAGGATGTAACAGCACTTCTGTATCAAATCTCCCATGGACGGCATCCCTCAGTAAGAGAGATTAATCCAAGAATACCACCGGTTGTAGAAAAGATACTCGATAAGGCCTTAGCAAAGGATGTTCATAAGCGCTATCAGCGGGCAGGGCAGATGGCTAAACATCTCAGGAAGGTGGTGGAACGGATAGATCAATTGAAAGAGAGGAAGGAATCAAAACAGTAATTGGCTCGTTGCTGGTTGCTCGTTTTAGGAGGGGATGCATAAGAGCAGGTCTGTTGCCGGAACAAACAACAAACGAGTAACGAATGATATGATTATCCTCGGTATCGATACCTCCTGCGATGACACGTGTGCAGCGATAGTTCAAGATGGAAAAAGATTGTTATCTAATATCGTTAACTCTCAGGTTACCGTTCACCATGAGCACGGAGGGGTAGTACCGGAACTTGCCTCACGAGAACATATTCGCAATATTGTTCCTGTTGTCAGAGAGTCTCTCAGAAAAGCCCATCTAACCAATAAAGACATTGATGCAGTAGCAGTCACCGTGGGCCCTGGTCTTGTTGGGGCACTCCTCGTTGGCATTTATTTCGCTAAGGCCTTTAGTTATGCTAACGCTATTCCACTCCTCGGCATTAACCATCTGGAAGGGCATATCCTCTCCATCTTCTTAGAAGAGAAATCCCCTCCCTTCCCTTTCATAGCACTTACCGTATCAGGTGGCCACACGAACATCTACCATGTCCGAGATTTTGGGGACTACACGGTGCTGGGCAAGACACTGGATGATGCGGCAGGAGAGGCATTTGACAAGATTGCAAAACTTCTTGAATTAGGGTATCCAGGGGGCCCTGTAATCGAAAAATTGGCTGCTGCAGGCAGGCCCGATGCCATTGGCTTTCCGAGGGCCTACCTATCCAAAGCCTCTCTCGACTTCAGTTTTAGCGGTCTCAAGACTGCTGTTGCCCTGTACTTCAGGAAGTGGTGTGATCACCAACCAAAAGAAAATAAGATCAAAATAGCAGATATCGCTGCATCCTTTCAGGCTGCAGTCGTTGATGTCCTCGTCGACAAGGTGGTTGCTGCTACTACTCGCGTTGGGGTAAACTCAGTTGTGCTCGCAGGGGGAGTAGCCAGAAACACCTATTTACGGTCTCGACTACAGAGCGTAATGGCTCAAAAGGGAATTGATCTCTTCATCCCCGGTCCTGAATTCTGTACCGATAACGGAGCCATGATAGCTGTCGCCGGTTATCACAGGTGGACAAGAGGCGAGGGTGATGATCTAACTTTGGACGCCCGGTCAAGATTTCCAGTGGATCAAGCTTAGTCCTTCGATTCATAAGTTCGAGGACGAACTTATTTAGACTTCGGCTGAGCGACTCGACTTGAGCGACTCGACATGAGCTCGCCGAAAGTCTCGCCGAGAGTCTCGTCGACATGTCTCAGTCGAAACCCTCAGGACTTAGTGCTGCCTGCGACGAGCTTAGACGAGCCGAGTGAGCAAAACTTCGTAATCAAGGCGGCAAAATACGTTACCGTATTTGCGAATGGAAGCACTTAGACATCATATGGGCAGTACCATCCTATTTTATCTTTCTTTACTTTCTTAAGGCCTTCATTACATGGCGCAAATCAAGAAAGCTCATCAAGGCCTGAACACCGCTAGGGCCCTGTTAGCGAAATCAGGCATTAAACCGCGCAAGAGGCTCGGGCAGCACTTTCTGCAAGATCCTTCTATAGCAGATAAAATCATTGCCCAGGCGCGATTTACTAATACCGATGTGGCTATCGAGGTAGGGGCAGGTCTCGGGGCCTTAACGATCCCAATCCTTGCCCACGTTTCTCATGTGGTAGCGGTAGAGAAGGATCCACTCCTGATAGCGATACTAAAGGAAAGATTGCCCCTGAAAGAAAAGGAAAAAATAACATTGGTTACTGAGGATATGCTGAAACTACCGGTAAAAGAGATCTATGATACGTTCAACCAAAAGCTCAAGATATTGGGCAATCTTCCCTACAATATCTCATCTCCATTCTTGAAAAAACTCATGGACAATAGGAACTACATCAAAACCGCAATCCTCATGTTTCAATACGAGTTCGCACAGCGGCTGGCTGCCGGTCCCAGAAAAAAGGAATACGGAGGTCTGAGTGTCATAACGCAATACTGTGCCCACGTATCCCCCCTTATGAGAATTAAAAGGGAGGCCTTTTACCCAAAACCAAAGGTAGATTCCATGGTTGTAGAGATCGATTTTGAGAAACCGTATCCATCTCGGGCAGAGGACGAGCTCCTATTCCAGAGAATTGTTAAGGCAGCCTTCAGTCACCGGAGAAAGACAATCCTTAACTCCCTTGAAAGGGGTCTGGCGCCTGTTTCAAGAGAGACGCTGGAACAGGCCCTTGAGAAATGCCTCATCGACCCCAAAAGAAGGGCCGAAACCCTCTCAATCGATGAATACATCGGGTTGACTTCTGCTCTAGCAGCACATCAGAACACCGCGTCATTGTAAAATATAACTCTGGTGATTTTTCCACCTATTCTTGGGTATCGGTATCTTTTTTTTGGCACCCATACCCTGGACTTTGACGTTACCCTAGCGGCACATCAGACAACACATCAGACAATATCTTGACACATAATAAGCTCAGTGTTATGAAGCTCATGAATCCGTAAATTGAGTCAAGGCGGTGTTTGAAAAAAACTATATAGCTGTTGAAGGTCCATTAGGCGTAGGCAAAACCAGCTTAGTCCTCTTGTTAGCTGAAAGGATACATGGCAGGACTATCTTAGAAGACGCTGAGGACAATCCATTCCTTGCCAGCTTCTATAAGGACCCAAAAAGATTTGCATTTCAGACGCAACTCTTCTTCATCCTGAGGCGCTTTCAAAAGCAAGAGCAGATAAATCAAATTGACCTTTTCAAAAGGGTAGTCATATCAGACTTCCTCTTTGACAAGGACAGAATCTTTGCACGGCTCAACCTGGATGACAGGGAGTTCAGCCTGTATGAACAGGTGTTCAACCTCTTGAAGGTTAAGATTGCAAAGCCCGATCTCGTAATATTTTTGCAGGCAAGAACCGATGTGTTGAAAGAAAGGATCAAAGAGAGGAGTCAGGATTATGAAAAATCAATAAATCTTAGCTACCTGGACCAGATAAATCAGGCCTTCAACGAATTCTTTTTCCACTATACAGAGACCCCTCTCTTGGTGATTAACGCCTCTGAGATAGACTTTGTTCATGTACCATCGGATCTCGATAACCTGATCCTAGAAATAGAAAAAATGGAAAAGGGAACAAAGTATTACGTTCCCCTCGGATCCAGGCATTAACAATTTAACTTTAGGCACTTTAAAAACCATGGAGATCATCGAAAAGATAACAGTGATGCAAGAAACCTCGGAAAAATGGAGAAGGGATGGTGTTCTCATCGTCCTTGTACCAACCATGGGTTTTCTCCATGAAGGCCATGTGGAACTCTTGAGGGTTGGGAGACAAAAGGGGGATAGACTGATAATGAGTCTTTTCGTCAATCCAGCCCAGTTCGGCCCTCAGGAGGACTATCAAACATACCCCAGTGATACGGAGGGCGACCTCGAAAAGGCCCGCTCAGTGGGAGTAGACGCGGTGTTTATGCCAACTGCACAGGAGATGTATCCTGACCGCTCTCAAACAACCGTCAATGTAGAAGAGATTACTCAATATCTCTGTGGAGAATCCAGACCCGGACACTTTGCTGGAGTTACCACGGTGGTTGCAAAGCTGTTTAACATTACCAAACCGCACCTGGCCATTTTTGGCGAAAAGGATTATCAACAGCTTGTTGTCATTAAACAGATGGTCAGGGACCTGGACATGGATATTGACGTCGTCGGGGTCCCGACCGTACGAGAACAAGACGGTCTTGCCATGAGCAGCAGGAACAATTATCTGAGTGCTGAGGAAAGGGTGTCAGCATTGAGCTTGAAAAAAGGCCTCGACCTAGCCAGTGCTCTGGTGGCAACTGGCGAAAAAAACGCCGGCAAGATCAAAAACTCGGTGCGGGAGTTGATCCTCAACCACCCCTTTACGGAAATCGACTATATAACCATTTGTGACCCGGAAAAACTCACCGATATTGAAAGAGTCGATGGGCCCTGCCTTCTTGCATTGGCCGTAAGAGTGGGAAAGGCCCGGTTGATCGATAATATTATCTTGAGGGAACATTGAGGGGCTGAGAACGAGTCCAACCTGAGCCTACCCGAGGAAAAAAGAGGTAAGACCTGAGAGCATAAAAAAGGGTAGCTTGATTATGACCCCAAGAGGGTCTTTTACCTCTCACCCCAGTGGGATGGTTCCCACCTACCCCAGTACCATCTCCCGGAGCTACGGGGCAGGCGGGGCAGGGACGAGGATTCAGCTCAAAACTACAGCGCTTTGCGCAGGGTTTACATTGTTGCTTGCACCTTCACACTAAAAAAGAAAATCCCTCTCTGTGAACCCTGCCCGCAATGCTTCGCAACGCGAGGCGGGCGGGTCCGTGAACTCGAGCGATCCTGAGCGAAGTCGAAGGGGAGCGGGCGAGAGATTGTTATAGCCGCATGAGTGAACTCACTTGCCTGCATAGCAAAACTTGGACCACCAGCTTACTAATCTGATTAAATTAAGATTTGTCTAGTTCTCATAAATAGGGTAAAACTACCGTGCTGTAATAGTGATATTTAACTGAGAGAGGAACATAAGATGAGCATTGATTTTTTATTTACATCTGAATCTGTTACCGAGGGACATCCAGACAAGATAGCTGATCAAATCTCCGATGCTATACTGGACGTAATTCTGGCCTGTGATAAAAAGGGTAGAGTCGCCTGCGAGACCATGGTCACAACCGGTATGGCAATTATTGCAGGAGAGATAACCACGACCTGCTATGTGGAAATGCCGGAAATTGCCAGAGAGACGATAAAGGAAATAGGATATAACGACTCATCTATGGGCTTTGACTGGAAGACCTGTGCAGTTGTTACGAGCATTGACAAGCAGTCACCTGATATTGCACAGGGAGTTAATGGTGCCGGCATTTTCAAAGAGCAGGGGGCTGGTGATCAGGGACTCATGTTCGGATACGCCTGCACCGACACCCCTGTTTTCATGCCCATGCCCATTTATCTGGCCCACAACCTTACTCAGAGGCTTGCTCACGTGCGCAAATCAGGAAAGCTGCCATGGTTGAGGCCAGACGGAAAATCCCAGGTCACCGTGAGGTATATAGATTCAAAACCAACCACCGTGCACACCGTTGTTATCGCAGCGCAACATTCCCCTGATGTTGATTATGATACGCTCAAGGAGGCAATTATTGAAGAGGTAATCAAGGCAGTTATTCCCCCAGAAATGCTTGATAAAAGCACCCAATTTTTTATCAATACTACGGGCAGGTTTGTTACTGGTGGTCCCCTCGGAGATTGTGGCATGACTGGCAGAAAGATTATCATGGATGCTTACGGAGGGTTTGGTCATCATGGTGGCGGAGCATTCTCCGGGAAGGACCCATCAAAGGTGGATAGGAGCGCATCGTACATGTGTCGCTACCTTGCCAAAAATATAGTTGCAGCAGGGTTGGCCGAACGATGTCAGATCCAGGTGGCCTATACTATCGGTAAGGCGCAACCCGTTAGTCTAATGGTTGACACCTATGGAACAGGCGTCATGCCCAGTCCAGAGATGACAGGAGTAATAGAAAAGGAATTTGATTTGAGGCCTGCCGCCATAATTGAGCAGTTGGACCTCTTGCGGCCAATATACAAAAAAACCGCCTGCTATGGGCACTTTGGACGGGAACTGGAGGAGTTCACCTGGGAGAAGACAGATCTCATCAATAGACTGAAAAAGGCTATATAGGTCTCTGACAGTTATAAGTGCCTAAAGTGCCTAAAATTAAAAGTTAATGTGCAATAAAAGATAAGATGACTTAAATAGAAATGCTGTGTGTGCCATCTAATTCCTTGTAGTCCTTCATTAGGGGATATTTTATAACGCTTCAAACATACGGATTATTTGCAATACTATCTATAACTTTAGCTCACTTTAGTCACTTTCTGGCAGTAACGGCCGAATCTTTTTACGCCGCCACTAAGGGCAGTTGTAGAAATTCCGATACATTTAATTATAGGAGACCATAACGTGGATTATGACATCAAAGACCGAGGCCTTGCAGACAAAGGCCAACTGAGAATAGAGTGGGCAAGCAAGAGCATGCCTGTCCTCAATTCAATCAAAGAAAGGTTTTCTCAAGACAGGCCTCTTTCAGGTTTGAGGATTTCCGCCTGCTTGCATATAACCACGGAGACTGCGCTGCTTGCGCAAACCCTTAAGGCAGGTGGTGCCTCTGTTGTCCTCTGCGCATCCAACCCCCTTTCAACCCAGGATGACGCTGCTGCCTCACTGGTGGCAAACGATGAAATCCCGGTCTTTTCCATAAAGGGTGAAGATACAGACACCTACTACAGCCATATCTTGTCAGCCCTTAAGAATATGCCGAACCTCACTATGGATGACGGCGCCGACCTGGTTAGCTCTCTGCACTTTATCGCCCTCGACAAATGGGATGAGGTTTCCCCAGCGATACGGGAATGGGGCCTTTCTCTGGCCAAAGAGGAGAGGGATTCGCTTATTGCGAATGTTATGGGAGGCACGGAGGAGACAACCACCGGTGTCATCCGTCTCAGATCCATGGAAAAGGATCAGGTGCTTCAATTTCCTGTTATCTCTGTCAATGATGCCAACACAAAACATCTTTTCGACAACCGGTATGGCACGGGCCAGAGCACTATTGATGGGATCCTGAGGGCAACAAATAGGCTCCTTGCCGGAAGCTCTTTTGTTATCTCCGGGTATAGATGGTGCGGGCGGGGGGTGGCCAGCAGGGCAAAAGGACATGGTTCCAAGGTTATCATCTGCGAGGTCGATCCGCTCAAGGCCTTGGAGGCGGTCATGGACGGATTTGACGTCATGCCAATGGCACAGGCAGCCAAGATCGGTGACATTTTCTGCACCCTTACCGGCAACAAAAATGCGATCCGCAAAGAGCACTTCCTCGATATGAAGGATGGTGCCATCATATCCAATTCAGGCCATTTCAATGTGGAGCTTGACCTTCCCGGGCTGGAACAATCATCTACATCCAACAGAAAAATCAGGGAATTCGTTGAGGAATACACCCTCTTGAATGGAAACAGGGTCTATCTCCTCGGTGAAGGAAGATTAATAAATCTGGCGGCGGCAGAGGGACATCCTTCAAGTGTTATGGATATGAGCTTTGCAAACCAGGCCCTGTCCATGGAGTACCTATCAAAGGAACACAAGAAACTTGACAACAAAGTCTATCCTGTTCCCCTCCCTATTGACCAGGAAATCGCCCGATTGAAACTTGCCTCAATGGGTGTGGAAATTGACACGCTCACCCCTGAACAGGAGAAATATCTATCCTCGTGGGAAATGGGAACATAGTCCAGCGAGGATATCCTCAGACATCTCAATCCTTGTCCACATCTTGACGGGCTGTTGCCCAAACGGAAATTCCTTTGAGCGGTCATTAAAACGTTTTTTGCCAAAAAACCCTTGGTGAAGCGGAAGATAAGCGATGTCAACTGTTTGAACCCTAAAGGCGAGTTTTGACATCGCCTGGAGGGAGCCTTAGATTTATCAAAAAACGTTTTAGACTAAGAGAAAAGGAATTTCGGCAAGAGCCTCTTAAGGCTTGACAGGGTATGGCCTGAATAATATATACTTACTCCGAATGCCTGGGTGGCGGAATTGGTAGACGCAAGGGACTTAAAATCCCTCGGTCCTAGTGGCTGTGCGGGTTCGATTCCCGCCCTAGGCACCAAAAATAGCACCCCCAAAACTTTCTTACTTTTCTGGAAAGGCAGAGCTTATCTATGTATTTCTCTATAAGCTCAAGAGGTAGTTCGCCGATGTCAGCAGAATTCCCATTATTCAAGACGCGAGAGAGATAGAAGATGAATACCTTTTCCTCTTTAAGGTCTTCTTCGCTGACCTGGTAATCCCATAGTAGTTTCTTGTTAAATTTACCCAGATACCCCATCTTGTTCACCGTATTTAATGACTAATGCTACGATACTCCTTGCTAAATGTCAAAGATATGCCCATTCTAACCCTTTTCTCTTTTCTGTAACCCTCTTTACCCAGTTTCGGGATGCCCCCTGCGCGTGCTGCTTTGACTTATGAGTCACGACCTGTGAGCGCTTAACTTATTTGCCTTCTGCCCTTTGCCTTTCCCTCCTGCCTATGAGCTAAGAGCGATCTGCTATGAGCT
>JAUVXZ010000204.1 GCA_030603345.1 Pseudomonadota bacterium
AGGAAGGGTAATCTTACCCTCTCTGAGGTCGCTGCCCATGGGTTTTCCGGTCTCTTCTACCGTAGCGGTATAATCAAACACATCGTCGATAATCTGAAAGGCAATTCCCATATTGAGCCCGAAGTCCTTAAGCGATTGAATATCGGGCTGCTCTGCCCCGGCCACGATACCCCCACCAGCGCAGGCAGCCGACATGAGTGCCGCTGTCTTGGCCGTAATGATACCCATATATTCTTTTCTAGTTAGGTCCCAATTATGGGTATTCACGAGCTCCAACACCTGGCCCTCGGTCATGCTCGTAGCGGTATCAGCGAGGATCTTTAAGAGTTCAATGTGCTTTTTTTCAATAACCATCCGGGAAAATTTCGAAAAGAGAAAATCACCCACCAGGATTGCTGTAGGGCTTCCCCACACCTTATTGGCTGATGCCCTTCCACGACGCATTGGGGCATTGTCAATGACATCATCGTGCAGGAGGCTTGCCGCATGCAGACACTCAAAGATGGTGGAAAGCGTGTACCTGTCACGGTCAGTGTAGTTACAGAGTTCACAGGAGAGGACAAAAAACAGGGGCCTGAGTCGTTTGCCGGTACCGAGCAAGCTATACTGTGCAACCTCTTCTATGAGCGACACATTAGAGGTGAGCACCTTACCCAGCTCTTCATCGATCCGCTCAAAGTAGGGGGAGAACTGTCTTAAAACTGTGGATTCCTCGCTCATGGTCTCCTGGCTACTCTTTTCCTCGGAAACAGATTTTGTACTACTCGTGGAAAGATAGCTAAATGATGCATGGTTGTCAAAACAATTATGCTCCTGGACGATTGATCCGATAAGATACTATGGAATCGTTATTCTTGGGCTCATATTGATCGATGTCATCCAAAACCTTTTTTGCGCCTACTTGATAGCCCAATACCCCTCGCTGCCTGGAAATGATAGACTCACCAAAGAACTTATGAGCTCCAGATTATTTACTATTGATATTGACTTTTGTTTCTTATAAGGTCTTAGAAAATTTTGTTTGATAACAAAGAATATGCAAGCCGAAATGAGCCAGCCAGAGCTGGAGAAAAGATTTCTCCCTTTTGCAAGAAAGATGTCAGATGAGGGTATACCTCTTCTCATTATCGATACCTTTAAGTTTTACTATGGGAAGCTTCTGAGTGGCGAAAGGGGGTTCATATCCAGAGACGACATTGCTCCGGTTGGAAAAGATGAGATAGCTGATTTGGAGACGCTAGACAGGTTCACCGAAAAGGGAGTCCGGGCACTTAAGGAGGCGGTAATAATCAAACTAAACGGGGGCTTGGGAACGAGTATGGGCCTGTCAAAGGCCAAGTCCCTTATTAAGGTAAAGGATGGATACAACTTTCTCGACATTATTGCGAGACAGGTTTTGAGCCTCAGAAAAGAACATGAAACAGACATACCTCTGGTACTTATGAACAGTTTTAGTACTGATGAGGATAGTACAAAATTCCTTGAGAGATACCCCGAACTAAGCTCTGACATTCCCCTGTCCTTTCTGCAGCATAAATTTCCAAAGGTCCTCAAACAAGACCTGAGCCCTGCAGTTTGGCCCATGGACCCAGATTTGGAGTGGAATCCCCCTGGGCACGGGGACATCTATTGTGCATTGATCACCTCTGGCATGCTGAACAAGCTGATTATGAGAGGCTATCAATACGCCTTTATCTCCAACTCCGACAACCTCGGGGGCACAATGAATGTAGCAGCACTCGGCTACCTGGTCACCAAGGACTTTCCTTTTATTATGGAGGTTGCGGAGAAAACAAAAGCAGACATCAAGGGCGGGCATATAGCCCGGCTGCGGCAGACTGGCGGACTCGTTCTCAGAGAGATAGCCCAGTGTCCTGAGGAAGAGATAGAGGAATTTCAGGACATACAGGTGTATAAGTATTTCAATACAAATAATATATGGGTCAATCTCGTATTTCTAAAAAACCAGTTAAAAGAGCCTGGAAACATTTTTAAACTACCGGTCATTGTCAATCCGAAGAGAATTAGTCCTAGAGATGACTCATCCCCCGAGGTTTACCAAATTGAAACGGCTATGGGATCTGCTATCTCGATTTTTGAAAGGGCCGCAGCTGTAAAGGTACCAAAGACACGATTTGCTCCCGTCAAAAGGTGCCAAGACCTTGTTGCACTCATGTCGGATTGCTATGTGATGACAGAAGACAGCAGGGTTATACAAAACCCTCAAAGGCGACTTGGGGATATAAAGATCGATCTCGATGATAGGTACTACAGAAAGATAGACCAATTGCAGGAAAGATTTCCCCATGGTGTCCCCTCACTGGTTGATTGCAAGTCGCTTAAAGTGGAGGGAAATGTTTACTTTGGGAGGGGAATTATGATAAAGGGAGATGTGACTATTACCAATCCTTTGTCAAAACGGGTTTCAATCCCTGAAGGTACAGTAATTGATAAAGATTTACTTTTTGACCAAAATTTGACATAAAACACATCATGCCAGATAGTGACCTCCAGAATATTGAAAAGACAATCAAGGCAATCCAGAACATTGGTATTATGCTCGATGGTGCCAGTGAATTTGTATGTGAAGAAGGGGTGCTTAGGAGATTTTCAGGGTATATAGGAGCCTATCTCAAGAAACTCGAAACAGATATCGTCTCCCTTAAGAAGAAATTTCCAGGAAAGTTCCCAGAAACACCAGAACTGGATAGTTCATTATCAAGGATTAAAGGTATTGCTAAAACGCTGAGAAGAGGTAAAAGTGACGTTGAAGAAAAATGCCGAGGCGGAGATCTGGGTCGTGAATTAACCACAGAAATCATCGAGTTAAGAACTAGTGTCCAAAATATCTCGCAGACTGCTAGTGGTAAGGTTTCGGGATACTCAATTGCTGACAGAATTGCAGGCCAGGGAGGGAAAGTAGCATCAGCGCTCTATTACCTCTCCCCTTTCGCCCCCATTCCACGGAAGGTTATTCTCGCGGCGCTAACGGTCGCTCTTATCGGTTTTGGCTATCTCTTTTTTACCATGGAATCGGAAGATGCCTTGATTCAGAGCATCAGAGATAATGTTGCCTTTCTACAAACGCAAAAAAAGGTGCTCTCCACGAAAACGCAGGAACATAGGGAGATCAAGACAGAGATTAAGATCCTTGATAAACAAAATCTGAATAGGAAGGATAAAATCAAATTGCTCAGCCTATCGGTGGAGGAACGGAAAATCGCGGAATTCATTGAAAAGACTTCGGTTTCAATAGAAGAAAGAGAAACAGAATTGGCAGGAAAAAACAAAAGGTTAGAAGAGCTCCAAAAAAAATCATTCTTTCAGAAGTTATTAAAGAAGTAGGGGTGAGCTAAAATTGCAGATTTTAGAGTCACAACAACAGATAATCGACAACTATCACCTCATATCATGAAGCGATAGAAATCAGTCTTTCCCCTCTTTATTGCCAAAACAGACCAGTCGTTACAACCTCCTGTTACCCGGACACTTACTGATTGATGAGAAGGAGCATCACTGTAAGACACTGTTAGGGCGGCAGCCAACTCTATGCCTTCCGCAGAGAGGTTCCCGGTTGCCACAACGGTGGGTCCGGGAAATGACTCAACTCGAAACATCGTATCTGCTTCCTTTCTCAAAGAGCTAATCACCTCGTTTTCTTTCTGGTTTCTGCCCACCACGACCTTGGCGTTTTCGCTCAGCCTAAAATGTCTTCCCCACTTCAGAAGTTCTACATCTCTCCTTAAGAAATCCGGGTTTGAAGATAGGAGGTCTTTGAGACGGCGGGAGAATACCTTTTCGGTTAGAAGACATCCCCCAGCAGGAGCCGGGTAGTCTTCTATACCAAATTTCTTGGCCAACTCAATCTGTGGCTGCCGAGAACGCCCTGAAAGCCCTAATAGCCTCTCTCTCATCACCCAGCCTTTCCTTTCAGGAAGGGTTCCCGGCAATCGTTTTGCTGAAAGGGGCCTGAGGATAAGATCTTTGAACCCCGACCCATGAGAGATAGTGGAAAGGGATCGTAGGTTCTGCGACATGGGGCGTTGGCCCACGACCTCTCCACTTATGATAAAATCCGCCTTTTCATCTTTCAACATCTCACCCACTGTCTTGAACATCAGCTCATGGCAATCGATACACGGATTTAAGCCTTTTCCATAGCCGTGCCTTGGGTTAAGCACTATCTGGATGAGCCTATCCGTGATGTCCACGACCTTGAGAGAAAGCCCAATATATGGTGCAGACCGGGCAGCCTTGTCTGAGGAGAAAAAGGGGGACTCAAAACAGATGCCAACAACATCAAGCCCTTGCTCCTGGATGAGTTTAACAGCCAAAATGCTATCCAGGCCACCCGAAAAAAGAGCTAAAGCCTTCATAAAATCAGCTCTCTTGAGTTATTGCAACTTAACAGGCCGTTGCCCAAACGGGAATCCCTTTGAGCGGTCATTGAAAAGTTTTTTGCCAAGAAATCTTGGCGAATCCCGACAAGTCGGGGAAAAAACCTCTTAGACCAAGTGAAAAGGGATCTCGGCAACAGCCTGTTAAGAATCAGTGTATCAAGGGGCTACTATGAGTCAACTCAGAGGGTAATTCTCCGCGGTCCACGGACCTAATAAGATTATCAATTGGTTTCCGTTTTCAGCTGGTTACCGCTGGCGATTTCTCTCTATCGCCAGATCCCTGCCAAATAAAAGACCAGCCCTACCAGTAGTCCCACGGCAAAATTAATAACCTTCACGAAAACAAAACTTCTCTTTGATTCTGCCAGTAAAGGAAGCATTCCATGACCATCCTGAACAACAGAACTCGCCAAAAGAACACCAAAGGGGATTGCCCCTTGTGCAAACAGGGTTACAAATATCATATGTGGACCAGATTCCGGAATAAGTCCGATAAGACACGCAATCAACATAACTGTCAGATAATTTGCCTTAATCCAGCTGCCCAGTTCTAAATAGTTTATTATGAAATGCATTACCAGCAAAGCGCCAAATGTCCACAGAAATACCCTTGGGATATGAACCTTCACTATATGTTCCCAGAGATGCTTTTCCAGGAAGTGTTCCGGGACAGTGGAAACTATAAAAAGAGCAAACAACGAGGTTATGAGCAGCGTTATCTTGATCCAGTTCCATTCTGTTGGGCCTAATTGATTAAAGGTCAACCCAGTAATAAATAGTACCAGGACGGTCATTAATAGTCCGCGCTGGAGGGTAAGATTCTTCAGCTGGCTTACTATCTCATTCTGTGGAAAACAGGTACACTCATCCTCATCATGAAATTGCAACTGACGACCCAGCTTTGCTATCAGAACAGAGTTAGGTTTGAATAGGATATCGGTTACAAAGCCCGCAGCAATACCCGCTATGAATAGAATGACAATAATGAGAAGTGCCTTTCCCGGAAACATCGAGAGCATCACATAGGCCTCATCCCCACTGGTTGCGATCATCACGGTCACCAATGCACCAAAACTTACTACATTGTGGGAATAGAGGGCAACAACTGTGAATGCACCGAGACAACCAGGTGTGGCACCAAGGAAGGCTGACAAAAGATATTGACTCCATCTTGACTTTTGTAGTGAATTTTGCCAATCCCCTTTGGTCTGGATATTGACATACTCTATTATGAGCATCATTACAAAGACAAAACTGGTAATCATTGAGGCGTGTTGAAGGGTTTCTACAATCATCTGCACTCCCTGGTCTATTTGGGATCTCGACTTCTTTTTCGCAGCTTGTTCAGTTCCTTCTTTCTATTCTCGATAACTGCCTCTAGCTCCTCAATCAACAATATCTGGTGAGGTTGCACAGAATGGGCAGGAAGGGACTCTTCTCGATCCTTCAATTCTGCCTTAAGCTCGGCTATCTCTCTTTCTAGATCTTCCTCTTTGCGCATAGCCAAGAGACCCTTCAAACGAAAAAGGGTCGTGTTCTTCTCCTACATCCACCCTTATACCTCTCATGTCATAATACTCATGGATTTGCCCATATCCAGTTCGTTTGACCCTTTCGCGCTGATCTTTGGTTTTAGGACATCTTCAAAAAAACCGCTGTGCCTCCTCAGCATCATTGTCCATGAGTATAGCCTCTTCATGTGAAAACTCAAGTACAACATTGGCCATTGCATACTTCTCCCCTCAACTGGCCATTCCTTACAAAAATCAAGAAATGGCCAGTTTACACTGCATATGTTACCTACCTTGTCATTGGTGTCCCACATTTGGGACACTGAACCTCATAACACGGAGAACCCTGCTGATGGGCAACCTTGAAACCACAATTGGGGCAAATACATTCTCC
>JAUVXZ010000013.1 GCA_030603345.1 Pseudomonadota bacterium
CGCCAATAGCCAGTCCCACAGTTGGCGTTTTCATGGAGGAGGCCAGAAAAAGGAGGGCACCAATCATACTGAGATTGAGAAAAACCGGAGCCATGGCAGGTGCTGCAAAATGCTTAAGGGAGTTGAGGATACCCATAAAAAGGGCCAACAGGCTAACCAGGAATATATAAGGAAACATGATCCTGGTTAAGAGAACCGTGAGGGCATATTTTTCACCTATACCTCCAAACCCCGGGGCGATAATTCTCACAATCAATGGGGAAAGAATAATGCCGACGAGAGTAATAGCAGTAAGAAGAATGATCAGAAATGTTAAGACAACGCGCGCTAATACAAAGGCTTCCTGCTTTGATCTTTTCTGCAGGTATTCGGTAAAAACGGGGATAAAGGCGACTGAAAACGATCCCTCTGCAAAGAGCCTCCTCAAAAGATTTGGAATGCGGAATGCAACAAAAAATGCATCTGCAGACATACCAGAGCCAAAGAAATTGGCAATAAGGATGTCTCTGGCCAGTCCCAGGATTCTACTGAGGAAGGTGAAGATACCGACTATTCCTGCTGCCTTTGTGACAAGCTCATTTTCATTCATAAAAACCTTGACACGATCTAGTGATTAAGTTAGTGTTCGCTCAACAAAAAGCATGTCCATCCAGGGTATGAGGAGGTAACAAGTTGGCAACTCATAAATCTGCTATTAAACGAGCAAGACAAAACCGCGTACGAAGAACTCGGAACATGGGTTACAAAACCCGCGCCAAAAATGCCATTACCGAGGTACGGCTGGCTATAGAAAACAAGGGAATCGAAGATGCACACTCATCCCTTGCAAACGCTATTTCTATTCTTCAGAAGGTTCAGGCGAAAGGTATCATGCACAAAAACACCGCAAGCAGAAAGATCTCTCGGCTAGCTCTCCAGGTAAACAAGCTTGCTGTTACTGATTCTGAGGAAGACAAAGGCGAAAAATTAGACTCTCTACCACAAGATCCCCCTTTGAGCCAACCCTAACTAATCCATCTGCATCATAGAGTTGTTCCAAGGCATCTTCGAGCTCTCTTTCCTGCCACATCCTTTCCTGGGCGATACATTTTTCGATCACAAAGTGAGGGAGTGGTCTCAATCTCTCGACTACCCCGTGCTTCTCTTTTCCGTTCTTGAGTCCTGCCTTAGTCCGCAAGAGAAGTCTCATCTGCCGTGCTAACATGCCCAAAATCCCCAAGGCAGCGCTCGAATCCCGACCCTGTGTGTCAAAAAGTCTGTTCAGGGCTTCCAGAGCACGGAGGGCATCCTTTTTAGAAACATAGTCTACTAGATTGAAGACAGTAAAAAGCCTGCTAAAGGTAGCTAACTCCTTAATATGTTCTATGTCTATTGTGGAATTGGGATGCCTCAGGGAAAGTTTCGATATCTCACTATGAAGCTCTCGTAAACTGTTTCCGACTATCTGGTAAAGAAAGGCGGATGCATCTCTGTGTATGACCAAACCGGATTCCTTTGCCCTTTTTTGGATCCAGGGGTAAATCTGTCGTTCAGATAGCCTCCTAAACTGCACGGCACGGCCAAGTTCCTTACACCGTTTATACAGGACACCAGACAACTCTGCCTTGCCTGATACCCAGATAATGCAAGTGGAATCAACGGGTTTTTCCAAATAGGGAAGAAAACGCTCTAGGTCTCCTTTGGTAAATCTTTCGGTTCCCCTCACGATAATCAACCGGTGGGAAGACATAAACGGGAGCAACCTGGCCCTGTTGAGTATCTCTTCTGGAGAAATCTCCCCTCCGTAGAGCATCTCTAAATTGAATTCCTTTATAGATTCAGAGATAAGGTCTTTCTTGATGGTATCGAGGGTGATCTCAAGCCAGAAGTCTTCAGGGCCATAAAAGAGATAAAAGGGTGCCAGAGCACCCTTCCTCAAATCAAGCAAGACATTCTCAGGTGCCAAATTTCCCATCAAAACCTTTCCATGGTTCGGGAAAAGATTCGCGTTGCAAGCTCCTGAGCAATGGATCTCAGTGCCATGCGTCGGTTGTATTGTGTTATGAGTGGGTCTGAAGAACTTACTTGAAAAATGGCTGTTTCGGTAAGATTAGAATCTTGCCAAATTATCTCTCGTGTTGCCATATCCGTTACGGTAACCTCCAACTTAACTCTCAAAATCCGGGATTCGGTGACCTCGTCCGTTGAAAGGAATCCATGCACTGTTTGCTGAGTTACGGTATAGGCCAATGGTTCCGTGGTGATCGAATAAAGACGGCCTCGCAAAACAGCCTGCGCTGCAGATTCATCCTCTATCCGTACCCTGGATTGACTTATGAACTCTTGCCTCACTATCCTGGTAAATTCATCTTCAGTTCCCGCATAAGAAGAGGTGCTGGAAAAGAGAGGGATGGCTATGGATTCAAAGTCCACATTGAGAGCGGAGCCAGCAGGCCTGAAATAGTAGCCACACCCAGAGGCAAGAGAGCAGAAGATAAGCATCACTATGAGGCTCACAAGCCCCTGAATAACGCCGTCACGGCTTGCTTCATTCACTTTCAATCCAATCATACCTGAATACCACAAAATAACCTTGGGATCATACCACTACGTTTACCAGTTTTTTCTGAACAACAATGACCCGCTTTATTGTTTTGTCATTGATGAAGCGCTGAACTCTCTCATCGCTTAAAGCCTGATCCTGGATCTCCTGATCGTCATATGATACCGGTACCTCTACCCTACTGCGCACCTTACCGTTTACCTGTACCACCACCAGGCGAGTTTCTTTCTCGAGGGCCTTTTCCGTGTAAGTTGGCCATGAAATCGTTACCAGGCTATCACGGTGACCCAGAGCACTCCAGAGTTCTTCGGCAATATGTGGCACTATTGGATGCAAGAGCACTACCATGGCATCTACTGCCTCCCTGATCACCGACCAGGCAACCGGTGAAATCTTTCCACCCGTATTGAGAAACTGATTTATCTTATTAAACAGTTCCATAATCGCGCTGATAGCGGTATTAAAATGGAACCGCTCCTCAATGTCTTCGGTAACCTTTTTGATAGTCTGGTGTGTCTTCCCGTACATATCGTGTAAATGAGGTGAAAGGGAAAGCCCACCATTATAGGGCTCAACGCTGGAAAGAGCCTCTCTGTTATCAAAAACCAGTCTCCATATCCTGTTGAGAAATCTCCAAGAACCCTCAACACCCTCATCACTCCATTCGAGATCCCGCTCGGGAGGGGATGCAAACAGACAGAACATCCTTACCGTATCTGCACCATACCGGTCAAAGAGCCTCTGCGGATCAATAACGTTCTTGGTAGATTTGGACATCTTTACAGAACCGCCAATCTCTATCTCTTTTCCGCAGATAACGCATCTGTTCTCTTTTACCTCCTCGGGATAAAGGTAGCCATGATCCGGACATTTAAAGGTCTCCTTGCATACCATTCCCTGGGTCAAAAGATTGGTAAAAGGCTCATCGCTTTTAAGATATCTCATATCCCTCAGCACCTTGGTATAGAATCGGGAATAGAGCAGATGCAGTATGGCGTGCTCAATACCGCCTATGTATTGATCCACAGGCAGCCAGTACTCAACCTTTTCCTTATCAAAGGGGCCATGCTCATATCGGGGAGAGGCATATCGATCGAAGTACCATGAGGATTCAACAAAGGTATCCATGGTATCTGTTTCCCTTGTGGCCGTTTCACCGCACTGGGGGCACACCGTTTCATAAAACGAGGCCTCGTCCGGAAGTGGGGATTTACCTCCCTCTTTGAGATCTATATCAAGAGGAAGCAACACCGGAAGCTGGTCCTCCGGAACTGGCACTATCCCACATTGTGGGCAGTAAATAATGGGGATAGGTGCACCCCAGTATCTTTGTCTGCTAATTCCCCAATCCTTCAGACGGTAATTTACCGTTTTATAGCCCATCCCCTTTGATTCCAGGTACTCAGCAATCGCATCCAAAGCAGCGGTATTTACCATCCCATTAAATGGACCAGAGTTAACTAAAATCCCTTCATCAACATATGCCTCTGCCATTTCCTCTTCGGTGAGCTCTCTATCCTTCGGTTTGATGACAACCCTGAGGGGCAAACCATACTTCTTTGCAAATTCAAAATCCCGCTGGTCATGGGTGGGTACTGCCATAATCGCACCTGTCCCATACTCATAGAGGACAAAGTTTGCAACGTAGATAGGCATCTTTTCCCCTGTCACAGGATTGAGGCAATATGTTCCGGTAAAGACTCCCTCCTTGACCGTAAAATCAGCTGTTCGCATAAAGGCATCTACCTTAAGCGTTCTTTCAACAAATTCCTGCACCTCTTTTTCGTGAGGGGTACCTTCTGTTAACTCCTTGACAAGGGGGTGCTCTGGTGCAAAGCACATAAAGGTTGCACCGAAAACAGTGTCTTGCCTGGTTGTAAAAACCTCGATGACATGATCGGAATCAGCCATAGGAAACCGGATAATCGCTCCATGACTTTCCCCTATCCAGTTCCTCTGCATGGTGAGGACCTTCTCTGGCCAACCAGGAAGCTTATCGCAGTATTCAAGCAATTCTTTGGTATATTCGGTAATCTTGAGAAACCAGCTATCCATGTCTTTCAAGACCACTTCTTGGCCAGGATGTCTCCAGCAGCATCCATCCACTACCTGCTCATTGGCCAAGACTGTCTGACATAAATCACACCAGTTAACATACGTTTTCTTTTTGTAAGCAAGGCCTTTTTTGAACATCTTGACAAAGATAAGTTGCTCCCAGCGATAGTATTCAGGCCTACAGGTGGCGAATTCCCGATCCCAATCGTAGCTAAAGCCCATCCTTTTAAGCTGGGTTCTCATGTAGTCTATGTTGTCGTAAGTCCACTTGGCCGGATGCGTATTATTCTCTATAGCTGCATTCTCAGCCGGCATGCCAAAGGCATCCCAGCCCATAGGGTGAAGTACATTAAAGCCCCTCATCTTCTTGTATCGTGCAACTACATCTCCAATAGCGTAATTTCTGACATGACCCATGTGTATCTTGCCAGAGGGATAGGGAAACATCTCAAGTAAATAGTACTTTTGCTTAGTTCTATCTTCTGTGACCCTGAAGTAACCCTTCTTTTCCCAAAATGACTGCCACCTCAACTCTATTTCCTGCGGATCGTACTTCTTCATTTGCTAAACCTCATCTGTCACCAACTACTAGCGTTTAGACCTGACCAGGCGAATCAAGAGATGTCCAAAGCCAAATCCTCTGGGCCTGGATTGTTTAGTGGCTCTGGAACGATATTTTGTGCGGAGGGGATGGTTGTTCACACAGGTAATGATTTCTCAGCATCTATCAAGGTATTATAAATCTTATCTAAGATGCCGTTAATAAATGCACCCGACTCCTCTGCTCCGAACTTCTTTGCCAAGTCAACCGCCTCATTAATAGAAACCTTCGGTGGTATATCATCTCTGTATAAGAGCTCATAGGCAGCTATTCTCAGAATACAGCGGTCAACCTTTGCTATCCTTTGCAATCGCCAATTCTTTGAAGTTTTACCGATCAGACCATCCAGCTCTTTCAGGTTATCGCAAACCCCAAAAACAAGAACCCTAGAAAAAGCTTGAACATCTTCAGTAAACCTGAAGTTATCACAAACTAAATCAAAGGCTATGGCAGGATCATCGCGTGAAAATTCAAGATGAAAAAGAACCTTTATTGCGAGTTCCCTCGAACGTCTTCTTTTTCCCATTTTTCTTCATTTAGCCCGGGAAATATCGCTGCCTATGGCAAAGGGTTACCTAATCAATAGCTTTCAGAAGACTCACCATCTCCATGGCAGAGACAGCAGCATCCCAACCCCTGTTCCCACTCTTTGTGCCAGCCCTCTCAATTGCCTGCTCTATGGTATCACACGTTAGTACGCCAAATGAAACTGGTACTTGACTTTCAAAGGCCACTGCCGCTACACCTCGCGCCACCTGGGTGCTAATGTATTCAAAGTGGGGGGTAGCACCCCTGATTACGGCCCCGAGACAGATCACGCAGTCAAACCGACCGCCGAGAGCCAACCTCTTTGCCATAGAAGATATCTCAAAGGCACCGGGGACCTTGACAACAGTTATCTGTTCATCAGTGGCCCCGTGCCTTTTGAGGGCATCGAGGGCTCCATCTAATAATCGCTGACTTATGAAATCATTGAACCGACTCACCACAATCGCAAAATTGATTCCCTGGGCTGTAATCTCTCCCTCAATAAACTTGGGCATGGGCATCCTCCTTTTAAGTTTTGTTCCCAATATTCATAAGATGTCCTAGCTTTTCGCATTTCGTTAACAGGTAGCGCTCATTTTCCGGCCGAGGACAAACCTCAATAGGCACCCTTCGGGTTACGGTCAAGTCATAACCTTCCAGCCCAATTATTTTTTTGGGATTGTTGGTCATTATTCTCATCTTCTTAACACCCAGGGCGACAAGAATCTGGGCACCTACACCATAATCCCGCAGGTCAGGTTCAAAACCAAGCTCTTCATTTGCCTCTACCGTGTCAAGGCCCTTATCCTGCAAGGCATAAGCCTTTAGCTTGTTGGCAAAACCTATTCCCCGACCTTCCTGCCGTAAGTAAATGACAACACCGACTCCCTCCTGAACGATCATCTCGAGGGCCGTTTTCAATTGATCCCCACAATCACATCGAAAAGAACCAAAGACATCCCCGGTTAAACATTCAGAATGAACCCTCACTAGGATCTCTTTCTCCGGATCAATTTCCCCCTTTACCAGGGCCAGATGCTCACTATTATCCATCTCATTGGTAAATGCTACTGCCTTGAATTCACCAAAGGGGGTTGGCAAAACCGTTTCTGCCTCCGTGTGCACAAAGGACTCATTTCTCATCCGGTAGGCAATAATATCGGCAACAGTGGCTATGTTAAGGCCATGCTTTTTTGCAAATCGATCAAGATCAGGTCTTCTGGCCATGGTACCGTCGTCATTCATTATCTCACAGATAACTCCTGCTGGCTTTAGACCTGCAAGCCTGGCCAGATCTATAGAACCCTCAGTCTGTCCGGCCCTGAAAAGCACCCCCCCTCTCCTCGCTCTCAAGGGAAACACATGCCCCGGCTGAACCAGGTCGTCTGGTGATGCATCATCAGCCACTGCGGTGAGGATGGTATGGGCCCTATCAGCAGCGGAGATTCCTGTGCTTACCCCCTCCTTTGCCTCTATGGACACGGTAAAGGCAGTCTGAAACCGAGACCGATTATCCTGAACCATCAAGGGAAGCTTGAGCCTTTCAACCCTTTCAGGATCGAGGGATAGACAGATCAGGCCTCTTCCATACCTGGCCATAAAGTTAATGGCCTGGGAGGTTACCTTTTCCGCAGCCATGGTCAAGTCGCCCTCGTTTTCCCGATCCTCATCATCGACAAGGATAATCATCTTGCCCTGTCTGAGATCTTCGAGTGCCTCCCCAATGCTACAAATCCCCATTACCTCCTCCAAAACCATACCTGAGTAACATATCTCTATCAATCCGAGAGGGTGTTTGTCTCGGCACGGTTGGTCTGTCACGAGAAAGAAATTTTTCGACATACTTTGAAATCATGTCTACTTCTATGTTTACCCTGTCGCCTTGCCGTTTATTTGAGATGGTAGTTACCCGTGCAGTCTGGGGTATGATAGTTATCTCAAAGGATTTCCCCTCACATTTGTTAATGGTCAAACTTATCCCATCTACAGCAATAGAGCCCTTCTCTATTAGGTACCTGCTCAGGTTTTGATCGACACCAATTCGAATAATCCACGATTCTTGGTACCTTTCGAGCCTTTCAATTATCCCCGTACCATCAACATGCCCACTTACCAGGTGTCCTCCTAACCGGTCAGACAACCTCAGTGCCCTCTCAAGGTTTACCATCGCACCCTGCCTGTGGGTGCCGAGGGTGCTCCTTGCAAGTGTTTCGGCTGAGATATCCAGGGTAAGCAGATTTCCTTTAACCGAAGTGATGGTTAAGCAAACACCATCAACTGCAAGGCTATCTCCTGAATGGCAATCAGAAAAAAAACCTGGCGTTCGTATCGTACACGTAGCTTCTTGCCCTGTCTTTCGGATGTCTCTTACTTCTCCAGTACCTTCAACAATCCCGGTAAACATTTAAAGTGCCTAAAATTAGAAGTGACCTAAAGTGACTAAAGTTCGGTCCCTAATTCACAATTCCCCAATTCGTCAATCGACAATTCCTCGATCTAAGTGTCTAAAGTAAACCCAACAAACCCAATGAACCCAAAAAACCCAACTACCTTTGAGGATAGGCCTCGATCATAACATCATCCCCAAATCTCTTGACCGTCGTAATCGTCAAGCTCAAACAATTTTTTATCATATCACATCCAGGCCCCCTCGTAAATGGAACACCATCATCGCCGCCTAAGATTTTTGGTGCAAAAAACAGATAAAACTTATCTACAAGCCCCTCCCGTACAAAGGTATCAAAAAGTGTTGCGCCACCTTCCACGAGAATTGAGCTTATTGACATCTTTACGAGTTTACCAAGCAAATCGGCCAGATCGATGCGTCCTCCTCTCATCCGGCAGGTGATAACCCTGGCACCGAACTCCTCTATTCTATTTCTTTTTTCGGTACTTACCTTACTGCCAGCGGCTATAATGGTCAAGGCTGATGTCCCTGAATCAAAGACCTTGCTATCCAGAGGAATTCTTAGATGAGTATCTACTACCACCTTAACTGGATTTGGAGCTGAAGTCTTAAGCAAATAAGGGTTCAGGAGAGGATTGTCGACGATAACAGTTTCCACACCAACCATAATAGCATCCACCCTTTTCCGTAAGGTGTGAACGAATTTCCTTGACCTTTCATTGCTAATCCACTTTGAGTTACCTGTTCGTGTGGCCATCCACCCATCAAGGGTGAGAGCCCCCTTTAATATAACAAAGGGCCTCCCTGCCGTAACATAGGTTAGATAAGCCTCGTTTAGACGAGCGCACTCTTGTGCCAGAATATCGCCTTTGACCGCTATGCCCTGAGAGCGAAGAAACGCGCACCCCCCGCCAGCAACCTGTGGATTTGGATCGGCAATACCAACAACAACTCGCCTGATGCCACTCTCCACTATTGCCTCGGTGCATGGAGGTGTTCTCCCATAGTGGTTGCAAGGCTCCAGGTTGACGTATAGGGTGGAATCCCTTGCAGCCTCACCTGCCTGAGACAGTGCCTGTATTTCGGCATGTGGAGCCCCTGCTTTTTTATGATATCCGGAGCCAATAATTTGGCCGTTCTTAACGATAAGAGCCCCTACAGCAGGATTTGGAGAAGTCATTCTCAGCCCTCTTCGCGCGAGCCGCAGCACCTGTTTCATATATATTTCATCGATATCCATCGGTTCGTCGCACCCCTGACAATGCATCACATATTCTAGCAAAATCTCTCTTCCACTGCTAATATGTGAGCAAGAGGGCTTTTTTTATGTCTTTAAACAGATTCAACCCCGCTTCAGTGGGGTATGGGTATCTTTTTTCGTAAGCCTTCACAGGTTCAGGGTTCGGAGTTAGTGAAGGTTAACAAAAAAGGCCACCCTGAACCCTTGAACCCACAATCCCGATTTCATCGGGAAACCCGTGAACGGTTACTTTTTTTTCAAACGTAAAGAAGTAAATGCACTGGGACTGGCTCGATCCTTGGGGTTAGGAGCGGGAAAAAGGTAATCTTCTGAAAATGTATGGTAAACGCTCAGGATATGTCTATGTGCAAAGCATTTTGTGGCCTTTAAAGGGGATTAACCCTGCTCTTTATCTTCTCCCTGTCTCTCATCGAGCAAATCTTTCAATTCCACCATGAACTCATTGATATCCTTGAATTGTCGATAAACTGAGGCAAACCTCACATAGGCAACATCATCCCATTCTTTCAGTTGCTCAATGACTTTTTCACCTATGTCAGCACTCCTTATCTCCCTCTGGCCGCTCTCCTGAAATTGCTGACTGAGGGAATCAATAAAATCATCAATGGTGTGAACACTTATTTGCCTCTTCTGACAGGCCTTCTGAATACCGGAGCGTATTTTTTCAGGATCAAAAGGCTCTCGCCTGCCATCCTTTTTTACGACCATAGGCAAAACCGTCTCAACCTTTTCATAGGTGGTAAAGCGCTTTTGACAGTTGAGACACTCCCTCCTTCTCCGAATCATCCTGTTATCCTTACTGAGCCTGGAGTCAATGACCTTATTACTTATTTCTCCACAAAACGGACACTTCATAGAGTTAACCTCACTACTTCAATGTTTGCCTCAGCCAGCATCTGATCGGCGAGCGGATCTGGATACCCATCTAAAAAGAAAACCTTTTCTACCCCTGCATTAATTAGCATTTTGGAGCAAATAATACAGGGCAAGTGAGTAGAATACAGGGTTGTTCCTTTGGTCGCGACCCCATAATAGGCTGCCGAAATAATCACATTTTGTTCGGCATGAAGACCGCGGCAGAGTTCATGCCTTTCACCCGGCATTACCTCGAGCTGCTCCCTCAGGCAGCCAGTTTCCTCACAGTGTCTAACACCAGTCGGTGCGCCATTATACCCTGTGGCAATAACCCTCTTATCTTTTACCAGCACTGCACCAACCTTCCTTCTCAGGCAGGTCGACCTGGTAGCTACCAGTTGCGCAATAGACATAAAATATTCTGGCCATGAAGGTCTTGCCAACGAATCACCCGAAATTGTTAAAAGCTATTGGGTTATTGAGTTTCTTGAGTTTGTTGTGTTTTTTGTGTTAAAGACTATAAGTTCAACAAAAACTAATAGATGGAGAATTGACGGCACAGAGAGTGTACCATGGATCGAATATCCTGCAACAGGTTCATGTCATAGGGCCTTTCCAATACCTTGGTAATCCATTGGGCGACGGTTTTTACTTCCGTGTCCTTCAATCCCCTAGTTGTTAAGGCTGCTGTGCCCAGTCGAATTCCGCTGGTTACCTTTGGTCCTCTCTTGTCAAAAGGAACACTGTTTTTGTTTACAACAATACCTGCTTTTCCGAGGGCATCCTCTGCATCCGCCCCGGTTAGATCTGTTCTCGAGAGATTGAGCAGAACAATGTGGTTATCACTCCCTCCGGTAACCAATTCCAAACCCTGAGCCACTAACTCCTCTCCCAAGACCTTGGCATTAATGACAACCTGTCTCTGGTAATCAGCAAACTCCGGGGACATTGCCTCTTGAAACGCTACAGCTTTGGCAGCAATGGTATGCATCATAGGACCCC
Organism: Pseudomonadota bacterium; assembly: GCA_030603345.1. Classification (GTDB taxonomy): domain Bacteria; phylum Desulfobacterota; class DSM-4660; order Desulfatiglandales; family B25-G16; genus JADFWK01. Next base: position 11,252 of record JAUVXZ010000013.1, read on the forward strand.
CCTGAATACCCGGAAAGATTTGGGTGTCTATCTGTTTCGCATACCTTGTTTTGGCCAATATAAAACCTCCTCTTGGACCCCGGAGGGTTTTGTGGGTAGTGGAGGTAACGAAATCAGCAAGGGGAATTGGCGAAGGATGCAGGCCGGCTGCTATCAAACCAGCTATATGGGCCATATCCGCCATCAAGTAAGCACCGATATCCTCAGCAATCTGACTGAAAACCTCAAAATCGATCACCCTCGGGTAAGAGCTGGCACCTGCAATTATCAATTTTGGCCGAAAAGACCTGGCCAGGGATCTGATCTGATCAAAATCTATTCTGTGGGTCTGGGGATCAACGCCATAAAAGACCGCCCGATACAACCTGCCTGAAAAACTGGCTGAGCTTCCGTGGGTGAGATGACCTCCATGCGCCAAATCCATCCCCAGTATTGTCTCCCCCGGTTTCAAAAAGGAGAAGTACACTGCCATATTGGCTTGAGAGCCAGAGTGGGGCTGCACATTGGCAAATTCTGCCTTGAAGAGCTTCTTTACCCTCTCTATTGCCAAATTTTCTACCGTGTCAACGTTTTCACATCCCCCATAGTACCTCTTTCCTGGATAGCCTTCAGCATATTTATTGGTCATTATGCTTGCTTGAGCCTCGATGACTGCTTTGCTCGTGTAATTCTCAGAGGCAATCATCACCAGATTATCCCTCTGTCTCTCAGTTTCCGCATCAATGGCTCTGGCAATTTGAGGATCAACCAATTTTAGACTCATTGAGGCCCGCCTCCACCCGATTGGGCTCTCTCAATTTGCTCAAGCCGCCTTTGATGACGGCCCCCCTCAAATTGGGTATGCAAGAAAAGGTCGACCATTTCTAGAGCAAGGTCGGTACCGAGAACCCTTCCTCCGAGGGCAAGTATGTTGGCATCATTGTGCTGCCTGCTAACCTTAACCGCAAAGAGATTGCTGCAGAGAGCAGCCCTGACACGTGGGTACCGGTTGGCAACTATTGACATTCCAATCCCTGAGCCACAGACTAATATCCCTCTCCGAAATCTCTTTTCAGAAATGTTTTTGGCTACTTGATGGGCGATAATCGGGTAGTCAAGCGGTTCATTGCTGAAAGTCCCCATATCGGTCACAGGGTATTCACCCTTTTCAGTCAGAGATCTCTTTATCTCTTCTTTTAAATCGAACCCGGCGTGATCAGATCCAACAATAACATTCATGTTAGTATTTCAATGGTCAAAGGCTTTGAAGCGTTATGCCTCTTAAGTAAGGTCCTTGGTAACGAGCTAACGGGAAGCTTTGGGATTAGGATGTAAATTCTCTAAAAACGAGCGAGCTATTGGTGCCGCCAAACCCGAAGGAATTGGAAAGTACCGTTCTTACCCGTGCCTTTTTAGCCTCATTTGGCACATAGTCAAGATCGCATTCTGGGTCTGGAAATTCATAGTTGATCGTTGGAGGGATAACCCCTTCTTGTATGGTCAAAATCGAATATATTGCCTCTACCACTCCAGCACCACCCAAGAGATGACCCGTCGTTGATTTAGTCGAACTTACGGAAATCTTATGTGCATGGTCGCCAAAAACTGATTTTATTGCCTTTGTCTCCGAGACATCATTCAGAGGCGTGCTGGTTCCATGGGCATTTATGTAATCAATATCGGTAGGATTTAATCCTGCATCCTTCAGTGCTACCTCCATACAGAGGCTCGGCCCTATTCCTTCAGGGTCAGGGGCAGTAAAATGATAGGCATCTGAGGACATGCCGTAGCCGATGATTTCAGCATAGATATCTGCACCCCTCTCAAGTGCATGATTTAGTTCTTCCAGAATAATGATGCCGCCGCCCTCTGCAATGATAAAACCATCCCTCTCCATATCAAAGGGCCTCGACGCCTTTGCCGGTTCTTCGTTTCTTGTTGAAAGAGCCTTCATAGAGGTAAATCCCGCCAAAGCGAGAGGTGTTATACATGCCTCTGTTCCGCCGGTTATCATCGCCTCGGCCGCTCCGCGCTGAATTATCTTAAATGACTCACCAATAGCATGGGAGCTGGCTGCACATGCTGTTACAATCGCGGTGTTTGGGCCCTTGGCCCCAAACTCGATAGCTATCTGCCCTGGGGCCATGTTGGCAATTATGCCAGGTATGAAAAAAGGGCTTACCCTTCGTGGCCCCTTTTCTAAAAGAACTGAATGATAATGCTCAATGGTACTCAATCCACCAATACCGGAACCGGTGATACATCCTACCTGATGACCGTTTTTTGATGTTATCTCCAGCCCTGAGCTTTCCATGGCCATCCGGGCTGAGGCTATGGCGTAGTGTATGAAGATATCCAGGTGTCTGGCATCCTTTGGGGTAAGAAAATCTTCTGATCTAAAACCCTTGACCTCACCAGCAATCTGAGAAGCAAATGAGGAGACATCAAATTTGGTAATCGGACCTATCCCTGATTTACCGCTTATGACAGACTCCCAGTTTTTTTCCACCCCAACACCGAGAGGGGTAACCATACCTAAGCCGGTAACCACAACTCTTCTGGCCATCTCAGTACTCTCCTCAATCGCTGAAACAGGAGCTTACCCCTGATTCTTTTCAACGTATTCAATGGCGTCCCGGACAGTAGCAATCTTTTCAGCCTCTTCGTCAGAAATAGAGATATCAAATTCCTCTTCCATCGCCATAATCAATTCAACTTGGTCAAGAGAGTCTGCACCTAAATCATCTACAAACGACGCCTCAGGAACTACATCTTTCTCATTTACTTCTAGCTGCTCACAAATGATCTTTTTTATCTTCTCCTCGATCGACATGAATATTCACCTCCATTACTTGTTTGTTAAATAACCTTACATGTAAAGGCCACCATTTACCTGAATAACCTGTCCTGTAATATACGTTGCACCGCTGGAAGCCAACCAGTAAACTGTCTCAGCCACCTCTTCAGGTTCTCCGATCCTCCCCATTGGAATCTGGGCCAAAAAGGCCTCCTTTACTTTATCTGGTAGTTTTTCAGTCATCTCTGTATTAACAAAACCTGGTGCTACGGCATTAACAGTAATTCCCCTGCCGGCCAATTCCCTCGCAACACTCTTGGTAAAGCCAAGTATGCCCGCCTTAGAGGCTGCATAATTGGCCTGCCCGATATTTCCAATCTGGCCAACTACAGATGAAATATTTATTATTCTTCCACTCCGCTCTTTTATCATTGGCCTAATAACAGCCTTGGTACAATTGAAAACGCCGCTAAGATTAACAGCGAGCACCTGGTTCCATTGGTTAGCAGACATCCTCATCAGGAATCCGTCCTGAGTGATCCCAGCATTATTAACCAAGACATCCACCCTCTGATACTCTTTTGCTACCCTGGTGAAGAATGCCTCAACAGCCTCAAAGGAAGAAACATCAAGCTTGTGTGCTTGGGCCTCTACGCCCATGTTGTTGAGAAGGCTCAGTGTATCATTTGCTGCCTGCTCATCAGGGTCATAGTGCACAAATAGAACCCGCGCACCCTCACTGGCAAACTTGAGACAGATTGCTTTTCCAATACCCTTGGAACCGCCGGTGACAACCACTATCCTTTTTGATTCAGACACGCTTTCCCTATTTTGTTTCGACAGCCTTAATTCGTTTGATTACCGTTAGATTGGGCTGTAGCCAGCCCCTCTTCGAGTCGCTCCCGAACGTGGTTTTTGACAAAATTACGAGCTGTTCTAATCGCATTCTTTATGGCCTTGGGAGAAGAGCTGCCATGACAGATAACCCCAACCCCTTTGATCCCCAACGAGGGTAACATTCACCCCCAATTCGGCATATGCCGAAAGAGCGCCTTGAACGATGGCATCGGGAGCATAATCTCCTCCCATAGCATCCACTGCTATGTTCAATTTAGCCCTCTTCTTTTTTGACTACTGTTTTACCCTTATAGGTACCGCAATTCATGCATACATGATGGGGAAGAACAGCTTCATGACATTGAGGGCAAAATGAGATGTTGGGGATTTTCAGGTGATGGTGTGATCTCCTCATATCCCTTCTTGATTTTGATTTCTTTCTCTTAGGTACTGGCATAACGTAATCTAGCCTGTTATTGGTGTTGATACAAAGGTGTTTCAAATTTCGAGGAACACGAGCATGTTGTCAAATTCAAATCACATCCACATATAGGACAAAGCCCTCTACATTCCCCAGAGCAAAGTGTCTTCATTGGTAAGCTAAGAATAACTTGCTCCTTTATTATCTGATCAAGCTCTAAAAGGTTACCATGTATGAATTCAAGATTAAGGTCATCTTCCGATAGTTCGACGTCGAGCTCTCCTGCAAACGGAGCGAGCGACAAGAATACCCGAAAATCGTTTGATAGATCCCAGGCATATGGTTCAAGGCATCTGTCACACCGTAGACGTAACCTTGTGGATAAAAAGCCTTCAATTGAAATCTTTTTTCCCACGGGTTGAATTCTAACCCAGCCAGAAATGGAGCTTACCAGCCCCACGATTCGATCTTCCTTAAGATCTGGTTTCCACCATTCTTGTGAAAACTCAAAATTTACTTTTTTACCCTCTCGAGGGATATATGTCAAATCGATTTTCATAGAAAACCACGCTCTCACCTAAGTGACTAAGGTCCATACCGGCCCCTAAATAATAAAATCTGCTTTTATATCCAGCACCTGATTTTGTCAAGCAAATTCGTTGCTCTCACCTACTCGAACTGTCCGGGTCAACGTAGTAGAATTACCTCAGCCATGAAACCCAAACAAGTATTTGAAACCTATCAAAGGGAACATATACCGGTTGATCGGCAAAGGCATTGTCCTTATTGCGGTTCACCCTGCCATGAAGTTCTCTCCGGAAGATTCAGCAGGTTCAGGTGTTCTCGTTGTGGGTCTGCTATTTACAGGAATCCCTTACACCGTCTTTCACAAGACGCGAAAACCTCTACGAGACTGGTTTTGGTCATCTTTCTGATGGCAACCCGAACCACTGGCATCTCGGCTCGACAGTTCCAATGCGATTTGTATTGCCTGTCAAACTGCCTGGACCTGATGTCATAAGATCCGAAAGGCCATGAATGTACGCGATAGAGGCTATCTTCCTCAAGACATGATTGAGCTTGATGACACCCTGATTGGGGGTACCAAAAAGCCTGGCAAACGTGCCCGTGGTGATCCTTGAAAGGTCTCCGTGATGGTTGCCCTGGGGTTTCGTCCCAAAGGGTGCGGTCATGCTGCTCTGGGCGAAACAGAACCCTTCTCATCAGACAAAGATCTTTAACAAGGAAGTGCCTTAGGTCTGATGACGTCTGGATTCGGTGCCAGTGGATTGCTTATTCCCTTGATTGTTAGCCTTATTCATGTTTACAATTGGCGGGCTGCTCATTGTCTTTCAGATTGTGCGTTACAAAATGATATATTGAGTGATATTGCTTAATTCAGAAAAACCTTTAGCGAGGGGAAGTCGGTGGACAAGAGAATTGTTCTGGTTACTGGTGGAAATAGAGGAATAGGCCTTGAAATTTGCCGTCAATTGGCAAAGGAAAATCTAAAGGTTATTCTAACAGCTAGGGATCCTAAAAAAGGTCAGATAGCGGCTAACACACTTAGAGATGAAGGATCAGATATCATATTTCACCAGCTTGACGTTTCTGATGCTGATTCAATCAATGCTATTTACGAGTTTGTTGTAAACGAGTTCGGAAGATTAGATATATTAATCAATAATGCCGGAATTTTTGTTGACAAAGAAAAACTCGCACTTAATGTTGAGACGGATATTGTAAGGAAAACAATGGAAACCAATTTTTATGGACCATTGGTCCTATCACAGAAATTCATTCCTTTAATGAAGAAAAACAACTTTGGTAGAATCATAAATGTATCGAGTGCATGGGCCTCTCTAACAAATATGGTCGGTGGATATCCTGGTTATAGAGTTTCAAAAACCGCACTTAATGCCTTAACAAGAATGTTCTCCGCTGAATTAAAAGACACAAACATAATTATTAATTCCATGAGCCCCGGCTGGGTGAGAACAGAATTGGGCGGACAGGACGCCGAACGAAGCGTCGAAGAAGGAGCTGAAACAGTGATTTGGCTAACCTTACAGGCGAACGGATCCGCAAGCGGAAAGTTCTATTTGGACAAAAAAGAAATTGATTGGTAGCGCCGACGCTGAGGTGAAATTCTCCTTTGCTGGGATTGCGCCAGCATACCTTGTGCAGCCTTCTCGGTAGGAGCGATACCAACCAAATTGAATAGCAGTTAAAGGCAGCGAAACATACTACTGACGGTTATGGAGATCTCCAGACCCTAATTTGGAACATAGTCAAGATAGTTCATGGTCTTAACACTAACACACTCATGATCTATCCTTTTCTTTGGGTCCTTCCAAAAGCTTGATCGCCTGGTCAAGCTCACAGAGAGAAGGCCTGACTGAGCCGCGCGAGGCATTCAAGGCTAAAACAGTTTTGATGATGACATTCACGAAAAACCAACCCTGGATGCGCCGTGCGGAAGCACGGGCAGGGAAGGTGTTTCGCTCATCTACTTGAATAGCCCGGGTCAGAGTAGTACAATCATTGCAGACATGAAACCCAAACAGGTATTTGAAACCTATCAAAGGGAACATACTTCGGTTGATCTACAACGGTATTGTCCTTATTGCGGTTCACCTTGTCATGAAGTTCTTTGCGGAAGATTCAGCAGGTTCAGGTGTTCTCGTTGCGGGTCTGCTATTTACAGAAATCCCTCTCCCGGACTTGTTGCCCTAATTGTCAAAGACGAGATGCTCTTATTGGGTAAGAGGGCACCTGACATCTTTAAAGGGGGAAAATGGGGCCTCCCGGGTGGATTCGTTGAGTTTGAGGAGGACTTCTTATCTGCAGCCCACAGAGAAATAAGGGAAGAAACAGGTCTTTCTATAAAAATCCTCTCCATTCTGAGCGTTGTTTCAAATTTTTTCTCACCTGAATTACATACCTTAGTCATAGTGCTACTCGCTGAAAAAATCAGCGGCACGTTGCAACCAGGCGATGATATGGTGGAATTAGAATGGTTTCCCCTTTCAGGGCCTTTTCCCCCTATGGCCTTTGAAGCAGATGAGCATATAATTACTAGGTACTATCGAACAAGACTAATCGGTGCACCGGTAGACCTGCAGTTTGCTTTTCTATAAACGACGATCAGACACACCACTATGAATTGTGTGATAGTAACTATTGGGACTGAACTCTTATTGGGCCAAATAACCGACACCAATGCATCCTACTGATAGGAAGCAAAGAACAGGTTTTCTCTTTTCTTAGTACCAAACGCCGTGTTATTAATGGAAAAGCAGGAGAGGCCCTGGCCGCAAAAATAAGAACGGTTGGAAATAGCTCAGTTGGTTTGGCTCTCCTCGGATCAATAAAGGCAATTGAAAAGGCTTATGAGGTACATGTTTGTTTCTTCAACCATGCTGTGAACAGCCCCAATAACCTGTTGTTTCCATATATTCTCAGGTCTCGCATGGCAGGCGGATGAAACATCGAATGGTTCCGATTTGTGAACCTACAATCTCTGAACCCTGAACCCGTGAACGGTTACGAATATCTTTTTAAGTTGCTTTCATTGAATAACCAATAATTAATAACGAGGTGATCAAAATGATACGTCAACCAGCAGTAGCTAATCAGTTTTATCCGGGTAAAGAGCAGGATCTGAAAAAAGATCTTTCCGGCAGGATAAAAGAGGTCGAGAAAAAGGAAAAGGTGCTGGCCTTGGTATCTCCCCACGCTGGTTATGTGTATTCAGGTAATATCGCCGGGGCTGTTTACTCCATCGCTGAGATTACGAGGGATGTAATAGTAATGGGCCCCAACCACCATGGCCTTGGAGCCCCATTTGCTGTTATGGCACAGGGAAAATGGAAGATGCCTGGCGGTGATATCAGTATCAATGAAAAACTGGCTCATCTTATGATTGAAGAATCTAGGTGGCTACGGGCTGATGATCAGGCCCACATAAACGAACATTCAATAGAGGTGCAGTTACCATTTATTCAATATGTCCAGCCGAGCTTCGAATTTGTCCCTGTTGTTCTGAGCACGGCGGATTTTCAAACCTGCGAGGAAATGGGCATGGCCATAGCTAAGGCCATAAAGAGATATGGAAAGCCTGTGGTCATCATAGCCAGTACCGATATGACCCATTATGAATCTCATGAGAGTGCCCAGCAAAAGGACCAATTAGCAATAGAAAGGATTCTTTCCTTGGATCCTAGTGGCCTCTTAGATACCGTATTCACTAATAATATATCAATGTGCGGTGTAATACCAACAACAGTGGCCCTCGCGGCAGCCAAGGAACTGGGAGCAACTAAGGCAAGCCAGGTAGCATATGCAACATCAGGAGATGTCAGTGGGGACTATAGCTATGTTGTAGGTTATGCTGGATTTATCATCCAATGATAGCTTACTAGGAAATCCTTCTTACAGGCGCTTGAGAATAGTATATCTTTCTCGTAACTTAATCTATTGAATTAATTTTGGGATGTAAGACTCTTGAATTACATACAATTTTCTATTGCCAACTATTGCCTAACTACTCTTCCAGGACCAAGGTTATGGCCCCCTTTGGGCATACAGCGGCACATATACCGCATCCTTTACAATAGTCCAAATCAATATTAATCTCCCCTGTTAGACTATCCCGAGTAATAGCGAGGTCCGGGCACAAAAGTCTGCATACATCGCATGCCTCACAGCTTACCGTCCCCAAACAGCGGGATGCTTCGTATTGAGCTTCTTCAGATGTCATTTGAGGATCATGGCGGTCAAAATCAATCTCAACTACACTATCCCTGGATCCCCTCGGCCTCTTCTCTCTCACACAACTTCGGTTTACCATCGCCTCGGCATCCCTTCAAGATAGTCCATGACCTGCTGTGCCACAGCCTTTCCTGATCCCATGGCCTCAACCACGGTAGAAGGCCCGCTCACTGCATCTCCCGCTGCGAACAACCCTTCATATCCTGGCACCATCCCTGAGGCAGTACGGGTAATTGTGTCATGCTCAGAAATAGCCTTTACATCTAGAAACGATAGCCCTGGACGTTGCCCAAGAGCAGGGATTATCACATCTGCTTCTTCTATGTACTCACTTCCCGCAATGGGGACAGGTCTCCTCCTTGCGGTCTCATCAAAATCACCGAGCTCCATCCTCACCAACTCCAACCCAGTAACCGTTCCATTTTCAGTGAGAATCCTTTTTGGAGCCAGCAAATACTGCACCTCTACCCCTTCCTCAATAGCGGCTTCAACCTCTTCGTGATTCGCGGGCATCTCTTCCCTGCTCCGACGATACACAACAATCACCTGCTCGGCTCCCAGCCTGAGAGCGCTACGGGCGGTATCAATAGCTGCATTACCCCCTCCAACTACCAAGACTCTACCAGAAAGCTTCACATTCTGTCCCGTATTCACGGCACCCAAAAAATCAAGACACTTCAGACATCCCTTTGCACCTTCCCCGGGAACATCGAGTGTCAGATCCGTCCATGCACCTGTGGCCAGAACAACAGCCTCTGCACCATCCCTCATCACTTCCGGCAGAGACACATCCCGACCTATCCGAACCGAGGAGAGAAATTCCACCCCAAGAGACCGGATAATGCCCACATCATGGTCAACCACATACCGCGGCAAGCGAAAGGGTGGTATACCGCCTACCAACATCCCACCAGGTTGGGCAAGGGCATCCATAACAGTAACCCCATATCCATGCATAACTAACTCAAACCCACAGGCAAGCCCTGCAGGGCCAGCTCCCACAATAACCACCTTCTTTCCTCGAGCAGGCTCCTTCCGTTGGATAAGTACTTCCACGATCTCGCCCCTGTGATCCATCTCATAGTGGGCAGCATATCGCTTCAGTTCCCGTATAGATACCGGATCATCCCAACAGCCGCGGATACAGGCCTTTTCACAGGGATGGTGACATACATAGCCACACACCCCCGGAAGTGGGTTGTTCTGACGGATCACAAGCAGTGCCTCTTTCACCTTCCCAACCTCTAACAACCGCACATAGTCCCGCACCTGCTGCCCAAGCGGACATTCGCCAATACAAGGAGGAAGAACCTTCCTGCTCGCCAAATCCGTGTTCGAATAAACATATCCTCTCGTTGTATCCTCATCGGACCTGAGCTCTGGAAACAACTCGGCAGGGCATTCCCTGAGACACACACTGCAGCTCTGGCATAGATCTCTATCTACCACCGGTTTATGAGTTCTTCCTTCTGCTGCCATTTTGGATTACTTGGGTTACTTGTGTTACTTGTGTTACTTGGGTTACTTGAGTTACTTGTGTTTGTTGAGTTCGTTGAGTTTATTGAGTTTGTTGGGTTTACAGCCAGAAAAATATTTGCAAAACCATGCTCTCATGCCGTGGAGACCTGGAGTAATCGAGTATTGTGGAAAAGAGAAATATCCATTACTCCAGCACTCCAATACTCCAATAAATTCGCGCTCCTACATCATGAGTGCGTTTCGATTGAAAGCTCACACAATGCCTAACCAGTTATTCTGGACAGCAATGATCCTCACCGAGTTTATATCCAACCTCCAGGGCCTTGACATTCACGTCCCTGAATCGTTCCGCAACATTTTCAATGACGGATGAAATCAGGGCCTGCCTGTTTACTATCCTGGTTATGGCCACGGACGCTCCCAGCATAACCATATTGGCCACCTGCTTGCTCTCTAACTCATGAATCGCTGTGTTGGTAGCTGGTACACCAATTTGTTGAACACCTCTCAGATGGGAGGGTTGAACCATCAGATCGTCATAGATCACCAAGGCACCCTTTTCAGCCACATTTTTTATGTATACATCATATGCACTTTGGGAGAGCGCAACAAGGATATCTGATTCAATCACATGGGGAAACTTGATTGGGTCATCTGAGATGACAACCTCAGATCTGGCGGAACCCCCCCTGGCCTGAGCCCCATAGGAATTTGAGCCAGACACCCACTTACCGTCCTTGATAGCAGCATATCCCAAGATCGTCCCGGCAAGAACAACTCCCTGCCCACCAAAGCCACAAAAACGGATCTGCTTAAGCTCCCCCATCACTAAACTCCCCGGTTATAACCTTGCCTTGTAGTTCCTCAGGTGTTAGCTGTTCAGCCTCTTGTTTGGAGATGCAGGATTCCTTGAGCATGGTCAGCATATCAGCGGGCGAATCATACCGATTCCTCCTCCCAAATTGGGTGGGGCAGGTTGAGAGCACCTCGACAAAGGTAAATCCCTCTGTGGTGAGGGATTTCTTTATGGCCTCTATCAGGGACACAGGCTGAGTTACGGAATATCGAGCCACATAAGGAGCACCAGCACCGAGCACTAATTTGCAGAGATCAAAGGGGCGATAGATGTTGCCCTCTGTTGTCGTAGAGGTGATCGCCCCCACCGGGGATGTCGAGGCGACCTGTCCACCGGTCATGCCGTAAATCATATTGTTGGCACAGATCACCGTGAGGTCTATATTCCGGCGTGCGGCATGAATGAGGTGATTCCCCCCAATGGAGGCGAGGTCTCCATCTCCGCTGATGACCATGGTCTTGAGTTTTGGGTTGAACATCTTTGCCCCGGTGGCAAAGGCAACTGCCCGCCCGTGAAGGGTGTGAAGGGTGTCGGCATTGAAGTTGGGGCTGGGAATCCAGGCAGCACAGCCAATGCCGGATACAAAGAGCATCTCATCCATATGTAACTCGAGCGCATCAATGGCGCGGAGGATCAGATTCATTAAGATACCATGGCCACATCCCGGGCAAAAGGGCGTTGATTTGACCTCTGGACGGAGGTATTTTTCCAGGTCCCTGCCCATTATAGCAGGCTCCTTACCTGCTTCATTATCTCATGAGGATGAATGATGTCACCATTTGTCTGGTTATACGGGATCACCTCACAGGCAACATATTTCATGATCTCGCCCCTCACCTGGCCGCGGTTCATCTCAGGGACAAACAGCTTCTTGGCCACTCTCCCAATCTGATGAATGATTCCGTCAGCAAAGGGCCAGATGGTCTTGAGCCGGAGGAGGCCTACCTTCTTGCCCTCCTTTCGAAGCCGATCCACAGCAAACAGGGAACTTCTAGCAGTAAACCCATAAGCGACAACAATGATCTCGGCATCGTCCAGGTAGTAGGGCTCGGTCTTGATGATGCTCTCTCGGTGTTTCAGGATCTTATTGTTGATCCGGGTCACGAGGTTTGCGTGGACTTCTGGGTCATCGGTCTTTCTGATACCGAATTCGTTGTGAGTGGATCCAGTAACCAGGAGTCTTTCCCCCTCACCAAAGGCTGGCATGGGTGGAATACCATCATCCTGGTTAGTGCCAAAGGGGGGTGCCCCTGGTTTTTTTGCCCGATCAAAGATGTCAACGGTGGGTTTTACCTCCATTCGCTCTCTCAGATGGCCGATGGCCTCTTCCCCCATTAGGAAAACGGGAACCCGGTACTTCTCGGCTAGGTTAAAGGCATCGATGGTCTGATCATACATCTCCTGAACCGACCAGGGAGATAGGGCAATAGTCTGGTAATCTCCGTGGGAGCCCCACTTGGCCTGCATAAGGTCACCACTGGCTACCCTGGTTGCCTGGCCGGTACCGGGCCCTGCCCTCTGGATATCAACGATAACCAAGGGTGTTTCGGTTAAGGCAGCATAGCCAATTCCTTCTTGCATGAGACTAAAGCCTGGCCCTGAGGTGACGGTCATGGCCTTGGCCCCAGCCCACACAGCCCCGATGACCGAGCAGATCGAGGCGATTTCATCCTCCATCTGAATAAATACCCCATCTACATCCTTGAACCGTATGGAAATTCGCTCCATGGTCTCGCTGGAGGGGGTGATGGGATAGCCGGCGTAATATCTGCATCCAGCAGCAATAGCCCCCTCGGCCACTGCCTCATTACCGGAAAAGTAGTAGAATCCGGGAGAGAGTGTGCTGTCTATTTTTCTACGTGTCATAGTCTACAAAAGCTTCCCTTTCAGTGAGCACAGCATAGGATAAAGCCCCTTCCCTGTCAACGGTATAGGCAAAGCATGGGTTAGGAGAATACAGATGTCCCCACAGTTGGGGAAACAATAGTCGTGAGCCATAGAGAGTTACAGAGGTGGCATGTAACGGGCCTCATTGAAACAAGTATGATTGCCCTAAAGGAGACATCGGAGAAAATGGGTGTGTACTCCCAATAGGCCAAGTGAATCAGGGCAAAGGATTCCGCGTGTCGGGAAGATAGTGGCCTAAGTAATGAGACAGGATAGCGTCAAAGTCCAGGGTATGGGTATCTTTTTTTGGATTATGCCCCACATAGTCTAGATTAGTGGGCGTTTCAAAATGGTTTATATAGATGCATCCTATGATTCTAAGGCTTAGGGCGCCCTTCGGCCTCGAGCCATTCGGCATCGAGCTCATGGCCGAGAGGCTCAGGGCCGAGAGGCAATAAACCATTTTGAATCGACCCAGTAAGGGGCCATGTTATAGGCCTGCCCTGGCGCGACATTTCTGAAATATCGCATGTTCGCAGTGTTATTTCGCAGACGTAGCACATATACTCATGCCCTATAAGCCAGGTCTGGGCCAGGGGCATAACCAAAAAAAGATACCCATACCCTGCAAGCCACGCCAAAAATCAATAGCTTAGGTTTCACTATGACGTGACCCTGGTAACCAGAGCGAAACAAGGAAGGCTCAGGAGTCAAAGGGGCTTACGATATTTCCGTTTTTGCCCAGGGCCATTTCCTTCCACTCATCCAGTCGCCTTAATTTATCGCTCGCACTTACCTCTGCTTCAAAGGCCTCAGAAACCGAAAGCCTTGAAAGATGCAGGGTGCTTTTGATGTGCACCAGTCGAACTCGACGGACTGGGATATCGCCGATGGTCATGAAACAAGCTTCAAGGGCCTCTCGGTCTGTATCAAAATAAATAGGAATCGCCCCCTTTTCGGGACTAATGGCTGTAAGACAGTTGATATAGGTCTTTTTGCGATCCATCTTTTCCGTAACCCGTGTAGTAGTGAAGTCCGCAAATCCGATCCCTAGCGCATTGCCTTCGCTTTCTTCCGAAAGGCCCCTCACAAAGATCCGTTTCACCTGGGGGCCTGTGGTGTAATCACCAAGAATATCCCGGTTGCGACCCGTGACATTGACATCCATGCCGGTGCCGGAGATATTTTTGCCAATTTGATCGATGACCAGCACATCGATCTGATCAAAAGGCAGACGGGCCATGCGTTCCTTTGCGATAACCAATAAGGTCTTTTCTCCTTCCGGAATATCGTCAGGGGCCAGAGCCCTGATCACACAGGTCTGGTCATAACCGTTCTCTACAATTCCCAAGCCAAAGAGAATCGGACATTTCTGCAAAATCTCCAAACCCACGGTCTCAACAATTCTTTCGAAGGTCAGCCTTACTGCCGCCCTGTGGTAATATTCAGCCCCTTTCTGTTTACCCATGCCTATAGCCATCATCTTCATAAGGCCACTTTCGAGGGGGCCACTAAACTTGGTATGAGGTTTGATCCGGTTGATCAGAACGATATGATCTGCCTCCGCAGCATATTTGTCCACATAGAGAGGATAGCCATCCGCAGCCTCACCCAGATATGCAACCTCCATGGTGCTTCTGAGAGGACATCCCACGCTCGATTCAGATATCCCATATTTCTCGAGGACCATGAGTTGACCCTCTGCTGTTGCACCTCCATGGCTCCCCATTGAAGGAAAGATGAAGGGCCGAGCACCCAGTTTCTTGAGTTCATTAACCACGGCCCTGGTAATGATGTGGATGTTGGCAACTCCCCTGCTTCCGGCAGTAATAGCCACGCTATCCCCTTGCTTTATCTCTTGAAGCCGGAGTCGTTGCATCTCTTTGCCGACCTCAGCCGGTATGTCCTCAATCCTCTGTGGATCAAAATAATGCTCTACCAGAGCAACCTTTGGCAATTCCATTCCAAAACCTACCTGATTCTATATGGACTTTTACTACCCCCTTGACTGGACATCGCACAGAAAGCATGAGACAAAATTCTTAGACCTTCATTTTCTGAAACTCGCAGAAGATTTGACTATTAGCCCTCTCTGTTGAGCGCAAATGAGTATAAGAGAAATGGGCTCGTGTGTCAAACGGCAAAGCCTTGCAAAGCCTTGCCCCAGGCTAACGTCAAAGTCCAGGGTATGGGTATCTTTTTTTTGGTTATGCCCCTGGCCCAGACCCGCCTGCCAGATGGCGGGCAGGCCTGGCATGCAAAGCATCAGTACAAAGAGCTTACTTACGAAATAGAGTAACGACCACACTGTATTCCAGAAGTGTCGCGCCAGGGCA
>JAUVXZ010000322.1 GCA_030603345.1 Pseudomonadota bacterium
TCCAGGTGTAAAGCCGAGCATGTAAATGAGATACGTTCCGGAGGTGTGGATCTGGATAACCTCCTCCGGGCTCAGCTTATTATGGTGAGCCACAAAATCAAGGTCTGGTCCAAAATCGCCTCCGTAAGCGACCTGGATCTCAATAGTCTCGGGTGGCGGGATCTCCCATTTGTCCAGTTTGTTTTCCCGATCCAAGATCTCTTGCCTAAGTTTATCAGGATCGCTCTGCAACGGATCATAAAGGATGAGAATGGAACGGTAGGTCGGGATCACCTCGGTGACTGCATGTATCGGCATCTTTTCCAGTGACAAAAAGATCTGCCGCACCTTCCGATTGATCTCGGGGTCGATAGCCGCTCCGAATTCCACCAGGAGGCCTCTGTCTCCTGCCAGGAGAAAGCGAGGTTTATCATACATGATTATTTCCTGCAGGATTAGTTGGATTAAACAAACTTAGGTAATGAAACCACCTCCACACCTGCTTCGGTTAAGGTCTTCTGAATCTTTTTGACCAGGTTCACCGCACCAGGCGTATCTCCATGTACACAGAGGGTTTCTGGCCGAAAAGGGATCTCGGTGCCATCGATAGCCACCACTTTTCCCTCTTTGGCCATCATCAATGCCCTTTGGGCTACCACGTCTGGGTCCTTAATGACAGCCCCAGGTTGTCTTCGAGAAACTAACGTACCTTCTGGTGTGTATGCCCTGTCGGGGAAGGCCTCATAGGCTACCCTTAAGCCAATCCTCTCCCCGATTTTGGTCATCATTTCCCCCTTAGATCCAGCCAATGCAACAAAAATGAGATCCTTATCAACACTGGCAATGGCCTCCACAATAGCTTCGGATATCTTTTCATCCTCTACCGCCATCAAATAGAGGGCACCATGGGGTTTGACATGCTCGACCTTTAGCCCCTGAGCCTTGGCAAAGGCCTGCAACGCACCTATTTGATAAATCACATACCCCCGTATCTCGGGTAAGGTAGCGTCAATATTTCTCCTCCCAAATCCCATTAAATCAGGGAATCCGGGGTGGGCCCCAACGGACACCCCATGATTTTTCGCCAAAGAGATTGTCTGTTCCATCACCAGGGGATCACCTGCATGGTAACCACAGGCAATATTTGCCGAGGTTATATATTTTATAACCTCTTCATCAAGACCCAATGTATAGGCACCAAAACTCTCTCCCATGTCACAATTGATATCTATTTTCATTTCTCTATATCCTTTTCTGGCTTAACAAGTTCAAAAAAAATCTTTGAATAAAATGATAGAAATGTCAAGGGATTTATAGTTGGGCGAATTAACCCGGGAATTTCCAGAAAATACTCACGCCAAAGAATTGGGGACTAAGGTTGGTTCTCCCAAGATCTCCGTTCATTCAATAACAGGTATTCGCCGTGTCTATGCTATGGTGCCCACAGATACATAAACTGCACCTTGGGCATCAGAGATAGCAAATCGCCGTTGATGGTGATAAGATTGATTTCCTGGTAGGGAGTAGCAGACCCTGAGTAGATAGTTCCCTTATAGCTGCCAGGACGATAGTACGTAACGACCTTGGCCTCTTTGAGTGTGAGAGAGCTTTTCATTTCTTTCACTGCATCATCGAGATAACCGATCCGGTCAATGAGCTTCACCTCCAGCGCCTGTTCCGCCGTAAAGATACGGCCATCTGCAAGCCTTTCTACCTCCTCTTTGGTTAATCGTGGCCTTCGCCCCGCATAGACCACCTCTACAAACCGCTCATGCAACGTATTGATTACTGTTTGGATAATCTCTGTCTCTTCAGGGGTACTTGGCCTCAGGGGGGACCATATATCCTTTTTATCAGCTGATTTTATGGTTTCCTCCTGAATCCCTATCTTCGAGAGAAACTGCTCTACATTAAACTTCATGGCAATTACCCCAATATTTCCTGTAATAGAGGTAGGATGTGCGATAATCTCATCAGCAGCTGAGGTAACATAATACCCACCTGATGCAGCAAGACCAGTCACACATGCAATAATTCTCGCGCCTGTCCGTTTCTTGAATTCCACTAATTCATGATAGATGGTATCGGTTGCAGCAACAGTTCCGCCAGGAGAATTGATCCGAACAATTATGCCGACCACAGCCTTGTCCTTTTCAGCCTTCTGGATTTCCTCCTTTATTCGAGCTACTAAGGAGGCCCTTTGTCGAAATCCGATTCCGTTTGCCTTTTTCTTGTCGGAAATAACATCTGATATGTCCAGGAGAAGTATCTTGGCCTGTCCCTCTCCTTCCAAAACCTGCTCCTCTAAACCCTGCGCAGAGGGAAACAGAGGAATCTTGACGATAGCACACCCGGTAAAAACGATAAAAACTAGTAAAATGGGCCATGTATACTTCATAATACTTAAATCCTCCTTCTAACCTGGAATCACGGGATAGAAATCCTAAATCCCTGGGCCAGGGTTTGGAGTTTAGGTGACAATCAAGGGATTGACGATTGATGGATTGATGATTTGCTATTGTGGCATTCATGAATTAAGGTATAAGCATCAATCCAGATATGTTTTCAAAATGGCGGTCTTTGGTAAATAATGGCAACCCGTGCTGAAAAGAAACTGAAGCTATCCAAATATCATTGGTCGGAATAGGCTTTCCTTTCTTCCTTAATCCATTCAATATTGCGGCATAAAACTCCGCCGTATCTTCATCAATTCCATACAGCCGAACGCGCGGTGTATCCATAAATTCTGCCAGCTCTTCTCTATTCTTTTTCTCTTTTCTGCCCGCTTTAAACCCTGATAGCAATTCGCCGATGC
>JAUVXZ010000217.1 GCA_030603345.1 Pseudomonadota bacterium
AAGATTGAAAAGATGGGGTTTCAAAACAATGCATCGGGTAGGCCGAAGACCGGAGACCGTAAGCAAGAAAAAAAGTGATTTTTTTCTAATGGGGGAGTGTTTTTTCTTGACTTACTTTCTCATAGGCGAGCCGGAGGCCCATTGGGATCAATGCGCCTGAGGCGCATAAAGGCTTTTTTGTGCTTTGAGCTTTGCTTAAAGCACAGCCCCTGGTCCTTTTCAGTTGGACCCCGGAAAATCGTCGGTTCCCCTCCAGAGGCGGGCAAACATACCGTGTCCAATCGGATATATGACAAATCTTGTGGATTCCATACCAACCCCTTGCCTGGTTCCGTGCTGCACCCAAGCTCATTTCCTAAAAAGCTTATCCATATCATAAGGCACCTGATCTCTCATAACATAGTAGGATGCCCTAGCCAGTTTATTGCTCGATGCTTTATGGCAACAAGCCCATTTGTCTTTGCCATCTTGCGCTGATAGAATGTGTGAGCATGGGGGCAAAACCTCTTGGCAAAGTTGGCTGCCTCTACATATGCCCAGGAGAGGTAACGGTTACCATTTCGTCTGTTATTTCTGAAACACTTAGGGATCTCCTTAGTCAAAAAGAAACCCTCAGCCAGGGCCAACGCTCCACCAGTACATATCTGCTTAGATTACTCAGCCTGCCCTCCCCGTCCCGAGACCGGGACGGGATCGGGAGGTGCGACTCGTTTACCTATCGTAGGCTTAGACTATGCACTATCCCAAACCTGACTTTTTGAGTATATAGAGCGGGTGATCGGTCTGGGCCAGGGATTCTCAGATCCCACCTCGTGAGGATCACCTATGTAAAGATCCTGATTATCCGATTGAGACTTATACCTCCTAATTTCAAAGACGGCCATGGGAGTCAACGGAGGCCTTTAACCAGATTTAGCCAAAAAAGACGCAACACCCAATAAATTCCATCGTTGAAGAGATATACCTCCCTGCCCTTGACAGCCCTCATAAGCCCTCCGCCATGGCCTACCCCAATAACGGCATATGTTGTAGACGCTTTCCCGTTGACATACAAGGCCACTCCACCTATACTTTCCCTCCAACAAAGGGAGTTCTTATCACTGAAAGATTGACTATGGTCAATGCCGCCTGAGGCTCGATAAGGTTTTGAAATCCTCAAACGTCAATTGAAGGAGGCTTGAAAGATGGGGTTCAAAGATTTGAGAGAGCATTTAGGTTACCTGGAAAAGAACGGGATGTTAAAGAGGATAAAGAAAGAAGTAGACCGTGACTGGGAAATCGCTGCGGTGTGTCGTGAGGTGTTTTTGCGGCATGACAGAGAAACTCGCCCGGGTCTCTTATTTGAAAATATTAAAGGTTTTGATGCTCCAGTGGCTGCAGGTGTGATTGGCGGATCTAGACATATATATGCTGCCGCTCTCGGTATTCCAGCTGAAAATATGACAGAGATCGTTGGAAAAAAATGGGCTGATGCCATTGCTAATAGAATCCCAACTAAACTGGTGGATACAGGACCAGTCAAAGAAAATATTCTCAAAGGAGAACAAATAGACATTTTTTCATTTCCGCATCCCATGTGGACAGTGGGGCAAGATCCTGGTTACTTTTTAACGGCTCCGTGCTGTATCAGCAGGCACCCCGTCACAGGACAACGCAACATGGGCTGCTACCGCTGCCAGCTTAAAGAGAAGAACAAAAGTGGTATTCATTTTAGTGGCCCTTTTCGGCATATGGTTGACCACATCAAGGCCAATAATGAGATAAACCAGCCGACTCCTGTCGCCATTGTAATCGGAGCAGACCCAACGATACCACTGAGTGCCGTATCGGGAATCCCTCAAGGAATTGACGAGCTGGAAGTGGCCGGTGCGTTGAGGGGTGAGCCGATCGAAATGGTAAGATGCGAAACCATTGCCCTGGAAGTGCCCGCTACAGCGGAAATCGTGATTGAAGGAGAAATCCCTGCCGATTATGTAGAAGAGGAAGGTCCTTTCGGTGAATACCATGGTTACATGGGGCCGGACGGTATGGCACCTATTGTGAACGTCAAAGCCATCACCCACAGGAATGATCCTATCTATCACGTATACGTCAGTCAAATGCCACCCAGTGAGAGCAGTTTGATGCGTTCCTTTGGCAGGGAATCCGGAATTTACTCTCATCTAAAAGACCGGCTTTTACTCCCTGTCAAAGATGTCCACATCACCGAAAGCGGTGGAGCAGCTTCCTACTTAATCATATCAGCAGACAAACTCTACCCCGGGCAATTTTGGCAGTATATCTGGGGGGCATGGTCCATAGATCCCTCCCTGGGCAAATTCACCATTATGGTGGACGGGGATATCGATATCCGGGATCCTTTCCAAGTGGAATGGGCCATGAGCTGGAGAGTCAGGCCCAATCAGGATATCTACATTGTTGACAATACAATTCCTGTTCCCTTGGATCCGGCCCTAGCGCCACACGGAACTCCTAAAGGGGATCCCAGGCGGAAGTTTTCCTCCAAGGTGGTCATTGACGCCACCGAGCACCAACAATTTCCCCCAGCGTCTTTACCGCCCAAAGAACACATGGAAAAGGTGAAAGCCATGTGGGAGGAGTATGGTATTGAATAAGGCGAAGCGGGGAAAGAAGCCTCGCTCCTTTTTTCAAGAGAAATTTGTACAGGGAACCTTTTGGCGATAACCATTAAGAAAAGGAGGAATGAAAATGTTAAAAAAAATTAGTTGGTTCGTTATTCTGTTTAGTCTGGTATTTGTCTCTTCTCCACAGGCTGCCAAGGTTATCAGTATTGGCACAGCCCCTGCCGGCGGAACTTGGTACGCAATAGGCGGAGCACTGGCCGATATAGTCACAAAGCATGTGGAAGGGGTTAACGCCACAGCAGAGGTGACGGGAGCGGCAGTGGCGAACGTGAAACTGCTGGGAACAAAGGAAATTCAAATCGGCCTCACTATTAATGCCATTGCCAAACAGGGCTATGAGGGGAGACGTCCGTTCAAACAGAAGTACACCAACATCCGCAGTATGATTTCGAGTTTTCAAAAAGGATATCTTCAGATTTTCACCTTAGCGGGCTCAGACCTAGTATATGTATCTGAATTGAAAGGAAAGAGAGTTGCGGTGGGGCCAGCGGGTCATGGCAGCCTAATAAGGCTGAAAGAGATTTTCAAGACCATGGGTTTTAGTTTTGACGATATAAAGCCAGTATATCTTCCGTATGGGCAGTCATTAAGGATCCTTGGGGATAGAAAGGTGGATGCAGCCGTCCTCTACATGGCACCACCAGTACCGGCGGTTAAACAATTTAGTGTAACCAACAAGGTCAAATTGCTCCGTTTGAAGGAGGAAAATCGAAAGGCAATTCTGGCAAAATATCTGCACTATGTCCCAGAAGTAGTTCCAAAATTCTCGTATGAAGGGCAGGATCAAAGCATTCCAACAGTGGCTACAGCTAACGTTATTCTGGTTGACCAAGATCTCGAGGAACAGTTAGTTTACAATATAGTGAAAGCTGTCTTTGAAAACATTGACAAGCTCAGGGCGAGCCATCCATCCATGAAAAAATTCAGTCTGGATATGGCCACCATAGGTTCCCTGGTTCCATTTCATCCAGGGGCTGTCAAATACTATAAGGAGCAAGGAGTCTGGACCGGAAAATAATGAACCGTAAGGGGGAGGGGTGTCAGCTCCTCCCCCTTTTTCTGCCGCCATGGAGAACCATCGTCCACGGAAGTCACGACCGCCTCACCTTTAAGGAGTGGCAGGGTAATAGGAAAGCAGATCTCATAAGAGTAAGCGGAGTCGATAATGGTAGTGAAGACCCTGTTGGTTCTTACCTCTCTTTTTGCCATCTATGCCAATGTGTTCAGCCTCATGCCTCCCATCGTGATTCGAGGTGTTTTTTGGGGGTTCATTGCGATGGTCGTTTTTTGGCCTTCTGCTGAGGCTCCGGAAAAGAGACGGGGGCCCCATTTAGACATTTTTCTTGCCGTCTTGGCAGCCTTGTGTACCGCAATCTTGGTTTTTCGATGGGAGGAGTTTGCATCAGGGATTCATGATCCCACATCCCTTGAAATTGCTGCTGCGGTTGTGATGGTTTTCCTGATCTTAGAGGCCACAAGAAGAAAGATTGGTTGGTTCTTGGGGGGGATAACCATCCTCTTCATTCTCTACGGCTTATTTGGGAATTACGCTCCCACCATGTTTGCAACGAGGGGCTACTCTGTTACCCGTATTTCCTCATTTTTATTTTGGGATACCACCGGCATCTATGGCCTACCCATGTACATAGCTGCAAGTTATGTGATGTTGTTTGTGATTTTTGGAGCTTTCCTACTCAAGACTGGCGGGGAAAAATGGTTTATGGACCTGAGTTTTGCGGCTGTAGGAAGAATAAGGGGTGGACCGGCCCTGACATCCGTTATCAGCAGCGCCTTTTTTGGAATGATGTCAGGTTCCCCCGTGGCAAATGTTGTTACAACGGGGAGTTTTACCATACCTCTCATGAAGCAGATTGGCTTCAAAAAACATATAGCAGGGGCCATAGAAGCAGTCGCATCAACAGCAGGCATGTTTACACCTCCCATAATGGGTGCTGGCGCATTTATAATGGCCGAATACGTGGAGATGCCCTATATTTCTGTGGCCATAGCAGCGGCAGTACCTGCCTTCTTATTCTACGTTTCATTGATGTCAACGGTTTATTTAAGGGCGGTTAAGACTGATATTCCGGCATTGAGCAAAGAACAAATTCCGGACTTGTTTATTACGCTCAAGAACTACGGCCATTTAATTCCCCCTGTGTTCATTCTGATTGGGTTGCTGCTCAGCGGGTGGAGCCTCATGTGGGCCGCCTTTTGGGGAATCATCTCCTTGGTAGCCTTGGCCATGCTCAGAAAACTTACGCGGATGACCATTACTGATATTTTGGAAGCCTTGGCAGATGCCACGGAAAAAGCCATACCTGTGGCCGTAGCCTGTGCGGCGGCTGGAATAATTTATGGAATCATTTCCCTGACGGGTCTGGGCTTTCGGGTCTCCTCGGAGTTATTGACGCTCGCGGGGGGCAGTAGATTCTTGGTCCTACTATTCTCAATGCTAAGTGGCATTTTACTTGGCTTTGCCATGCCCCCCACAGCCGCATACATCATCCTAGCAGCATTGATTGTTCCCTCATTAACAGAGGTGGGTCTATCGCCCTTGGTCGCGCATATGTTTCTGTTCATATTCTGTTGCATCGGACCGATCACTCCACCGGTGGCTTTAGCCGCCTATTCAGCTTCGGGACTTGCCGGATCGGATCCGAACAAAACTGGGTTTGCTGCTTTTAGGATGGGATTTGCGGCATTTGTTATTCCCTTCCTCTTTGCTTACAGCCCTCAACTACTGCTAATTGGGGAGCCACTTCCGATCATTGGTTTCGGACTTACGACCATGATTGGCCTTATCTTTTTCGTTATTGCAATTGAGGGATATCTCACTAAAAAGTTAAATTGGCTCACCAGAACTATACTCCTTTTGGTTGTAGTGGCCATATTTCTATGCCAATCTCTACTATGATCCCCCTAGAATGGCCCCACCGATAGGCGGGATGCAAGCACTCGCTGCTATGTCTTCTCATACACCTGATAAAGGAGAGCAGATGGTAAGATATGGAGCCTGTCCGCCTCTGGCGGAAGGTTGATCCTCTCACCTGCCCTAAGTGCCAGGGAACCATGAAGGTTGTCGGCTTTATTGAGGATAAAGACGTCATAGAGAAGATTCTGAAACACTTAGAGATCTCCTTAGTCAAAAAGAAACCCTCAGCCAGGGCCAACGCTCCACCAGTACATATCTGCTTAGATTACTCAGCCTGCCCTCCCCGTCCCGAGACCGG
>JAUVXZ010000057.1 GCA_030603345.1 Pseudomonadota bacterium
GTATGGGACGGCTGATCTCGAGCATTTTGGCAGCCTGTGATTTGTTGCCGCCAGTTTTGGCTAATGCCCGCTCGATGAAGTTTTTTTCAAGCAGACGTTTGGCTTCCTTGATGGAAGATATTCCTTCGCGGGTCAAGCCGCCCGATGGAAAGCGGGCAGCTTTGAGGTCTGGGGGAAGGTCGGACATTTCTAAAATATTGCCGGGGGCAAGGAGGATTGCCCTTTCTATCACATTTTCCAATTCCCGGACATTCCCTGGCCACCGGTGTACCATAAACTGTTCCATTACCTCAGAGGAAATGCCTTTGAGGTTCTTGTTGAGCTTGCCGTTGAACTGTTTGATAAAGTGGTCCGTGAGCAAGGGTATATCCTCACGTCTCTCTCTTAAGGGGGGCAGGTATATGGTTACCACATTTATGCGGTAGTAGAGATCTTCCCTGAACAGCCCCTTTTTTATCTCTTCTGCCAAGTCCTTGGCTGTAGCTGCTATTACTCTCACATCCACCTTCTTGGTGGCAGTGGAGCCAAGGGGGGTTATCTCCTCTTCCTGGAGAACTCTCAGGAGCTTAACCTGGAGGGGTAGGGAAAGCTCACCAATCTCATCGAGAAAGATGGTTCCCTCATGTGCCTCTTCAAAATGACCTTTTTTATCCTGCCACGCATCCGTAAAGGCCCCCTTTTTGTACCCGAACATCTCGCTTTCAAGCAGTGTCTCTGGTATTCCGCCGCAGTTGATTGACACCAGTGGGCCGGCGTGTCGTGATCCATTAAAGTGGATGGCCCGGGCAATCAGCTCTTTTCCGGTGCCACTGTCACCGTGAATGAGGACCGTGGTTTTGTAGTCCGCAACCTTTTTGACGAGATCAAAGACTGACTGCATTGCCTTGCTCTTTGCCACTATGTTACTGAAGGTATAACTCCGCTCGATTTTCTGGATCCGATCCTTTAGTCTCAGGTTCTCACTTTTCAGTTTCTCTCGCTCCTCTGCCTTTTTCAGGGTCAAGAGCACTTCATCAGGCTTAAATGGTTTGCTGATGTAGTCATAGGCACCGAGCTTCATAGCCTCAATAGCCGTATCAACGGTTCCATATGCAGACATCATAATAACGGGGGTGTCCCTGATGGTATCAATTGCCGACTTGAGAAATGTCATCCCGTCCATTCTGGGCATCTTTATGTCGCAGAGGATGAATTGAAATGTTTCCTTTCCGGTCACTTCCAAGCCCTCTTGGCCATCGGCTACTAATGTCACTCCATAGCCGGACTTTTCCAAGAGTACTTCCAGCATGTGCCTCATGTTGGCTTCATCTTCGATGATAAGAATCTGTTTTTTTGTCATGATCAGTCTCGATTTAGTCCGTTGATTGTTGTCAGCATCCGAGTCCGACGCTGCGCTTCAGACTTATTCATGAAAGTAACTCTACTTTATCTTCCTTAATGTATTAGACAGGATTAACAGGCCTGCCCTGGCGCGACGGGATGTGGATATGCAACTGTTTTCACTGCTTATGAATGCCCCACTTTCCATCACTGCATCTTGACATGCCAGGTCTGGGCCAGGGATTAACATGATTTTTGTTGTCCTTTTGTCCTTCCCACCTGCCCGCCATCGCTCTCGCTCAGGCGAGGCGGGCGGGGATGGAAGGACAAAAACCCAATGCCGCCAAAGGCGGCAAGAGAAAGCTCCGGGGTCAAACCAGAGATGGGTATTATGGCACTCCAGAGAAAATACACAACCCGGTTTCATCTCTCCCGCGTAGCGGGAAAAGAAAATCCAATAGATCCAGTAAATCCTGTCAGATAAGAAAAGACCATTTATAATCAAGTTTCTCAGGAGTGGTCCGTTTTAAAAAACGTATGGGTTCACAGGTTCAAAGTTCACCGTTAAGGGTTTCAAGGGTTCAGAGTTCCCCGTTCAGGGTTGCTTTTCTTTTGTTAACCTTCACTAACCCCTGAACCTCTGAACCCGTGAACGGTTACGAAAAAACAATACGTATACCTTTTTGAGTTTCATAAGCCATATCATGATTCGCATGGGTCTTGGGGAGCAACCCCAGATACCAGAATCCTTGCCGCTTTTCCCTTTAATTATCTAAGCCTTGGATTATCCTTACTGATTTCAACGGACAACCGACAACGGACAACTGACGACTTTCATTCTCCATGAAGGGGCAGGATAACAGTCATTGTTGTTCCCTTACCCACGTCACTTCTTACCTTGATGTCTCCCCCCATGTCCTCAACGATCCTCAAACTCACCGAAAGCCCGAGCCCTGTTCCCTTTCCGGGTTCCTTAGTAGTATAAAACGGATCAAAGATCCTGCTCAGGTCTTGGGCAGAGATCCCCGGCCCATTATCGACACAATCTACGTGTACTCTGGTGGTGCTGCCACCGGTGCCTGACCCGCTTTCTGATACCAAACTGGTTGTGATTGATAACTGTTTACTGTCTGACCTGTCATTTGTGTGATTGGGAGCCATAGCATCTAGCGCATTCATTACAATATTAAGGAATACCTGTTTCAGTTTGTCCGGGTCAGCCAAAACGGTATCCTGAGCAGCCTGATGATCAACCACAACGTCAATATCGGTCATCATGGGTTGAGGCTTTAGTATCTCCAGCGTATCAGCAATGATTTGGTGGACGGATACGGCCTTTACCTCCCCTTTTGAGGGCCTGGAGAAGTCAAGAAGATTCCCGATAGTCCTGTTTATCCTGTCTATCTCCTTTTCAATGCGAGCGATAAAGTCCGCCTGTTCTCTTTTTTTCAGGTCGCTGCCTTTGAGAAGGTCTAGATACCCGAGCACTATCCCGATAGGATTTCCGATTTCGTGGGCCACGCCAGAGGCCAATCTCCCGACTGAGGCCAATTTCTCTGACCTGACTATCTCTTCCTGGGCCTGTCTCAGCTCACGGTTGGTGTTTTCAAGAGACTCTACGCTCTCTCGCAACTCTGCTTTGCTGTCTTCCAGGCCTCTCAAAGTCATATTGACTGCTCGTGAGAGTTTGCCGAACTCGTTGTGTCTTGTCTCGGAAGAAAGGAGAAAGGTCTCTCCCTCCTTGAATTCTTCGGCCCTTCTAACGAGGCGATTGATAGGCCGTATGATACTCCGGTACAGGAGATAGAAGCCAAAGAGTGATAGAAACAGGGTATTTAACAGGATATAGAAGAGAACAACCTTTTGTGACTGTCTGATAGTGCTGTACATACCGCGTAAGGGTATTTGAACAGATGCTGCACCGAGAACCCTTTTATCATAAACGATGGGGGAGGCCAAAAGCAGATATCCTCGCTTTAGTGGTAAGAATGGAAAGACTCCCCATGTAGAAAGATCACTCAAATCCTTTTGGGTTCTAAGGGATTGTACTGCAAGTGCTGAAAGTGTTCCTCTATCTCCTTCCCCCATTTGTGTCTCGAATATGGTTCCGCCGGAATCATTGATAAGGAGCACCCCGGAAAGGCTTTTTGTATCCAATACCCGGTGGAGACCCTGAAAAAAGGGAGACGCTGTGTCCAGGACGTTTTCTGTGTGACCCTTTAAGCTGGTGACCATAGTCTGTTCGATTGCGCGCAAGAGGAGTAACCCCTTTTTCTTTTCTGCATTTACCATGTCCTGTTCCGCCATCTTGATCATGACGATATCGAGTAACAGCATAGCCAAAAGCAGGACGAAAACGAGGGTTGCAAAGATCCCGGTCTTTAGACCATAAGCAGACAGTTTCATGAGGAAAGATATTTATCTACAATGTAAATGTAAGATACCAGTTTATTAGCTCTGGGCCAAAAAACACATAGATAAGAGCAGATAATGCAAGAAAGGGGCCAAAAGGTATCCTGGACCTGAGTCCCGTTCTGTTTAGTAATCCAATGCCACCGCCAATCACGACGCCGATCAAGCTACTTGTAAGGAGTATAAACGGGATTGCCTTCCATCCCAGCCATGCTCCGAGCATGGCAAGAAGTTTGACGTCACCGCCTCCCATTCCCTCCCGGCCCGTGATCCACTTATATCCGAGAGCAACCAGAAATAAGAAGCCACCTCCAATCACAATCCCAATAACCGATTCATGCCAGGATAGCAACGGGACAAAAAAGGAGGCACCAATCCCCGCAAAGATTCCCGGAATGGATATACTATCAGGGATGATTTGATGATCCAGATCAATGAATGTAATAACGATCAAGGCAGCGGTAAATGCCAAAAAGAGGAGAAAGGGGAGGGTCGGGCCGTACTTGAAAAAGAGGGCCAGGGTGAGTAAACCAAACAGTCCTTCAACTACCGGATAGCGAAGGGGGATATGCTCTTTGCAGTGCCTGCATTTTCCTCTCAGAACGAGATAACTTATTAAAGGAATGTTATCATAGAAGTGTATTGGCTCACTGCAATGAGGGCAATGAGAGGGAGTAGTTACAATTGATTCTCTTTTTGGCAATCTGTAGATACAGACATTCAAGAAGCTTCCTATTATGGCACCCAGAAGAAAAACAAATAGAGGGATCATGGTACTATTATCGCTTCCTTGCAAGATACACATACTTAATTAGTTGAAATGGCAAATGTCAAAATCCAAAGTTCAAACCAAATCCAAATTAGGAAATGTCAAAACCCTGATGGCTATTAGATGTCTTGAAGTTTGAGCTTTGACATTGGAATCCTAACATATGCAAATATAATAGTGAAATGGTGCACTGGTTCTAAGAGTTTACTGTTTTCGAGACCCATGCCAGCTTGCCGAAAATATTGGTATCGTTCAAAAGTGTTGGCATGAACCATACTGCGTACTCGTTCACGTTCTAAAAGAGGTCATGGCTGTTTTTGAAAGGCGATATCTAAAAAAGAATTCCACCGGGTCTTGCAGTGGTCACATATGTGGGGTTTACACTGTGGAAGCCCTGGGAGTCTTTACCTGGTTCATCTAAACCCCACATATTTGACCACCTCCCTTGAACCTTATAGATAGCGCCTTGAGAAAATGGGCATGGCCGGATAGAGGTAATTAAATATGTTCTCTAACCAATATACCATTGAGTAAACACTTTTGAACGATACTAAAAAATTGTGACAGTAAGCTCTGGACAAAACAGTTATGGCGAAGTAAATATATAATTAAGTAGCTCGCTTGGCAACCAAATTGACATCTCGCAACGCATGAGTCAGGATCTGGCTTGCACAATACGTTACTCTGAACTCTGAGTTCTTTGAAAGCATCGCCCAGGTATGAAAATCCCCACATCTACCATAAGGGAGAAAATCTATGCTTTTATCAATCAATCCGGATAATCCACAAAAAAGGCTGATTAGCAAGGTTGTTGAAGTATTGGATCAAGGTGGCCTCATAATCTATCCAACGGACACGTTCTACGGTATCGGTTGCGATGTCTTTAACAAAAGATCAATACGACGTATATACCAGCTCAAGAAGAGGCCACTGGCGAAGCCATTTTCCTTTATATGTGCCAATCTGAAAGATATCAGTCTGTATGCGCAGGTCTCGAATAATGCCTATAGAATTATGAAGAGAACCCTTCCCGGGCCTTATACCTTTGTATTAGAGGGAACCAGGCTGGTACCCAAGCTCATGCTCGCCTCCAGAAAAACGGTGGGCATACGGGTACCCAACAACGAGATCTGTCTGGCTATCGTTGAGGGTTTGGGCCGTCCTATTATTAGCACCAGTATCAATTTAGAAGAGCCTTCGATAATCCATGATACCTATTCTTCCCTCGTAGAAACAGTTATTGATGGGGGAGTTATTTCATATGAACCTTCCACGGTAGTTTCCTTGGTAGACGATAATCCGGAGATAATCAGGGAAGGAAAAGGGGAGATTAATTTTCTTTAATCAAATACGCCTATGTTTCCGTTCCAGCGGTACTCGAGGAGCCCGGAAGGGCGATCGAGCCTGTTCATAAGGGCGTCGAATAAATCCTTAAATAGCAAATCCCATAAAAGAGACCTTCTTTTTTTCACAGGATAGACCAATTTTACCTTTCCCTTGATATGAGCCATCCTCTTGGCTACATTAACAGCATCCTGGAAATTGCCGAGAGAATCCACGAGGCCTAACCTTTTGGCTTCTCTGCCTGAGAAGACTCTGCCGTCAGCCAGCTCAAGCACTTTTTCTTCTGGCATATTCCTTCCTTGAGAGACAGCAGTTACGAACTGATTCTGGATGTCTTTTATGAGGCGGGTAAGTATTTCTCTCTCTTCCTTAGTCATCTTTCTATTGGGTGAACCGATATCCTTGAACTCGCCACTTTTAATCACCTGCATCTCTACCCCGATCTTCTTGAGCAGTTCCTCGAACCTCACGAACTCCATAAGGACCCCAATGCTGCCGGTAAGGGTCCCCGGGTTGGCAACTATAGAATCGGCTGCTGATGCAACATAGTACCCACCAGATGCGGCTACGGATCCGAGAGAGGCTACCACCTTTTTTGTCTTTGTAGTTCTCCTTGTCTCGCTGTATATCTCCTGTGAAGGACCTACTCCACCGCCGGGAGAGTTTATCCTCAAGATTATGGCCTTGATTTGCTTATCATCCCTGAACGCTATCAATTGCTCAGTGATGGCATCCGCATCCCTTATGACCCCATTGATGGGAATTACGCCTATCTTGTTACTGAATGACAGAGTAAGGGTAGAGCGGGAGAGCGAGAGAACAATAGCCATGAGAGTGCCAAAACAGAGAATGGCTATACCCAATATAATAAGGACTAATGTGATAGGACGATTGGTCTTAGCCATGAAATGGTATCTTTACCTGTTATGGCGAAAAATGAAGGTTCAAAATAAGTATCTGTAACGGGGTTAGCGAGCACTGAATAAAGATCACCTGCTATGAGGACTCGTTGTCTTTGACGTAGAGGTTCATAGGTTCAAAGTTCACCGTTCAGGGTTACCTTTCTTTCGTTGACCTTCACTAACCCTGAACCTTGAACCATGAACCTTGAACCCCTAACCTCTGAACCCTGAACCCGTGAACGGTTACTCTTTGGCAGAGCCTTTTTGCTTTGAAGACGCCTTTTTCTTTGAAGATTTGTCTTTTTCTGAAGATTCCTTTTCCTCCGAAGAAGTTTCTTCTTCTAAAGACGTGTCTTCTTCTACCAAGGATTCTTCCTCCTCAGCGGTAGACTCTGTTTTTTCCGTGGATGCTTCTTCTGCCGGCGCGTCATCAGATTCGACTCCTGCTGGCTCTTGCTTGTCTGTGACTTTTTCTCCTTCCTGTGAGGGGAGGTTGGCAGTCGCTTCTTCCATCTTCTCTTTAATAAGCATCCCAAACGTGGAAGGGGCCTCTTTCACCCCATCCTTGAAATCGTCATAGATATCTCTGAATTCCTTGTCTTGGAGTTTTCGGATGGAGAGGCCGATTTTTTTGTCCTGTTTGGAAACGTGTACGACGACGGCCTGAATAACGTCGTCGATCTGGAATTTGCCGAGGGAGGACTTAGACTTACTCTTGCTTATCTCGGAAGAATGAATCAGACCCTCTATCCCCTCTTCAAGCTCCACAAACATGCCAAAATCGGTGATATTGGTAACCCTTCCGGTCACCTTGGTGCCAACCTTGTATTTTTCAGGGATGTCCTCCCAGGGGTCTTTGGTTAGTTGCTTTATGCCAAGCGAGAAACGCTCATTGTCCTTGGATATAGACAGCACCTTTGCCTGGACCTCGTCCGCCTTCTTATAGAGTTCACCAGGATGCTTAATCTTCTTGGTCCAGGAGATATCAGAAATGTGAACGAGCCCATCAATGTCCTCATCTATGCCGATAAATATCCCAAAATCGGTAATGTTTTTTATGCGACCTTCAATAATGGTGCCCACAGGATATTTTTCCGCAATAAGATCCCAGGGATTCGGCTTAACCTGTTTCATCCCCAATGAGACTCTCTTGTTTCCAGTATCCAGATTGAGCACTACTGCCTCAAGCTCCTCCCCCACGTTCACTATCTGGGAGGGGTGTTTGACCTTCTTGGTCCAGGACATCTCTGAGATATGGATCAAACCTTCTATGCCTTCTTCTATCTCTACAAATGCGCCATAATCGGTAAGGTTGACTACACGGCCGGTGACCTTTGTGCCTACGGGGAACCTGTTATTTGCATCGACCCAGGGATCGGGTTTGAGTTGCTTGAGACCGAGGGACACTCTCTCTCGCTCCCTGTCAAAGTTAATGACCTTAACCGTTATTTCGTCTCCGATCTTGTACATTGAAGAGGGATGAGCAACCCTGCCCCAGGACATATCCGTAATATGGAGGAGCCCATCGAGGCCGCCAAGATCTATAAAGAGACCATAGTCAGTAATATTCTTGACCGTTCCCGTGAAGATGGATCCTTCCTCGATGAGAGCGAGTGTCTTGGCTTTCTCTTTCATCCTCCCAGCTTCAAGAATGGCCCTTCGAGAGATAATGATATTATTCCGCTTCTTATTGTACTTGAGGATTTTCAGGTCCATTACCTGGCCTACCAGGGAGTCAAGGTTCCTGATGGGGTGAAGACCAATCTGCGAGCCGGGTAGAAATGCAGGAAGGCCGATATCTACAGAGAGACCTCCTTTGACTTTGGAGATTACCTTTCCCTGAATGGTGCCATCAGTATTATAAAGATCCCGGATATGATCCCATACCTTTATCTTCTTGGCCCGTTCCATGGAAAGCATTACACGGCCGTCCTCATTCTCTTTTCTCTCTAAAACAACATCGACCTTATCTCCTGTTTTGGCTGCTATGTTTCCATCTGAACCTTTGAACTCGTTAATAGGGATACTACCTTCGGATTTATAACCGATGTCCACCAGGACAAAATCGTCCTCGATCTTGATAATCTCTCCTGTGATGAGCTCGCCTTCATTGATTTGCTTCAGGCTCCGTTCGTACATCTCTTCCATGTTCATTTCCGGAGATTCTTGTTTCACGGCGCTCACGTCATCAGGGGTATCACCCTTTTTTTCATCTGACTTTTCTGTGTCCAGCTCGGTGTCTTTTTCAGTTATGTCCTTGGTCTCTTCTTTTATTTCTTCTGTTGGTTCACCCATTAACTTCTATCCCCCTCACAAAAAATTTGTCTTACAAGAAACACAACTTGTCTCTATAACAAAAGAATTACCAAAATTCAACCTCTTATTTGCTTTTAGGGGAGTTTTTGTTCCGTGATTGCGCCATTCTGTAAACAGGCTGTTGCCGAAATCCCTTTTCTCTTAGTCTAAAACGTTTCTTGATCCCGCAAAGCGGGACTCCAGGCGATGTCAAAACTCACCTTCAGGGCTCAAACAGTTGACATCGCTTATCTTCCACTTCGCCAAGATTGATGTTCTCGTAAAAAGTAGAATTTTCGAATTTATCTGGATTCCCGCCTACGCGGGAATGACAATAAAGGAATTAATATCAAGCAGATACAATAGCCGTCATACCCGCGAAGAGCCTGTCCACAGCGCAGGCGGGGATGGGTATCCAGGCGTTAAAATGACTTTTTACTATTCCATCAAGATTTGTTGGCCAAAACGTTTTAATGACCGCTCAAAGGGATTTCCGTTTGGGCAACCGCCTGTTGAGAAGCGGCAGGCTAAATTTTGACAGAAGAGGGGTTATGCAAAGGTCTCTTCTTGTGCTTGGGCGGAGTGGTGTCTGTTACTATCCCAAAAGACTCCTTGCAATAATGGTCTTTTCCATCTCCTTGGTGCCTTCGTAGATTTCCAGGAGCTTAGCAGCACGGTACAGGCGGTTCACCTTGTATTCATCAATGTAGCCATAACCGCCATGCATTTGAACGGCCTCGTCAGCACACTGAAGCGCCACTTCAGCGGAAAACCATTTGGCCATGGCAATGAGGGCCGGATCGATCGTTCCCTGATCTACGGACGAGGCAGCCTCGTAATAGAGATTTTTTGCCGCTCTGATCCTGGTAGCCATCTCGGCGATTTTGAATTGGGTCACCTGAAAAGAGGCCAGGGGTGCACCAAATTGGCTGCGTTCTTTGGTGTGGCGGATCGACTCCTCCAATGCGGCGCGGGCCAGCCCGACCGCCTGTGCGCAGATATGAAGTCTGGTGCGGTCAAAGAAGGCCATTAATTGGTGGAATCCTGCACCTTCCTCCCCCACCAAGTTGGTAAGGGGCACGCGGACATTGCTCAGAGAGATCTCGGCCGTATCCGATGCCCGGATACCCATCTTTCCGTGGATCTTTTTGGACTTGAATCCTGGCGTGTCAGTCGGAACGAGGAAAAAGCTGTGACGTGCATGGCGGGAAGGATTGTGCGGGTCTGTTCTGCAAAAGAACAGGATATATGTGGCGAGACTACCGTTGGTGGTAAACATCTTGCTCCCATTTATCACCCATTCATCACCGTGTCTAACTGCCGCGGTGGCGACCATGGTTACATCAGATCCCGCATCAGGTTCTGTTATGGCAGTAGCTATCATGGCCTTACCAGCAACAAGCTGGGGAAGTATGAGCTGTTTCTGGTCTTCAGACCCGAAGAGAAGCAGAAGCTCGGAGCCAAAGGTGCAGGAGATAATAGCCTGGCCGATCCCTGGATCTGCCGCCCAGAACTCCTCGGTGATAAGGCAGTGTTCCAGGTAGCCCATACCCGCACCGTTATATGCCTGGTCTATAAACACGCCAGCAAAACCCAGTTCACAGGCCCTTCTCCATAAATCCAGGTCGAAGGTCTCATCACGGTCAAATTCAAGCGCGCGGTCAGGAAACTCTCCCGAGGCGAATTTCCGGGCTGCCCTTACGATATCCCGTTGTTCTTTACTGAGTGCAAAATCCACGATCTGTTCTCCTTAAAACTGAATCGACATTAATCCATCCTGCCTTGCGGGATAGAAATTGAAAAGGTTATACTGTTTCAGGCGTTAATAGCAAAACGATAAATCAGACAGGATTTACATGCCCGCCCTCCCCGTCCCGAGACCGGGACGGGATCGGGAGGCGCGATATGATGTGGTGTTATCCCTCTTCATCGCTCCTATTTTTTCGCAAAATGTTCAGTCAACACAGGCAGTACCTGCGCCAGATCGTCTACAATACCATAGTGGGCAATAGCAAAGATAGGTGCCATGGGGTCTTTGTTCACGGCAATAATGGTGTCAGCATTTTTCATGCCAGCCTGGTGCTGATATGCTCCGCTGATGCCCAGTGCGATATATACCTTTGGCCTGACGGTCTTTCCGGATGTCCCAACCTGTCTACTTTTGGGAAGCCATTCCTCGTCAGCAACCGGCCGGGAACAGGACAGGGTAGCTCCGATTGCATCGGCGAATTCCTGTGCAAGGGGGATGTTCTCGGGTTTTCCTATGCCTCGCCCAATGGAGACCAGGATATCGGCGGCTGCGATATCCACGTCCTCAAGCTCAGCTTCAACGTAGCCCAAAAATTGCCGGCCCCTCAAGTTCGTCCAGGCAGGCGCAGGGATGGTTTCTACATCACCAGATTTCCCCTGTTCAACCTCCGCGTCAAAGGCGCCGGTTCTAAGACTGATCAGATAGTGATCAGAGGGTTTCATGGCCAACTGGGCGTTGATCTTTCCGCCATAGATCTGTCTCAGAACCCCAAGTCTTCCCTCCTCCAGGCTCAGGTCCACACAATCAGTCACCAACGGCAGGGACAGGCGGGCTGCCATTGCAGGGGCCAGGTCCATGCCTATGGCTGTGTGGCCGATCAATGTCAACAGGGGTTTCCGGTCCTTAATGGCCGTTTCCAGAGCCATAAGATACTGGTCAGCATTGTAATGAGCAAGTTCCGGGTCCTCCATCACCAGAACCCTATCGCATGCGCCTTTGAGTTTCCCTGATAGGCCGGATGTCTCATGTCCTAAAAGGAGAGCCGCAGTTGCAAGGTCATTTTCTTTGCCCAATGTGTTGGCTGCGAAGAGCATTTCAAAGGTAATATCTCTCAGCTCTCCCTGTCGATGTTCAGCGAGTACCAGAATTTCGTCCATTTACATCACCCCTCCCTTGTCGCGGATAATTTGGGCTGTCTTTTCACAGATTTCATCAAGGCTCCCGGTAAGGATATCAGCGCCTTCTCCCACCGGTGGGAGAGACAGTTTCTGCGAGTCCACCCTCGAGCCTTGTGACCCAATTTCCGCTTCAGACAGCCCGAGTTCTTCTGAATCGGTTTCTTTGATCTCAATTCTGCGAACCTTTTGGATCCCCATGATAGATACATACCGCGGGTTATTAATTCCTGTTTGAATCGTAAGGGCTGCTGGTAGTGGCATGTCTACCTTTTCCTGGGTATTGGACTCCAACTCCCGATGGACCGTAATTGTGCCTTCACCGATCTCCACTCCAACCACCAGAGAGGCGTAGGGGATGCCCAACAATTCCGCAAGCGTGAGGCCTACCTGAGCCCAACCGTCATCAGAACCTTGAGCCCCGGTGAGAAGGAGATCGAAGGGTACATCCCGAACTGCACGGTAAAGACCCTGCGCGATGCCTGCTGCGTCAGAAAACTCGAAGCCTTGCTCATCGATGCGGATGGCTTCGTCCGCTCCCATAGCCAGGGCAGTTCTTAAGACATCCGCACAATCCTCATCTCCCAGGGTGACCACAGTCACTTTTCCGTGATGGGCTTCCTTTATTCGCACCGCCTCTTCAACGGCATAGTTGTCCCATTCATTGATATCAAACTCCAGGTCCTCCTTGAGAATCTCTGCTCCTTCCTTATTGATCTCAAGTTCGGCATCAGTGACTTCAGGGACCTGTTTTACGCATACGACAATATTCATACTGCAAACCTCCTTCTGACTTTTTGTTCTCCAGGGATGAGCTCCAGGCTCAGTGCCATTTCCACGAATTCATTTAGATCCATTACCCGTAGAGTATGCTCCAAACCAGTGGTCTTGCGGGCATCTTCCAGCATGATCAGGCACAAGGGGCAGGCCGTTATAAGGATCTCTGCCCCGGTGGCCTCTGCCTCTCTGATTCGGATTTCGGCCATCTTAACATCGGCATCCAGATCTTCCTGCCATACCCTGTCTCCTCCACCGCCACAGCACAGGCTGTTTGCCCTGTTATGGGCCAGTTCTACCAGTGTAACTCCGGGGATGGCGGTAATAACCTCTCGGGGGGCATCAAAAACCTGGTTGTGACGACCCAGGTAGCAGGGGTCATGATAGGTAACTGTTACATGAAGTGGGTTTTCAAACCTGAGAGAACCTGCTCTAACCAACTCACGTAACAGTTGGGTATAGTGACGAACCCGGAAGTTCACCTGTTCCTCAGGGGGCTTTAGCGCCTGAAATGCCGGATATTCATTCTGAAGGGTGTTAAAGCAATGGGGCGATGAAGTCACCACCTCACGGATGCTGTACCGGTCGAAGAGTTCGACACAGTCCTCCATCTGTTTTTCGAAGAGCCCGTCCTCTCCGGCACGGCGGGCGATGTCGCCGCAGCAGGGCTCCTTTTTACCTAAGGTACCAAAGGGGATTTGGGCATGCTTTAAGATCCAGGCAAATGAGCGGGCCAGTTTCTGTGCCCGTATATCCATAGAGGTCGTGCAGCCCACGAAATAACACAAACTCTCTGCCTCCTCAGTTTCACTGAGGTCTGGTATCTCCAGATCCTGGGACCATTGTGCGCGCTTTTTCTTGGTGGCCTCCCAGGGATTATTGTATTTATAAACGTTTTTCAAGGTTTGGGTCAGAAGTGACGGCACCTGGATGCCCTCTTCTATTATCTTACTGCGTGCCTGCCGAATCGCATCCGGTGTTGCCACATACACCGGGCATACATCAAGACAAGCCCGACAGGTGGTACAGTGCCAGATCTTTTGAGGATCAAATCCCTGCTCGCCGGTGTGTCTGTGGTTAGCCCAGTGGGTAAACCAGGTGAAGTAGTTTAGGGGATGATACTTTGTCAGAAGGTTTTCTCTGGCCCAGACAATAAAGTCTCTGGGTGTAAACGGTTCCCCAGCTCCTGTTGAGGGGCACACCTCCACACAGCGAC
This sequence comes from Pseudomonadota bacterium, assembly GCA_030603345.1. Lineage (GTDB taxonomy): Bacteria > Desulfobacterota > DSM-4660 > Desulfatiglandales > B25-G16 > JADFWK01. Next base: position 13,961 of record JAUVXZ010000057.1, read on the forward strand.
CACATCGGGTACACGCATCGAAAAAAATCATATCCCGGTAGGAAAAGACCTCGTCATCCGGGGATCGCGTCTCCACCGGGATTGCCTGAAGCGGTTGGTTCTCCAGGTAAATGCTGGCAGGTGCAGCCAATATATGAAAGAGCTTACAGTATGGTATAAACGCGATGAGACCCAGGCTCAAAAGGGCATGTACCCACCAGAGGTAAGGATAAGCAATGAGGGCACCCTGGGGGTGGACCCAAAGAAGACTCACCCAATGACCTACAAATGACCACCGGGCCCACTCCGGTCTTTGGGCGGCGAGACGGAGCCCCTCTACTGCAAATCCTGAAAGCACAACCAGGAGAAGGGAAACCACTAGGGCGAGGTCTTCAAAACGCCTTTCGAGCCGAGGCACACGCTGGAGATATCGGCGGATGAGGGACCAGATGAGACCCGCCGTCAGCATCAGTCCCAGAATCTCAAGACCGGCTGAATACCAGACATAGAAGGCTCCTTTCAGAAAGTGATACACCCAGTAGTCTGCAGAAATCAGCACGATTCCCACAAAGAGGCCTAAGAAGCCCCACAGAATGAGCAAATGCATGGTCCCGGCAGCAATGTCTCCTCTGAAAATGCGCCGGCCCAGTAAGCCATCCAGAAACAAATTTGAAATCCCGCGCCACGAAAATGGTAGCGTTTGACGCCTGATACCCCTTACCCATGCAGATACATGGGCAAAGAGCCCAAACAGAAACACTCCCACAGCCACGGCTGCCAGAAGGTAAAAAACCCACACCGGTTCGATATGCCAATACGAGGTGCGAAAAGGGGTCATGATAAGTGCATTACCTCAAAATTGATGCATTCGCAAAAAGTCGATTTTGCTCTATCCGTGAGCATTTTGGGCGCACTTAAGGTGTTTCCCGCTTTCGGCGGGACTAAAACTCGGTGTAATGCCCTCAAATCCGGCCTAGCGGGAGATTTCTTAACAGGCTGTTGCCCAAACGGAAATCCGTTTGAGCGGTCATTAAAACGTCTTTTGCGAACAAATCTTGGCGAAGCGGAAGATAAGCGATGTCAACTGTTTGAGCCCTGAAGGCGAGTTTTGATATCGCCTGGAGGGAGCCTTAGATTTGTCAAAAAACGTTTTAGACTAAGAGAAAAGG